>NZ_CP112880.1:7570005-7890840 GCF_028747205.1 Streptomyces sp. CA-278952
TGGTGGGCGCCGTACGCCCGCTGATCCGGCTGCTGAACGCGATCAGCAACGCCCTCGTGCGGCTGTGCCGGGTCACCCCGCGCGACGAACTCGCCTCGGTGCACAACCGCGACCAGCTCACCCACCTGATCGAGGAGTCCGAGCGACTCGGGCTGATCAGCAAGGGCGACTCCGGACTGATGACCAGGTCCCTGACCGAGCCGGGGACCCCGGTCTCCGTGCTCCGGACCCCCGTGGAGCGGATCGCGACGGTTCCGGCGGACGCCGGACTCGACCGGATCCTGGCCACCGCCGCCGAGGCCGACCGCACCCGCCTGCTGGTACGCGACGGGGAGGAGATCCTCGGATCGGTGCACGCCCGGGACGCCCTCGTGGCCCGCGCCGGAGGCCGGGACGTCCTCGCCCGCGACCTGGCCCGTCCCGTCCCGGAGCTGGCCCCGGACGCGACCGCGGCACACGCGGTGGAGCAGCTGCGCGAGCGGCGGGCCACGATCGCCGTCGTGCGCGACGGGGAGGGCGGGCTCACCGGGCTGGTGAGCCTGGACGACCTGCTCGCCCGGCTGCTGCACCCTCCGACGGCACCGGGGCGGGCCGGGAAGTAGCGTGGAGGCATGGAAGAGGCGGCGGACCCGGTGGCGGCGGCCGACGACCGGGGATTCCCGGCGCGGCACGCGCCCTCGTGCACCGGGCTCGCCGAGCTCGACGTCCTCGTTTCCCACTGCCGCGCCTGTCCGCGGCTCGTGGCCTGGCGCGAGGAGGTCGGCGGAGTCAAACGCGCCGCTTTCCGGGACCAGGACTACTGGGCGCGACCGGTGCCGGGCTTCGGCCCGGCGGATGCCAAGGTGGCGGTGGTGGGGCTGGCGCCCGCAGCTCATGGCGGCAACAGGACCGGGCGGATGTTCACCGGTGACGCGACCGGCGACTTCCTCTTCTCCGCGCTGCACACGGTGGGCCTCGCCTCGCAGCCGTCCTCGGTCCATGCCGAGGACGGGCTCCGTCTGCGTGGCGTGCGACTGACGTCGCCCGTGCACTGCGCGCCTCCGGCGAACCGGCCGACCCCCGAAGAACGCGACACCTGTCGTCCCTGGCTCGCGGCGGAGCTGGACCTGCTGAGTCCGGGGCTGACCGCGGTGGTCGTCCTCGGCGGCTTCGGCTGGCAGGCGCTGCTTCCGGCCCTCACGGAGGCGGGGTGGGAGATCCCGCGTCCGCGCCCCGTCTTCGGTCATGGCGCCCGGGTCGTGCTGCCCGCCACCGGGCGCCGACAGGAGTTGCACCTGCTGGGCAGTTACCATCCCAGCCAGCGCAACACCTTCACGGGCCGGCTGACCATGCCCATGCTGGTCGACGTGGTCCAGGAGGCGGCCACCGTCGCCGGGATCGCCACCTGAGACAGCCCGGACGTCCGCGGGTCCGTCCGCCGGGCCGTCAGCGCTTCCGGAGGCTGCCGCCGCGCGGGCGGCCCGGCCTCGGGGCCGGAACGAGGCGGAACGCCGTGTTGAGGACGTGGTCGATCACATCGCGTGAGGGCTTGTCCGTCAGGTCGGTGAGCAGCCGGGCCAGCGTGTTGAGGAGGAACGGCGATCCCATGACATACCGGTTCAGCACCGGCTGGAAGCCCGAGCGGCTCAAGATCAGGTCGGCGGCGGTGTTGCCGAGGCGGTAGTAGCGGCCCCAGCGGCGGTTCATCTCCACCGGGTAGCCGCGCAGCACCTGTTCGCGGCGGGGCCCCCGGGGGTGGGCCAGGGCGAGGGCCGCGGTCTCGGCGGCGACCTCGCCCGCCTCCATCGCCTGGGCGATGCCCTCGCCGTTCCAGGGGCTGACCATCCCGCCGGAGTCGCCGACGAGCAGCAGCCCGCGCGCGTACAGCGGGTGGCGGTTGAAACCGATGGGCAGGGCGGCGCTGCGGACCGGGCCCTCCGCGTTCTCCTCGCGCAGCCCCCAGTCCTCCGGGGTCCGGGCCAGCCACTGGTTCAGGGTGGCGCGCAGGTCCGCCTTGCCGTGCCGCCGGTGGGGGAACGCCCCGAGTCCGACGTTGACCCGGCCGTCGCCCATCGGGAAGATCCAGCCGTAGCCGGGAAGGTACGGGCCCTCGTCCGGGAAGCGGAGGTCGGCCCACAGCTCCAGGTACTCCTCCTGGGAGCGTTCGGGGCTGCGGTAGTAGCGCCGGGCGGCCGTTGCGATCTGCCGCCGGGGGTCCCGCTCCAGACCGAGCGCCAGGGCGAGGCGGGCCGAGGCTCCGTCGGCGGCGATGACGACCGGCGCGCGGAAGTCGACCGGCTCCGGAACGTCCGGGGAATCCGAGGACGCGGCGACCCCCGAGACCCGGCCCGCCCGGTCCGTCAGCGGCCGCTCCGCCTTCCAGCCGCTGTACAGCCGGGCCCCGGCCGCCACGGCGTGCCGGGCCAGGATGTCGTCGAAGTCGTGCCGGCTGCGGGAGAGCCCGAAGTCCGGATAGCGGCCCAGCGCGGGCCACTCGATGTGCACCCGGTGCTCCCCGGCCACCCAGCGCATGCCGCGTGAACGCATCCAGCCCGGTGCGGTGATGTCGACGCCCATCCGGATGAGCTGGTGCACCGCGCGCGGGGTGAGACCGTCGCCGCACACCTTCTCCCGGGGGAAGCGGGCCTTCTCCAGCAGGATCACGTCCACTCCGGCCCGCGCCAGGTGGTACGCGGCCGAGGAGCCGGCCGGCCCCGCCCCCACCACGATCACCTGGGCGTCCTCTCCCGTACGGGACACCTCCCGTACGTCCGTCGTCGCCGGGTCCGGTGGCAGTTCCCGCATCACATCCCCTTCGTCCGTACGGCCGTTGCTCCTGCCGGGGCGGCGGCCCAGGGCAACATCATCGATCACTACGGGCCAGGGCGGTACCACGCGCGTAAAACCTCAGGCGTCCGAGTGAACCGGCCGTCTACGCTCCGTCGGTGACCACTCCGCCGGACGAAACGATCATCGACGCCCTCGACCGCGCCGACGCCTCTCTCCTCGCCCGGCGCCTCGACGCCCGCACCTGCCCGCCGGAGCTGCTCGGCCGGATGGTCCGGCACCCCGCGCCCCGGATACGGCACCTCGGCCTCACCCTCCTCACCGAACGTGCGGACATCCCGGGCATCCCGGACTCCGGAGGTGGGGGAGAAGACACGGCCGGAGCAGGTCATCTTGCCCTGGTGGCCCGCCTGTTGCCGGGTTCCTCCGGAGCGTCGCCCGAGGAGTCCCTCCTGCTCGCGGGGATCCACGCCCGGCTCGTGGCGCGGAAGCCGCGGCACCGCCTGCCCGACTGGCGTGCGGCCGCGCTGCCCGCCCGGGCACGGATCGCCTGGCTGCGGGCGGAGATCCTCGGCGACCCGACCGTCCTCCGTACGGAACCGGCGGGCGAGCCCCTCTACCGGGCCGTGCGGGAGAGCGCCGCCGCCGGGGCGCACCGCCCCGACCGGCTCGTGGCCGAACTCGTCGACACCGGGGACCCGGTCCTGGGGACCGAGGCGCTGCGGCTGGCCCGCGAGGGGCTGCACGCCGGACTGCTCGCACCGGCGTTCGTACGCGGCCGGCTGGTGCGCCTGCTCGACTCGCCCGACCCCGACGTCGTGACCGATGTGCTGCGCGAACTCGCCGAGCCCTGGGCGGCGGTCGCCCCCGTGGACGCACAACCGCTGACCCGCCCGGCGAGGGCCCTGGACGGGCGGTCCGCCGACCGCGACGGGGTGTCGGCCGCGCTCGCCGCCGCCGCTCTCCTCGCCGCGGCCCGGCACGGTCACCTCACGGTGCTGTGGAGCACGGCGGAGGATCCGGCGGGGGCTCCGGCCCTGCGCGGGCAGGCCGTGGAACTCCTGGGCGAACGGGCGGAACGCGCCGACGTCGGCCGCCTGGTGGCCCTGGCCGCGACGGACCCCCTCCTGCTCGCCGGGCCCGTACTGACCTCTCTGCGCGCACTGCACCGACGCGGCCACTTCCCGGCCGACCCGGACGTCGGCCCGCTCCTCTCCCTGGCCCTGGCCGACCACACGCTTCCGGCGGAGGACCTCGCCACGGTCCTCTACACCTGCCGTCGCCCGCTGTTCGACGCCCTCACCGACGCCCCGCCCACCGCCCCGGACTGGCCACGCCGCCTGGAGCTGCTCATCGCCCTGTCGCGGCAGGGGGCCGCAGACGTCCCCATCGGCGAGGCCGTCACCCGACTCCTCCCGGCGGCCCGCGCCCCGCGCCCGTTCCTCGCCGCGATCCGCGTCCTGCGACCGCCGGCCGCCGAGGAAGCGGTACTGGCCCTGCTTCCCACGGCCCCGTCCGCCGCGCTGGACGCCCTGGAGGCCATCGGCGGGGACCGTACGCGATCGGCGCTGGCCCGCGCGTTCGGCGTCGGCGGCCCGGCGGACGGACCGCCCACGGCCACCGACGGTGCATCACGCCTCCCGGTCGCACCCGGACTGCGCCCCGTACGCGACCGGGCGCTGGCACTCCTGTGGCACCTCACCCGCCGGCCCGCGCAGCGGCAGGACCTGCTCGCCCGGCTCGCCCCCCAGGACCTCCCGCGCGACATCGAGGCCGACCTCGGAGCCCCCGACGAGCGGGAGCTGGCCGTCCTGCGCGCCCGTGTGGACGCGGACGCCCCCGTGGCGGCGTTCTGCCGGATCGCGGCGCACGCCGGTACGGGAACCGCGCCCCCGGAGGGTGTCCCCCTGGCCGACCTGCTCCTGCGCATCGTGCGCGACCTCGCCGCCGGCCGGCTCGGCCCGGGGACGGACGCCCCGGGACCCGGCCTCGCACCCGTGGGACCGGCCCGCCCGGACGGCGAACCGGAGCTGCCCCCCGAGGTGCTGGAGGCGATGCGAGCCCACGGGAGCCGGTTGTGGAGGCGGCGGCGGATCAGGCCCGTCTGTCTGCTCGACGCACCGGACGACACCGGAGCGGGCCACGCGTTCCTCACCGCGACGGTGCTCGGCCTGCTGGAGCGGCCCGGGCTCACCGGCGGCGGACGGGCGGTGCTGCTCAAGGCGTTGCTCCAGGTCCCCGCGACCCCGTCCACCCGGGCCCGGGTGCACCGTCTGCTGCGCGACCGCGACCCGCACGTGCGCAAGCACGTGATCGCCCTGCTGGCCCACGACGCCTCGGGCGAGGACGCGCGGGCCCTGTCCGCGACCCTCGTCCCCCTCACCCGCGACCCGGACATCCGCACCGTGCGCGCGGCCCTGTCGGCGCTGGGCGCGGCACGGGCCCGCTGGGCGGCCGAGGCGGTCGCCGGCTGTCTCCACCACCCGAACATGAACATCAGGAAGACCGCGGCGGCCACCCTCGTCGAAGCGGGCGCGCCGGCCGCCGTCCCGCATCTCCTGCGAGCGCTCGGCCGCGACGACAACCCGGGGCTGCGGTCCGCGCTGGCACGGGCGCTGCGCGCCGTCGTGGGCGGCGCCTACGCCGCGACCCTCCTCGCCGCCGCCGAAGCGGCTCGCGACGAGCGCACCCGCCGCCTCCTGCTCCGCGCCCTCGACCACGAGGTGACCGCCCGCGCCGTGCTCGCCCTCGACGTGGGGGGATCGCCGGTCGTCCCCGCCCTGCTGGCACTCGTCGCCGACGGCGGGGTGGGGCTTGCCGCCGGTTCCGTCCAGGACCTGGCGGAACCGGCGGCCCGGCACGGTGTGCCGACGCCGCCCGCCGCCCCCGACGGGCCCCCGGACGGGGCCGACCCCGAGGTGACGGCTCTGCTGCGCTCCGGCTGGGACCCGGCGCTCGCCCTGCGCATCGCCCGGCGGGCCGCACCCCCCAAGGGCGTTGCCGCCCACGAACGCCCCGCGGCCCGCGTGCTGTTGGGTCACTGGCTCGGCCTGGCCGGCAGCACCGTCGAGGCCGGGCTCCGCGGCCGCCTCCTGCGGTGCGCCCTGCGCCTGTGCCCGGGGCCGTGGTCCGCCGACGAGGTGACGCTGCTCGCCCGGCACACCGGTACGGTGACCGAGGCGTTCGACGCCGCCATCGGCGGGGGAGCGGCGGACGGGTCTCCCCGGGCCACAGCCGGGAGGCCGGAGGCCTGGTCGGCCGGGGAGCTGATCGACCTGCTCGAGGTCCTGCACGCCGTCGCACCGCACCCGTCCGCCCTGTCCGCCGTCCAGCGTTTCACCGTCGTCGAAGGAGTTCGCGCCCTGCCGCCCGCCGGCCCGGACAGCCGGCCCCGGCCCGGGGCGGCCGCCCGTGGCCTCACGCTGCTCCGCCAGCTGGGCGCGGTGCTCGTCCGCGCCGATCTCGACCGGGCCCTGGACACCGCCCACCTCGGCGCCGACCCCTGGAGCGCCGCGCCCGCCGTGCTCCGGGAGGCGTTCGGCGTACCGGCGGAACCGGCGGCCGCCGATGCATCAGCTTCCTGGCGCGCCGAGTTGACCGAGGCGGTACGGACGCCCGAAGCACTGGCGGAGTTCCGGGGACGCGACGCCGTCGCCGGTGCCCGGCCCCGGCGTGTCGCCGGTGCGGACGGTGTCGGGCGTGCACCTGCCCGGACCGAGTCCCGAGAGCTGCTCTCCGCGCTCGTCGAGGCGTACCCGAGGGCCGCGCCCGACGTGCGCGGGCGGCTCGTCGACTGGATGACCGAGCTGCAGCCGATCGACGCACCCGAGTGGACCATCGCCGAGACCAGAGCGGCGAGCACGGCCTCCGGCGCCTCGTCGCGCCCGGTGCGGGCGGACGATCTCGACCAGCCCCGGTCGGCCGCCCAGCGGACGCGGCTGCTGGCCATGCTGGACGCGAAGAGGCCAGAGCGCCGGACCGCCGCCGCGCGGGCCCTGCTCGACTGGCCGGAGCCGGGGGTGGCGCGCGCCGTGCTGCGGGCGTATCTGCGCGGCCGGGTCGACGTGCTCCCCGAAACCGCCGCCCTGGATCTCCTCGCGCACCCGGAGGACCACGCCGGGGTCCAGCCCGGAGGGGGCGGTGGCCGGCACCCCGCCGTCGTGGAACTGACCTCCCGGGGGGTGCTGCCGGAGCGGGCGCTGCGCTGGGCGGGGCGGCTGCCCGAGGACGATCTGCCCCCGCTCGTCCCGCTGATCGTCGGGTGGTGGGAAAATGGGTCGCCCGCCGTGCGGGAGGCGGCCCGCACCACGCTGCGCAACGTTCCCGCCGATGTCCTCGCCCACCACCTGGCACCGCGCGTCGAGGCGGGCGACCTCGGGCTGCTCGACCTGCTGACCGGGCTGCGGGTGCTCCGAACCTCCGTGCTGACCAGGGCCGAGCGCCGACTGCGTACCGAGGGCCGCGATGCCCTGGCCGACGCGCTCGTCCTCGTCGGCGGCCCCTTGCGCACACCCGGGGCCGCAGACGAGGACGCTGCCGCGCTCGACGCCCTGCGCACCCCGTTCCGGAGCACGTCGGCCGCCCTGGCGGGCCGTCCGTCGCTGCCGGAACTGCTCGACCTGGCCCGCACGGGAACGCCGGAGCAGACCCGCCAGGCCCTCACCCGCCTGGTCGAGGAGAGCGCACCCGCGTCCGGAACCGGTCCGGACCCGGAACTGCGCGCGCTGGTCGAGGAGCTGCTGAGCCACCCGCGCGCCGGGGTACGCCTGCACGCACACCGGACCTCGCGCGCCCTGTTCGACCGGGACACCCATGCCCGGCTCACCGCGCTCCTGCTGTCCGATCCCTTGCCCGACGTGGTGCGCATGGCGGCGCGGACGCTCGGCCGCGCCGGCTGGGGGCCCGCGCTGCCCGACCTCGTCCGGCTCCTCGGCCACACGAAGCCGGTGGTCCGGAGAGCGGCCCGGGACGCGCTCGTCGGCTTCGGCGACGCCGCGGTCCCGGTCCTGCGCCGGGCCGCGGCCCACGCCCGGCCCGACCGGCGGCCGCTCTACACGGAGGTGCTCGCCGAGATCTCCGGCGCGGGGGCCTGACGGGGCGCCCGTGTGCCACCGCGGGGCGCGTGGTCAGCCTCCGGACCCCCGGGACGCCGCCGCGGCGACCTGGTGCAGCGTCCGCCCCGTACGGGCGGACCTGGCGTGGTACGGGTCGGGGGAACCGGGCCTGCCGCGAACGGCCAGGCGGTCGTTGGCCTTGATCAGCAGCCACGCCTCGTGGCCGCCGCTGTCCGGCTCGTCGCCCTTCTGGATGCGGGTCAGCGCGAACTCGCCGTGCAGCTTCGACCCGTCCAGCCAGAACGTCGCATGGCCGAGCGCCAGGGACTCGGAGAAGGGGACGGGGTCGCCCTGTCCGTCGTGCCCGAGCGGCCGGTAGGTGCCCTGGTCCCAGACGATGACCGTGCCGCTGCCGGACTTGCCGTGGGGGATCACCCCTTCGAACGCGCGGTACTCCAGGGCGTGATCCTCCGTCGGCACGGCGAGCCGGCGGTCGCTGGGGTTCTCCGACGGCCCGCGCGGCACCGCCCAGGACTTCAGTACGCCGTCGACCTCCAGCCGGAAATCGAAGTGCAGGCGTCGCGCGTCATGGATCTGCACGACGAAGTGGGGCCGCGGTGTGCCGTCGTTCTCCACGTCGTGCTCCCTTCTTGACCCCGGCCCGTCTCGCCGGTCCGTGTTTCCACTCTGCGGCTGCCCGGGACGCATCGCACGATGAGCCGACCGCCTTCGGATGCATATGTCCATGGGGGCATGGCCACGTTCTGGATGCTGGGCGACGACTTCGGCGACGCCGGCCGGCCGGACAGCGGCGAGGTCGACGTGGTCCGCGTGACGACCGGAGACTGATCACCGGCCCGCCCCGGGGCGGCCCCGGAGCGTGGACGGCGGCAGCGGTGCTTCTGCCGCCGTCCACCCCCGGCCCGAGAGCGGAATAGCATGATCCTCATGGAACAGCGCATACTCGGCAGGACCGGCCGTGACGTCTCGGTCGTCGGACAGGGCACCTGGCAGCTCGGAGGCGACTGGGGCGAGGTCGCGGAGGACGACGCGTTCGGGGTTCTCGACGCGGCCGTCGCATCCGGCGTCACCTTCTTCGACACCGCGGACGTGTACGGGGACGGCCGCAGCGAACAGCTCATCGGCCGCTACCTCAAGAGCCGCCCCGACGCCGACGTCCTCGTCGCCACCAAGATGGGCCGCCGCGCCGACCAGGTCGCGGAGAACTACGTCCTGGACAACTTCCGTACCTGGAACGACCGTTCCCGCGCGAACCTCGGGACGGACACGCTCGACCTCGTACAACTGCACTGCCCGCCCAGCCGCGTCTACTCCTCCGACGCCGTCTACGACGCCCTGGACACCCTGGTCGCCGAGCAGCGGATCGCCGCCTACGCGGTGAGCGTCGAGACCTGCGCCGAGGCGCTGACCGCCATCGCGCGCCCCGGCGTCGCGAGCGTGCAGATCATCCTCAACCCGTTCCGTCTCAAGCCGCTGGACGAGGTGCTCCCGGCGGCGGCAGCGGCGGGCGTCGGCATCATCGCCCGGGTTCCGCTCGCCTCCGGCCTGCTCTCCGGCAAGTACACCAAGGACACGGTCTTCGGCCCCGAGGACCACCGTACGTACAACCGGCACGGCGAAGCGTTCGACCGGGGCGAGACGTTCTCCGGCATCGACTACGCGACGGGCGTCGCCGCGGCCGCCGACTTCGCCGAACTGGCCCCCGAGGGCGCCACCCCCGCGCAGACCGCGCTCCGCTGGATCATCCAGCAGCCGGGCGTGACCACCGTGATCCCCGGCGCACGCTCGGTGGAACAGGCCCGCGCCAACGCGGCGGCCGCCGCCCTGCCGCCGCTGCCGCAGTCCACGCTGGACGCGGTGCGGGACCTGTACGACCGGTCGATCCGCGCGGAGGTCCACGACCGCTGGTGACGGCGGGCGGGGCGGAACGGAACGGGCGGGGCCCCGGCGGGCGAGGGGGGCGGGCGGGACTCAGTCGTCCTGCTCGTCGTCCCCGTCCTGTCGGCCACCGTCCTGTTGGTCCTGCGGGTTCTGCCCGCCTTGTTGCTCCTGCTCCTGCCCGCTGCCGTCGCTGACGTCCTGCGCGGGGCCCGAGGACGGGCTCCGATCCGGCGTTCCGGCCGAGCTGGAGTCCGGGGAGAACAGAATCATTCCGAGGTACACGGCGGCCAGGAACGTCGCCGTGCCCGCGATGACGCTGGCGACCCTGGGCCGACGCCGTATCGCCTCACGGGTACTGCGACGACGGGCCGGAGCCGCTCGGGCGGATGCCTGCCGTCTTCGCCCGGTGGGTCCCGGAAGCCGGTACGTCGTCGGGCCGACCGGCGCCGGCGGCCCGGCGGGCGAGGGCTTCGGGGCCATGGGAGCCGACGCCCGGTGGGACGTGGGCGTCGGCAGAGGGAGGGGCTCCGGCCGGCCGCGCCAGGCGTCGGTGCGGAACCAGTCGGAGACCTGCTGCGCGGTGGGCCGTTCCTCCGGCTGCTTGGCCAGCAGTCCGAGGAGATACGAGTCGAAGGCGGCGGAGATCTCCACGCCCCGCTGCCGCAGCGGGACCGGCGGGGTGTCGACATGCTGGTACAGCGTCGCGGTCGCCGTGTCGGAGCGGAACGGCGGCTGTCCGAGCAGCAGTTGATAGACGACGCAGCCCAGGGAGTACATGTCGGACGCGGAGTCGGCGGTACGTCCCAGCGCCCGCTCGGGAGCCAGGTAGAGGCTCGTGCCGACGATGTGGCCCGCCGTCGTCAGCGCGGTCGAGGGGTCGTCGACGAACTGGGCGATCCCGAAGTCGCCGATCTTCACCGAACCGTCCGCGTCCAGCATCAGGTTGCCCGGCTTGATGTCGCGGTGGACGATGCCCTGGCGGTGCGCGGCGGCCAGCCCCGCGGCCGCCTGGCCCGCGATCAGGGCGACCTGTTCGGGATGGACCCGCTCCTGGGCGGCCAGCAGGTCCCCGAGGCTCTGCCCCTCGACCAGCTCCATCACGAGGAAGAACCGGTCCTCCCAGGCCCCGAAGTCGAACACGGCCACCAGGTGCGGGTGGCTCAACCGGGCGGCGGTCTGCGCCTCCAGCCGGAAGCGGGCGGTCGACGAGGCGTCCGCCTGGTCCCCCAGCAGCAGCTTCACGGCCACGGCACGTCCCAGCACCTCGTCCGTGGCGCGCCACACCTCGCCCATGCCGCCACGACCGATGGGGGATACCAATCGGTACCGACCAGCTACCAGCACCTGTACACCTATCTCGAATGGTGGCCCGCTCCGGCTGCCGGGCCCCGTGGCTCCCGGGTCTCCGGCGGAGACCGGGGCGGAGCGGCGAACGACATGATCAGGATATCGGTCCGGCGGAGCTCCGATGCCCCGACGGCCCTTTCACCGGGCTCTGCTGACGGCCCGGTACCCTCCTCGCCCGCCCCGGCGCCGGGAGCGCCCGCCGTGCCCCGGTTCAGCCGAGCAGCCGACGGTACGCGGCATCGGCCGTGAACGCGGACTGTCCGCCCCTGAAAAGCAGTTCGGCGGTCCCGAACGCCGGGTCGGACGCCGTCTCCGGCACATAGGGGACGGCGAAGCACCGCATGCCCGCCGCGTGCGCGGCCGCCGCTCCGGGAGGGGCGTCCTCCAGCACCACGCAGTCCGCCGGCTCCGCCCCCATCCGCCGGGCCGTCTCCAGGAACACGTCCGGCTCGGGCTTGCCGTGCGCGACCTCCTCGGCGGAGACGTACAGCGGGATGTACGCGTCGAGCCCGGTCACCGCGAGGACCGCCCCGATCGCGGCCCGGGACGAACCGGAGGCCACCGCCATCGGTACCCCGGCCGTGTACAGGCGCTCCACGAAGACCCGCATCTGGGGGAAGACCTCCGTCGACGCCCCGGCCAGCTCCAGATACAGGGCGTTCTTCCCGGCGAGCAACTCCTCGACCGGGGCGTCGATCCCGTACTCCGCGCGCAGGACCGTCAGCGTCTCCCGGGTGCCGATGCCGATGAACCGGGTGTGGGCCTCCCAGCCGAAGTCCCGCACCCCGTACCGGGCGAGCAGTCGGCGCCCCGCCTCGAAGTAGTTCGGCTCGCTGTCCACCAGCGTTCCGTCGAGATCGAAGATCACCTGGGGGCGGGGCGCGGCCGCGGGGCGGGACGTCATGGCCCCCAGCATGCCGCAGGCCGCGGTGGCGGGCCCGGTCACCCCCGACCGGGTGCGGGACCCGGCCGGTCCCGGTCGCCCGCCGCGCGCCCCACGGATTCCACCAGCGGCAGCACCCGGTGCGCCACCCGCTCGCGGAGCGCCACATCGGTCCGGGTCCTGACGACGCCCGGGAGCTGGATCAGCCGTTGGATCACGTCCTCCAGATGCCCGGCGTCCCGGGCGACGACGCGGGTCAGCAGATCGCCCCCGCCCGTCGTCGAGAACGCCTCGATGATCTCGGGCACGGCCGCCAGGGCGTCGCCCACCTCGACCAGATGCCCCTGCGTGACCTCCAGGTGCACGAAGGCGAGCACGGGGTGACCGAGTGCGGCGGGGGAGAGGGTCGGCCCGGTACCGGTGATCACCCCGTCGCGCTCCAGCCGGTCGAGCCGGGCCTGCAGCGTGCCGCGGGCCACGCCGAGGATGCGCGCGTACTCCCGGACGCTGGTGCGCGGCTGCTCGATCAGCAGGCGCAGGATCCGGGTGTCGAGAGCGTCCACCGCCATGATCCGCAGATCTCCTTCCGAGCCGTCCGGTGCGGCCCCGACTGTACCCAGGGCGAGGGCTCCGCGCCGCCGGGGCGGTACGACAGCCCCTCAGCCGTGGAACGACAGCAGCCAGGCCATCAGCACGGCCGTCAGGACGAACTGGGCCACGGCGGCGCCCCGATACCGTCCCCAGCACAGCGCCAGCCCCACAGCCGCCAGCACGCCACCGGACCCCGCCAGCTCCGTCACCGCGACGGTGGCTTCCTCACCGTTGTGCGCGGCGGCCCAGCCGTTCATGCCGACCGCGAGCCAGGCGTAGCCGCCGACGAGCGCGTCGAGCGGCAGCAGAGCCAGGAAGACCAGGAGGTTCGCCCCGCCGCTCCGCGGCTCGCGCCCCTGCCGGATCCCGCCCGTGCGCGTGTCCATGTCGTCCATGTCGGCATCGTGCGCCGCCCGTCCCGCCCGGGGATGAGTACGCGTACTCATCCCCTCTCGGCCCCGAACCGGAGCCCATCCGTCCGGTGGGTACGTCCGCCGTTCGCGGGGGTGCTCGGTCCGGGTGATCCGTTGGCACGCTGGTGGCCGAGCTTTCGCGAGATTCGCCGAGCCATTGGTACATGGTTCTTCTCCCCGTTTGTTCCAAGGGCCCGATGGATGCTGCAATGGATCCATCGATGGCGCTGCGGACTTCCGCGGCGCCTTTTTCATGCGAGTTCTGCGGAGACGCGGAAGGGGCGGAAGTGTGCTGAAGAGGGTGTTCGTGGCGCCGGACCCGGGGCGGGTGCGGCTGCGCTTCGCCGGCCGTGGCGTCCTCGGCATCAGCCTCGCGGTCGCGCTGTGCGGCCTCGCCGGGCACTCGCTGGTGGCGGCCATCACGGGCGGCCTCGCGGCGCTGCTCGCCCTGTTCACCGTGACCGACCCGAGGGTGCGCGGCCAGGCGGTCACCACGGCCCTGCTCCCGGTCGTGGGACTGCCCGTCCTGGCCGTGGCCGCAGTGCTGCACGACCAGCCGGTCGCCCGCGACCTGAGCTTCCTCGCCGTGATGGGGGCGGGCGTGTACGCCCGGCGCTGGGGGCCCCGCGGGCACGCGCTGGGCGTCTTCACGTTCATGATGTTCTTCGCCGCCCAGTTCCTGCACACCGTGCCCGGCCAGCTGCCCGAGCTGTACGTCGCCGTGCTGCTGTCCCTGGGCGCCTCGTCCACCGTGCGCTTCGGCCTGTGGTGCTACGAGCGGCGGCTGCCCGTTGCGGCCGCGCCGGCTCCCCCGCGGGGCCCCGGCCCCCTGCGCATCACCACCCGGCAGGCCGTCCAGGCCACCCTGGGCGGAGCCTTCGCGCTGGGCCTGGGGCAGGTCCTGTCCGACCAGCGGTGGTACTGGGCCGTGGGCGCCACCTGGTGGGTCTTCGTGAACACCACCTCGCGCGGCGAGACGCTCGTACGGGGATTCCGGCGCGTCCTGGGCACCGTGATCGGTATCGTCGCGGGCTTCGCCGTGGCCATCCCGCTCGACGGCGCGGGAGCCCCGACCGCCGCCGTCGTCGCGGTCAGCGTCTTCGGCATCTTCTACACGGCGGCGGTCTCGTACAGCTGGATGATGTTCTTCGTGACGGTGATGGCCGGCATGCTCTACGGCGTGCTGGGCGTCCTGGACGCCGCCCTGCTCTGGCTGCGCGTCGCGGAGACCGCCGTCGGCTCGCTCGGCGCGGTGCTCGCCGTGCTGCTGGTCCTCCCCGTCACCACTCACGCCATCACCGACGCGTGGATCCAGAAGGCCCTGCGGTGCGTCCACGCCTGCACGGCCGAGGCTGCCGACCGGCTCGCCGGCTCGACGCTCGCCGACCCCGGGCCCCGCGTCGCCGAACTGGAGGTGCTGCTCGGCCGGGTCCGGCTCTCCCTCGCGCCGCTGGTGCACCCCCTGAGCCCGCTGCCGGCCCGCAAGGCGCGCGCCCGCCAGGTGATCGCGCTGCTGGACGACTGCGTGACCGAGGTCCGGGGCCTGGCATCGATCGCCGCCGACCCGGACGCCTCGCACGACGCACGCCTGTCCGCCGCGTGCTCCCGCGTCGAGATGGCCGTCGAGGCGCTGACCGCCCCCGAGGGCTCCCGCGGCTTCCACCTGCCCGAGCTGCCCGGGGTCGCCGCGGACCCCGCCCTGGCCCATCTGCACGGCCTGGAGCGCGCACTCGCCGAACTCGTCAACCCGCTGAACCACGGTCCTCACGCGGCGTCGACAAACGCCTGAAGAGCCCTGGCCCGGCCCGGAGGCCCCCAGGGTCGGGCAGTTTTCAGGCGCCGTGGTGCTTTTTCAGGCGCCGTGGTCCTTCCTGCCCGCGCGAGGGTCGGCGGGGCCGGTGTCGCCCATGGCTCTGCGGTCCTCGTCGGTCCACTTGCGGGTGTCGCGGGGGTCGACGTACGGCTCCTCCGTCTGCGGGTGGCCGCCGATGACGGCTCGCTCGCGGGCCATCTCCGCGTCGAGTTCCAGGCCGAGCAGGATCGCCAGGTTCGTGATCCACAGCCAGACCAGGAAGATGATCACGCCTGCCAGAGCGCCGTAGGTCTTGTTGTACGAACCGAAGTTGGCGACGTAGAAGGCGAAGGCGGCCGATGCCACCATCCAGATCAGCAGCGCCAGCAGGCTTCCCAGGGATACGAACTTGAAGCCCCGGCCCTTGGCGTTCGGCGCGGCCCAGTACAGGAGCGCCAGCATGATGGTGACCAGTACCACCAGGACGGGCCATTTGGCGATCGACCAGACGGTCATGGCCGTGTCACCCATACCCAGCGCGGTTCCGATCTGGCGGGCGATGCCGCCGGAGAGCACGACGATCAGCGCGCTGACGCAGGCCAGCACCATCAGCACCAACGTCAGGCCGACGCGGACCGGCAGCACTTTCCAGGCCGGGCGGCCCTCAGGTACGTCGTACACCGCGTTCGAGGTTCGCATGAACGCGGCCACGTAGCCGGACGCGGACCACAGTGCGGCCAGCAGACCCACGATGGCCACGACCCAGCCGGTTCCGCTGCTGGACTGCAGCTGGGTCACCGCGTTGGTGAGGACATCGCGGGCCGCTCCCGGTGCGAGCTTCTGCATGTTGTCCAGCACGGTCTGTGTGGTCTCCTTGCCTGCGATGCCGAGCAGGGAGACCAGGACCAGCAGGGCCGGGAACAGGGCCAGGATGCCGTAGTACGTCAGCGCCGCGGCCCGATCGGCGAGCTCGTCCCGCTTGAACTCGCTCAGCGTGCGCTTCAACACCGCACTCCACGATTTACTCCCGAGCTTCGTGGGCGATTCGGGCGGATCACGGTCCGGCTGTGCGTGCGGGCCGGCACCCGACCGGCTTCCCTCCGGGCCCAGGCTGTCTCGATCATGCTGCTCGTGCGCCATGGAAATCACACCTCCTCGACGGTGTACGGTCGGCGACCTCACGGCCGCTTCATGCTGCTGGGCGGACGACACGCCCGCCGGGCGGGGCCCCGCAGCGGAGGGGGCCCCGCCCGACGCCGGACGCTTCTCGGTGGCGGACCGGTCCGTGGAGCGGCCGAGTCAGCTCCGGGCTTGCCGAGCGGCGTCCTGTCCGACCTCGCGCAGTCCCGTCCCTGCCTCCTGCCCCGCGTCCTGGGCTTTCTGCTTGGTGGTCTGCGCCGCGTCCTGGGCCGTGCTCTTCACCGCGTCCACGGCTTCCGTCGCCGGCCCCCGCATGTCCTCCTTGACCTCCTGCGCGACGTCCTGGGCGGTCTGCTTCACGGGTTCGAGGAGTTCGTCGGAGTGCTCGCGGAGCTGTGCGCCGACCCGTTCCTCGGCCCCCGTGGTGGGGAGCAAGGCGGCTGCCAGCATGCCGGCGCCGAAGGCGATGACGCCCGCCGCGACGGGGCTGCCCTGCGTCTGCCGGGTGATCCGGTCGGGGGCCTGGCGTACGGATCGGCCCACCTGGTCGGTGGTGTGCCTGACCGCGTCACCCGCCTGTCCGGCGGTATCCGCGACGCCTTGCTTGCCCGCGGCTGTGGTGTCGCTCGCCGCACCCATCACACGCTCCTTCACGCGGGTGATCCGCCGCTGCGTGGCGTCCGCCTTGCGCCGGGCGACCTTTCCCGGGGTGACCTTGTCCGCGAGACGGTCCACGTTGTGGGCGAGGTGGGCCCGGGTTTCTTCCACGTCGGACTTCAGCTCGTCGGGTTGCGTGCCCATTGCGCGTCCTCCTTCAGCGTTTCGACAGTGCGTTCGGGCTTGGCGCTGACCGTCCTGAGGCGTTTGCGGCCGACCACGAAGAGGACGGCCGCCAGGAGCGCCCAGAGCCCGGTCACGATGAGCGCGGCCCAGGCCAGGTCGACCACGTGCGCCAGTCCGAAGACGGCCGCCAGGCTGCCCATCAGCAGAGCCAGATGGCCGGCGTATCCGGAGCCGGCGAGCATGCCCGCCGCCTTGCCCGCCCGGGTCGCGCTCTCCTTGACCTCGGCCTTGGCCAGTTCGACCTCCTCGCGCACCAACTGCGTGAGATCCTCGCTGATCTCGCCGACCAGCTCTCCGATCGAAGGATCCGGCGACGGTGCGCGGGTGGAGCCGACGGACGGGGCGGCCGACTGGTCGGTGGTGTGCTGTGAAGACGGTGTACCCACGGCTCGGTTCCCTCTCCCTACGGCTGCTGCGGATCGGGGTACGGGCGGCTCATCGGGGCCTGCCCCGGTGTGCCGGCTCCCCCGTCGGACGGAGTGAGGGGCGGCGAGGACGGCGGCGGGTGGGTGTCCGGGGCTTGCTGGGCCTCGTGTCCCGTCCCGACTTGTGGTGCGCCCGGACCCGTACCGCTGTCCGTCGTGCTCGCGTGCCGGTCTTCTCCGCCGTCGGCGGACTTGGCGCCCTTGGCGAGCCGGGCGGTGGCGAAGCCCGCGAGCGCCGCGCCCGCCAGAAACGCCCCGGGGCGACGGCGTGCGAAGTCCTGCAGGTCGCTGAGAAGACCGTCCGGCCCTCTGTCCTCCAGTCGGGCCGCGGTCTGGTGCCCGCGGTCCGCTATCTGCTTCACCGCGCCGGCGGCGGCGGAGTCGCTGTCGCCGTTGCGGCTCATGTCGTGCAGCTCGTCGGCCAGCCGCCGTACGCTGTCTGCCAGCCGCTGTGTCTGCGTGCGAGCCTGTTCCTCCAGTTGGCTCCGCAGCTCGCCCATGACGTCCTGGGCTCGTGCCGTGGCCTCACCCGCCACATCGGCTGCCTGTTCCCTGGCGGTGCCCGCCACGTCACCGGCCTTGGCGGCCACCAGGTCGGTACCTTCGCCGGCCTTGTCCCGTGCGGTCTGTGCCGTCGTCGCCGTCGTTCCGTCGCCCGGACGGCTCGAACTTTCGAAGTCGCTCAAAGCTCCTCCTAGGTCGGCCCTGCTTGGGAGGTGTGTCGCGTCGCCCCCTCGACGCTTCCTCAATGGTTGCAAAGACGGCGAACATGCGCGATTGGGGCTGAAGAGGGAGCGCTGGGAAACGCCGGGCCAGCTCCAGGAGGCTCACGGACGGCGGCGGGATATCGGCGGCGAGCTTGGTGGTCGTGGTCGCACTGCCGCGCGGCTGCCGGCCCGGGGATCGGCCAGGGTGGTGGCGTCGCAAGGCTCAGCCACTGTTCTTCTGCATCAGGCAGTCGTAACCCAGTTGCAGGGTGTCAGCCACGGCGAGGGCGGTAAGGCCTCCCGTGACCGTGCGTGTGGCGCGCGGCCACAACAGATGGGCGCCGGTGAAGGTGGTCGTCAGCCAGACGCTCAGGCAGAAGGGGCAGGTCGCGAGCTCACCCACGGTCGACCTGAAGCGACCTCCGCGAGGGCTTTCGTTGACTTCCGAAGGGCCCGCCACTGACTCGTACCGGGTGAATGGCGCTCGGAGCGGGCTCGTGACGGAGCCCTTGCTGAGAAGACGACCGAGTCGGAAGACGGCGGCTGCGGTCAACAGCAGATCCAGCGGTTGGTGGCGGTCCGGAAGCTCGTTCCTTCGCACGCTTACCGCGGTGCCCCAGGCGCCGGTGTAGGCGGCGAAGGCGACCAGGGCACCGAGGTGCCCGGCGAGTTGATGCTCCTTCGGCGCCGAGTAGGCCCTGTTCACGCGGCGGAAAGCCTCCCCGGCCCTCCACCGGAGGGTGCTCTCCCCGCGCACGTCCTTCTTCATGACGGATACCTCCGGGAAGCGCGGGCCCGGGACTCGTACCTCGCTGCGTCAGGACTGACTCGGACCCGCTGACCTTCACGCATCTTCGTCCTCACCGTCGGCCTCCCTGCCCCCCTCGGCCTGGGAGGGCGTCGTGCGTCCGGGGTCTGCGGTCCGGTGCTCCGCGGCTTGGGCCGTCTCGTCGTCCGGGCGCTCGCCCTCGGCCTGCGACGGTGTCTTCTCCTGCATCAGTCGGCTCTCTTCCTCGTCCTGGGCGGGCGCTGCGGTGACACCGCCCGCGTGCAGGGGAGGAGTGCCCGTTTTGGGCGGAGGTAGACCTTCGTCCCGCGATTGTGCCCCTCGCGCGTCAGGGCGGAGCGGCGGTGGGCGCGACCGGTGGCGGCGTACCAGTGGGAGGCGACGACGGCGGCCAGAGCGACTTCGACGAGGTCGCCGCCGTAGTACATGAGCTGGGACGCGGAGTGCACGTCGCCGGTGGTGAAGGCGGTGCCCGGCGGAGGGGTGGCGTAGAGACTCTTCGCGAGGACGGCGTGAGCCCATCCGGCGGCGAGCAGCGTGGTGCCCCGCCAGTAGAGGTTCCACGGGCGGCGGACGGGGTCGAGCTGGCAGATGGTGAAGGTGAACAGCAACCCGGCGCCCAGGACGTGCACGTGGATGATGACGTTGAGCAGAGGCTGGTGGTGACTGGCGGCCAGCAGGGGGGTGCGGTAAAGCAGCCACAGGCCGCCGATGTCCAGGATCGCGGCCACGGGCGGGAAAAGAATCGCGGCAGCGGGCCTGGAGTGCGCGACGGCGAGCAGAGCGCGCCGGGCCGGAGTTCCGCCGGGCAGGGCGCGCAGGGTGAGGGTCAGGGGGCGGGCGAGAGTCACCGGCAGGGGGACGAGCATGGCAACCGCGAGGTGCTGGCCCATGTGCGCGGTGAAGGGGCCGCCCGGCAGCGTGCCGACGAAGGCGTAGGCCAGACCTGCGCAGGCGATGGCGAAGGAGAGGCTCCTGCGGCGCGGCCAGGCGTCCCCGCGCCGCCGCAGGCGCCCGGCGGCCAGCAGATAGAGGACGGCGGCCAGGAGCGCCACGGCCGCGACGACCGGCCCCAGCGGGATCACGTGAGGGTCGGGGCGTGGGAGAGCCGGGATCATCCCGATGCCGACGGCTTACGGAGACGACGCCTGGCCAGCACCGTCAGAGCAACGCCCACGCCGAGCAGCAGAAGGCCGACGGAGTTCCAGGCCCAGTCGTAGGGGGTGACGTCGACGCCGTAGCGGATCTGGTGCAGACGCAGCAGCTTGTGGTCGACGATGCCGTCGAAGAGCTGAAAGGCGCCCAGGCCCAGAAAGAAGCCGGCCCACCCGTGGGCAGCGCAGAAGGCGCCACGACGGCGCAGATCAGCGAAGCCGAAGAACCCGACGACCATGGCCAGGAGCTCAACAGTGTGGAGCAGACCGTCGGAGAGCAGCCCGATGCCGAGCGTGGAGCGGTCGTAGAAGTGGTGCCAGTGCAGAATCTGATGAAAGACGATCTCGTCCACAGCGGCCATCGCCGCCACGCCGACCAGTGCGCACACGGCAAGAGAGCGCCGTGGTCGTCGGCGAGCGTCCGGGGGAACCGGGCGGGTCGACGCGCTGCTCATCGCCACTGATCTCCTGACAGGCGCGGTTGCGGGGAGACTGCGTGTACCCAGCATGCCTGCCCAGCGCCGGGTCGCGGTGGACGCGTTGCCGCGGGAATACGGACGGATGGCCGATCGGCCGAGACCGAGGGCTTCCGCCTGCGGCGCCGAGGAGCGGGGCGCTGAGGTAACGCCCTGTGGCGATGCCGTCCGACGGAGCTGAGGGCTGTCGAGACCACCTGCCCCGCCCCTCCGACAACTACGAGGGGACACACGCCTGCTCGACGGCACTGCGACCCGGCCGGACCGGCGGGGTGGCGGAAGCGGAGTTTCGCTTGTCAGCCGATCGGTTACCACTGTGATGCTGCTCCACCTGTGGGCTGGCCGGCCCGTCGCGTCGGGCCGGCCACGGGATCGACCTGTACGTGGGGCCGCTGAGCGCGACGCGTCCGGCGACGCGCACCAGCCACGAGACCGCGCCCGGGAAGTGGAGATGGACGATGGTCGACGCTCTGCGACGGGAGGACCATCCCCGCGTGGCGGACCTGTGCCTCGATGATCTATTGGGCGTCCTTGGCGACCTCGCTCCGGAGGCACGGCTGATCGCCCGGCCCGGAGACGGGCGGGTACGGGTGCGCGGGGTCACGCTGGACAGCACCGACGTCGTCCCGGGCGACCTGTTCGCCGGCCTTCCCGGAAAGCTCAGGCACGGGGCCGACTACGCCGCCCGGGCCGCCGAGGCCGGTGCCGTCGCGCTGCTCAGCGACAGGCCCGACCCGTGCCTGCCCTCCCTGGTGGTCGACCGCCCCCGCCACGTGCTCGGCGTCCTCAGCGCACGGCTGTACAGCGACCCGTCCCACGCCCTGGCCGTGTACGGGGTCACGGGCACCAATGGCAAGACGAGCACCGTGCACCTTATCGCCGCCGGGCTGGAGGCCGCGGGGCGCCGGGTCGGACTGGCCGGCAGTCTGGAGACCCGCGTGCCGGGCAGAGGCGGGCGGCCCGCCGAGCGCACCACGGCCGAGGCGCCGGCGATCCAGCGACTGCTCGCCCGCACCCGCTGGGCCGAGGGGACCGACGCGGTACTGGAGGTCTCCAGCCACGCCCTGGAGCTCGGCCGGGTGCAGGGCACCCGCTTCCGCGTCGGCGTGTTCACCAACCTCAGCCCCGACCACCTGGACCTGCACGGCGATCTCGGCCGGTACTACGCCGCCAAGGCGTCCCTGTTCACCCCGGACCGCTGCGAACACGCGGTGGTCAATGTCGGCGACCCCCACGGGCGCCGCCTGGCCGCCGAGACCCGCTGCCGCCTCACCACGTTCACCATGGGTCCGGAACCCGCCGACTGGAGCGTCCGCGCCGTCTCGGCCGATGCCGACGGCACCCGCTTCCGCCTCCGCGGTCCGGGTGTCGAGCGGGAGGTGCGGTTGCGGCTGCTCGGCGCCCATCAGGCCGACAACGCGGTGGCCGCTGCCTTGGCGCTGGCCGTCGGCGGCATCGACGTCAACACGGCTCTGCGCGGCATCGAGAACCTCGCGTCGATTCCCGGGCGGCTCGAGCGGGTCGACGTCGGGCAGCCGTTTCTGGCCTTCGTGGACTTCGCTCACAACCCCGGCGGTCAACGCCGGCTCCTGCCCTTCCTCCGTTCCCTCACCGACGGCAGAGTGATCGTGGTCGTAGGAGCGACCGGCGAGCGCGACCCGGGCAAGAGGTCCGCACTGGGTGACGTCGCCGCCCGCCACGCCGACCTCGTGATCGTCACCGATGAGAGTCCCCACACCGAAGACCCCGCCACCCTGCGCACGGCCGTCGCGGACGGCGCCCGCCGTGCCGGCCGGGCCACGGTCCGGGTCGAACCCGACCGGTGGCACGCGTTCCTCCTGGCCGTGTCGGCCGCCCGCCCCGGAGACGTCGTCGTGGTCGCCGGACGTGGAGCCGACGAGCAGCAGGTCTCCGCGGACGACTCGCGCCCTTTCGACGACCGGGCCGCCCTGCGTCACGCCCTTCTCCAACTTGCTGCCGGCCCGTGACGGCGTGGTCCGTTCCCCAGCGGGACCCAGCCGGTGGTCGTGCGTCGGGTGCGGCGATCGCGCCCGAAGTGCGAACGTCCCAGACCTGTGCCGTCCCGGTCGGCGAACGGCACCGCAAGGCCGAGAAGATCGGGGACGGCCTGACCGAGGTGATGCCGGCGCACCCCACCACGCTGCACCACCGCGACCCGGTCGACAACGTGCGTGAGCCGCGCTCATGGACCGCACCAAGGACGCCGTACGCAAAGCCATGGGCAAGGACGGCTGACCGCCGCGTCAAGGAGCTGACGGCCGGGTGGCCACGCCGCAGGCGGCGTGAGGCCGAGCAGCGGACGAGGGAGGCCGCGGAGGGCCGCTCCGGGTACCCGGTCGATGCGTCGACTGTGCGGTGGCCGCACAGAGACCGGAGTGGTAGCTGTGGGAATGCGGACGCGCACCGCATTCCCACCTCCCGGAGTCCGGATTCTGCCCGCGGTGCGGCTCCGCATCGCACTACGGATCGAGAGAAGGAGTAGTTGGCTGTGACAGACGTAGCGAGCGCCGGGCCGGCCGCGGACGACGGCCGGCCGGAACTCACGAACCGGCAGGGCCATGCGGTCTTCGACAACCAGAACCAGCGCACCGTCGGGGCCCGTGGCCCTGCCACTCTCGAGAACTACCAGTTCCTCGAGAAGATCAGTCACTTCGACCGGGAGCGCATCCCCGAACGCGTGGTGCACGCGCGGGGCGTGACCACCTATGGCTACTTCGAGGCGTACGGAAAGTGGGGCGATGAGCCCATCGCCCGCTACACCCGGGCCAAGCTGTTCCAGGAGGCGGGCAAGCGGACGGACGTCGCGGTCCGCTTCTCCACGGTGATCGGCGGCCGTGACTCCTCCGAGGCGGCGCGCGACCCCCGGGGATTCGCCGTCAAGTTCTACACCGAGGACGGCAACTGGGATCTCGTGGGCAACAACCTCGGTGTGTTCTTCATCCGGGACGCGATCAAGTTCCCCGACGTCATCCACGCTCTCAAGCCCGACCCGGTGTCCCACGAGCAGAAGCCGGGGCGCATCTTCGACTTCATGTCGCAGACGCCGGAGAGCATGCACATGCTCGTGAACCTGTTCAGCCCGCGGGGCATCCCGTCCGACTACCGCCACATGCAGGGCTTCGGCGTCAACACGTACAAGTGGGTGAACCCCGAGGGCGAGTCGGTGCTGGTCAAGTACCACTGGCTTCCCCGGCAGGGCGTCCGCAGTATGACGGCCGAGGACGCGGCGAACGTACAGGCGGACGAGCTGGGGCATGCCACGAAGGATCTCTACGAGGCGATCCGGCGGGGGGAGCACCCCGAGTGGGAACTGGTCGTGCAGATGATGTCCGACGACGACCATCCCGAGCTGGACTTCGATCCGCTGGATGACACGAAGACCTGGCCCGAGCAGGACTTCCCGCCGAAGGCGGTGGGCCGTATGGTGCTCAACCGGGTGCCGGACAACTACTTCGCGGAGAACGAGCAGGTGTCCTTCGGCACCGGCGTACTCGTCGACGGGCTCGACTTCTCCGACGACAAGATGCTGGTCGGGCGGACCTTCTCCTACAGTGACACCCAGCGCTACCGGGTGGGCCCGAACTACCTGCAACTCCCCGTCAATCAGGCGAAGAACGCCCACGTGGCCACCAACCAGCGCGACGGGCTGATGGCGTACGACAACGGTCACCACGGTGAGAACCCCGAGGTGAACTACGAGCCGTCGATCACCGGGGGGCTGCGTGAGGCCCAGTATCCGACAAACGACGAGCAGGGCCCGGAGATCCGCGGCCGCCTCACCCGTAAACGCATCCCCCGGACCAACGACTACCTCCAGGCCGGCCAGCGCTACCTCCTGATGGAGGAGTGGGAGCAGGAGGACCTGGTGACGAACCTCGTCGGCATGCTCTCCGACTGCGACCGGGCCGTGCAGGAGAGGATGGTCTGGCACTTCCTCCTCGTCGAGAACGATCTCGGCCGCCGGGTCGGCGACGGGCTGGGCATCACCCCGCAGGACGTCAAGGGACTGCGGCCCCTCGCGAGCCAGGACCTGTCGGAGGACGACCGTGAGCGACTTGCCCGGCTGGGCGAGAACCCGCCACGTGACGTCGAAGGGCTCACCATGACGCACTGCGTCGGCAACGAACGGCACGTCGTCGTTCGCTGAACCGATCATGACAAAAGGGTGTGGGCGGATCAGGCAGTCGGGTCCTCCTCCAAGGAAAGGGAACACGTGGTGATCGACGAGACCCTCGTCCGCGAGCTGCTGGACGCGGCGGACGAGGACTCCGCACTGGTCCTGCTGGAGGGCCGCGCCCGAGTGGCCGGACATGCCGCCCTGGCCGGTGACGACCTCCGCGGCGCGGCGGTGTTGCTGACCCGGGCGGAGCTCGTCGACCGGCTGGGGACCGCGTATCCGGCCGCGCGGGAGCTGACTCTCATGGCGACGTCGTTGGACGACGCGGTCGGCAAGCTCGGCGGCTGACGTGCCGGCCCGGGGCGGCCGCCCGACACCCGTCCCGCCCTGCGTCAAGCGCTGAAAGCGGCCTGTCCCCCCGATCCGCCGGGAACGACGTACGAGAGGGGCCCGTCATGTCCTCGACGGATACACCGGTGCAGGTCCAGTTCGTCGGCAACGCGACCCTGCTGCTGCGGTACGGGCCGCTGACCCTGCTCACCGATCCGAACTTCCTGCACCGCGGGCGCCACGCCCACCTGGGGTACGGCCTGCTGACCAAACGGCTCAAGGAACCGGCGCTCACCGTCGACCAACTCCCCGGCCTCGACGCCATCGTCCTGTCCCACCTGCACGGCGACCACTGGGACCGGGTGGCCCGCAGAAACCTGGACCGCGCACTGCCCGTCCTCACGACCCCGCAGGCGGCGCGGGTCCTGCGGACCTTCCAGGGCTTCGGACGCGCCACGGGGCTGCGGGCTGGAAGAGCGGATCGTGCACTGCGATCGCGGCCAGGTCGCGACGCTCACACCGGGCGGAGCCCAGGTTCACGTGGGCTGACCGCCGCACAGCCCACCCGCCGGCCGCAGCCCGGTGGGAGGCGGTCAGCGCCTGGGCAGACGGTGCAGCACGACCTCGTCGAGCATGCCGTCCGCCACCGTGCAGGTCATGTACGTGCAGTACGGCTGTCGCCTGCGGTCCGTCGGCGAGCCCGGATTGAGCAGGCGCAGACCACCCGATGCCTCGGTGTCCCAGGGGATGTGGCTGTGGCCGAAGACCAGGACATCCAGATCCGGGTACAGCGCGGCGCAGCGCTCCTCCCGACCACGGGCCGCCCCGGTCTCGTGGACGACGCCGAACCGTACGCCTCCCAGTTCGACGCGGGCCAGCTCCGGCAGCCGGGCCCGCAGCTCCTGGCCGTCGTTGTTGCCGTACACCCCGACCAGACGCCGTGCGCGGCCCTCCATCAGGTCCAGGGTGGCGACGTCGACCCAGTCCCCGGCATGGACGACGACGTCCGCCCGGTCCACCTCGCACAACAAGTCGCCGGGGAGCTGCTTGGCGCGCAGCGGCACATGGGTGTCCGCGACCAACAGCAGCCGCACGGGCGGCTCCGTCGCCGCCCCGGTCGAGTCACCGTCCATCCACAGCCTCCTTCTCATGTCCGTCAGCTCCGCCGGCCGTAGCTGTCCGTCTCCGAGGTGGGGCCCACCCCGATCATGATGCGCCGGGTACCCATGTCCGGACTCCCGACGCGTCTCGGGCGCGGTCTGTCCGACCGCCGAGCCGGCGAGGGGCGGGCAGCGACTGCCCGGGCGGGAGGTGGTGAGGAGACATGCTCCCGCCGGTCCGAAGTCGTGGCGTAGGGAAAGGGTCAACGCTCAGACCTCGATGTCCCGGTGGTCCTGGGAGTGGAGACCGGCGCGTACGCCCCGAAAGGACTTGATCCCCCGGTAGGCCGACGCGACGAGCGAGGCGAAGAGGACGCTCGTGCTGCTCAGGAAGGTCCACTCGGCCACGGGACCGGCGGCCCCCGCAGCCGCCTCCAGCGCCGAGAGCAGCGCCGTGCCCACCGGATAGAAGACGACGCACAGGAGAACGAAGAGCCAGAACGGCTGCTTCTGGAGCGGCTTGGACCACACGATGACGGCAAGGGCCAGCGTGGTCACCAGGACAGTGAGAACGTCGATTCGATCCATGTGACGATCCTTTCGCGCCGAGGGCGACGCGGCGTCGGCCGCTGGAAGGAAGGCGCCCTAGGCCGCAGGGCATAGAGCACCGGTACGGGACCGAACCGGCCGGGGGCGTTTCCCCGGCGCCGAAGAGGACTGCCGCACGGGGACGACGGCGCGCCGCCCGCCGGGGGCCCGACACCTGAGGAGGGTGGGATTCGGCTCGCCGGACGCAACCGCCCGCGCCGGGCGAACGCGACAGGCCGCGGGGCACGCGGTCTCCAGCGAACGGGAGCCTGACGTCCCGCGCCCTCGCGGCCGTCTCTACACTCGCGTCAATGGGGATTGCTCCGGGTCGGCTGACGCCGGCCCTGTTCGCGGTAGTGCACACGGTGCTCGTGTTCCTCACGGTCCCGACCATCGAGGAGCCGCCCGGCATCACGGCGTGGATCACCGCTTGCTCCGCCACGGTGCTCACCGTCGTGGCGCTCGTGCGACGCTACCGGGCACCGCTCGCCGCCCTCGGCACGATTCTCGCGGTGTCGGTGCTGGGGCAGATCCTGGCACCCCCCGACATGCTCGCCCTGATACCGGGGCCGGCGGTCCTGCTGGCGCTCTTCTCCGCCACCGCTGCGAGCGACTGGACCGTCGCTCTGGGCGCGACCGTCACCGCCGCTGTCGTCCAGCCCCTGCCGATGGCCGTACGGTACGGCTTCGACGGCGTCCTCCTCTCCGACTGGCTCATCGCCGTGGGCCTCTACCTGTTGGTGTCGGCTCTCGGCGCGGGCCGCCGGCACCGGCTGCGGGAGCGCCGGGCGGCGGAAGAACAACTGGCCCGCGCCGAGCAGGAGCGTGCACAGGCAGCCGGCAGGGAGCGCGAGCGACTGGCGCAGGAGCTGCACGACATCAGCGCGCATCACCTCACCTCGGTCGTGGTGTCCGTCGAGGCCGCCCGCAGGCTCGGTGGAGACAGACCGGAACTGGGTGCGGAAGCGCTGGCGTTCGCGAGTCGCGCCGCCCGCGAGACCCAGGCGGCGCTGCGGCGTCTCGTAGCAGTCATGCACGTGAGTGACGCACCGGCTCCCGTGTCGATGACCGCTCCCATCGAGACCCTGATCGCGGGCTTCGGCAGGCTGGGCCGCCCCATCTCCGTCTCGCTGCCCGCCGACCTCGCCGGTCCCGCGGCGGAGGCGACCCACGGCATCGTCCGGGAGGCGCTGACCAACGCCCTGCGCTACGCACCGGGCGCCTCGGTCAGCGTCCGGGCGGAGCGGGCCGGGGAGGCCCTGCGGCTGACCGTCGACAACGGCGAGCCGCCCGGCGGCGCCGGCGGCGACGGACTGGGCCTCGGCTCCGGCCGCGGAGTGGCGGGGATGCGCGGACGGGCCGTTGCCATCGGGGGGTCGCTGTCCGCGTCGCCCCGCCCCGAGGGCGGTTGGCGCGTGGAGGCACTGCTCCCCGACGCCCCGCCCGCACGGTGGCCGGTCGGGGAACGGCGGCGCGACTTCCCCCGCGAACAGCGGATCGCGGACCGGGCGGTCTGCGGCGCGGCCGCCGTGGCGTCGTGGAGCCTCGCCCTGACGAACGCGCGGAACGCCGGTCACGGAGTCCAGGTGTGCCTGCTGCTCACGCTGGTCCTGACCGTTCACGCGCTGCCGCTGTTGTGGCGACGGCGGGCTCCCTGGCTGGTGCTCGCGACCGTCGGCGCCACTGCCCTCGTATGGCCGGTGCTGCTCGGCGGCGGTGTGCTGCCTGCCTCCGTGGCGCCCTCTTTCCTGGGCGGCGCCGCCGTCGAACTGGCCGCCGTCTACGCCGTCGCCGCCTACGGCCGCGCCCTGGCGCCCGCGGCTCGGCGCGTCGGATCGCGGATGCCGCCCATGGCGTATCCGTCCGGTTCCCGGCTGTCGTACCTGTCGGTCCTCGCTGCGGCTCTCTCGTTCGGGTTCTCGATGGCGGTCGCCTTCGCCGCCGACGGAACGCTGCTCGGGGAGCCGCCCGACTCTCCTGCCGCGCTGTTGTTCCACTGGGCCCTCCCCCTAGCCCTCCTGTTCGTCTCTCTCGGCTCGGTCTTCACCGTCGCCTGGGGGGCGGGATGGCTGATGCACAGACGCCGCAGGCGGGAGCTGAGCCGTCAGGACGCGGCGCTCACGGCCCTGTTGTCCGAAGCGAGGGAACGGGTCCGCAGCGAGCGGCAGCGGGTCGCCGATGGGCTGCGGGAGACGGTGTTCCAGCAGACCACCCGGGTGATCTCCGCGGCGGAGGCGGGCAGTTTGGACGACGTCGCCGCCGCGTCGAGGGCGGCGCTGGTCACCATGCGTCGACTGCTCGGGAGCCTCGACGCGGGCAAGGCGCCCACAGCGCCACGGTCGACGGCCGCACAGGGCGCCGCCCGCGCCTAGGAGGCGCGGGCGCGATGCCGCCACTGTGCGGACGAGCGCGTCCCGGAAGGGTGCCCCGGCCGCCCGTTGAGGGCACGCCCACTCGGTATGCCCCGCGCACTACCCCCGTGGGAGGATGTGCGCGGGCGAAGGACCCCGCACGGACAAGGCAAGGAGAAGCGCCATCGGCATACGTCTGCTGGTCGTGGACGACCAGGCGATCGTGCGCGCGGGTTTCGTGGCGATCCTGGGCGCCGAGGACGACATCACCGTGGTCGGCGAGGCCGCGGAGGGGGCCACGGCGGTGTCCATGGCGGCCGAACTCGCTCCCGACCTGGTGCTGATGGACATCAGGATGCCCGGCATGGACGGGCTGACGGCGACACGACTGATCACACGTCACAGCAGTCGCACCAGAGTCCTGGTGCTCACCACGTTCGATCTCGACGCCTATGTCTATGAAGCGCTGCGTGCCGGAGCCTCCGGCTTCCTGCTCAAGGACTCCGAGCCGGAGGACCTGCTGTCCGCGATACGGGTCGTCGCCTCCGGCGACGGTGTTCTCGCACCCGCGGTCACGCGACGTCTGATAGAGGCCTTCGCCCACGGTGCCCCTGTCCACGCGGACGCTGCCGAAGTCCTGGACCGCCTCACCCACCGCGAACGCGAGATCCTGGTGCTCGTGGCCACGGGCTTGAGCAACGCGGAGATCGGCGCGCGTCTGGAGCTGGCCGTGGGCACGGTGAAAGTGCACGTGAGCGCCGTGCTCAGCAAGCTGGCCCTGCGGGACCGCGTGCAGGCGACGATCTTCGCCTACGAGAGCGGACTGATCCGTCCGGCGGGGATACCGACCGGCTGAGGGGCGCCAGTCCGCGGTGACGTGCTGTTCGCGCGGGCCGAGCGACGCGACCAGGAGGCGGGACGGCTGCTCAGCGGTCGGGCGACCGACCTGTAGGCCAGAGGCCCGCCGGTGAGCGCATCGAACGACGACGCAGCGCCCCTCCGCCTTCTGTGGCCGAGCAACTCGAGAAACGTTTCGCAACGTCGGTCGCCACCGCTCCTGAGGAGCCCCAGGGGGCAGGCACGTCCAGGAGAGGCGCACGGCCGTGGCGAAGACGCTGAGGGCCGAGGTCAAGAGGCCCGTGGCCGCCGAACTGCGGCGATGACGCCCAGGCAGGCGCCCACGGCCAGGACGAGGAGCCCTCTCAGCCATACGTCACGTTCGATCTGGGTGGCGAGCAGGACGCAGGACGCGGCTCCGAGGACGGGAACGAGGGTCGGCGCCCGGAAGTGGTCCGGAGTCGCCGTGTCGCGGCGCAGTACGAGGAGTGAGGTGTTGACGAGGAAGAAGACCACCAGCAGGAGCAGGACCAGGGTGGAGGCGAGGGTGGTCACGTCGCCGGTCAGCGCGAGGAGCAGGGACAGTGCGGTTGTCGCAGCGATGGCGGCCCAAGGCGTGCGCCGACCGGACAGGACCTTCGTGAGGAAGCGGGGCAGGAGACCGTCCCGCGCCATGCCGTAGGCCAGGCGCGAGGACATGATGCCCGTCAGGAGCGCTCCGTTCGCGACGGCAACCAAGGCGATGGCGCTGAACAGCTCTGGAGGGACTCCGTCGGCCGCCCGGACGACTTCGAGAAGCGGCCCGCTCGATTCCGTCAGCGTTTCGGTCGGTACGGCCACCGTCGCGGCTACGCCGACCAGGGCGTAGACGACCCCTGCTGTGACCAGGGCGCCGAAGAGCGCTCGGGGATACGAGCGGCGGGGGTCGCGGGTTTCTTCGGCCACGTTGACGGATGTTTCGAAGCCGACGAAGGAGTAGTAGGCGAGCACCGCGCCGCTGAGCAGCGCAGCCGCCGGGCCCTGGTGCGCGGTGCCCAGGTCCGCGAGCCTTCCCATGTCTCCGTCGCCGCGCAGCACGATCCAGGCGCCCAGCCCGATCACCAGCAGGAGACCGCTGACCTCGATGACCGTGGCGATGACGTTGGCCCGGGTCGACTCGCTGATGCCTCGGGCGTTCAGCAGCGCCAGCGCGGTGAGGAAGACGGTGGTCACCAGTACGACGGGGAGAGAGACGAACTCGGACAGGTAGTCGCCGCCGAACCCCCGGGCGAGGGCGGCCACCGACACCACTCCGGCGGCCAGCATGCAGAAGCCGGCGAGGAACCCGAGGAAGGGGCCGTAGGCCAAGGTGGCGTAGTGCGAAGCGCCGCCCGCACGCGGATACTTGGTGACCAGCTCCGCGTAGGACGCCGCCGTCAGGAGGGCCAGACACAGGGCCACGAGCAGGGGGGCCCACACCGCGCCGCCGGACTCGGCAGCCACCTGGCCCACCAGGACGTACACGCCCGCCCCGAGGACGTCTCCCAGGATGAAGAAGTAGAGCAACGAGGTGGTCAGAGCCTTCTTGAGCGGTGCCGGAGAGTCGGAGGCCGGGGGCGTCGTAGGAAGAAGTTTCACGCGGCACCATCTACCCGGCCGGCTGCCCAGCAGACGCGGAGTCCCTCTGATGCCTGCGAATACGGTCGCGTGGGGCGGAAGCGGCCGGGTACGGGAGAGCCTTGTGTTCGACGTATTCGACGTGATCGAGGTAATCGAGGTAATCGAGCATTCGACGTAATCGACGAGTGCTGAGACTCGATGGCCGTACGCCACCGCTTGGTCGCACGTCCCGGTACACAGTCCGGCCTGGCCGGTGGTCCGCCGGGAGAAGCACCGTCGTCCGGCGTCGCGAGGTCCCGCATGTGCCGGAGCTGGAGGCGCTCGTGGGCCCGGGTGCTCGCCGACTCCGGACCGGGCTTGCCCTCCGGTACTGCCTGACGTCGGACGGTTCCAGGGCCGGGGAGGGCCGGACCTGCCGTGGCATGCGAACCGGCCTGACCGCCGGGGGCGCCGGCCCGCGCCTCGGGGATCTCTTCGGCCGCATTGGTCTGGACCGCAGAGGGCTGCCTGCTACCGTCGGCCGTGAAGATCACGGCGACGGCGAAGAGGGGTAGCGCGATGATCGGGAACAGCGCCGGGCAGGCATTCATGGGGTCGTTCACCTCGGCGGGCGGGCGCGGGATCACCGCCGCCGCCGTGGACCGGGATACCGGTGCGCTGACGGTGCTGGGGTCCACGGACGCCGTGCCGGACCCCTCGTTCCTCACGGTCGGCCCGGGCGGCACGGCCCTGTACGCGGTCGGCGAGAGCGCCCCGGGCGTCGCCGCCGCCTTCGCCCTCGACGGCGACGTGCCGACTCTCCTGGGTCCCGTCCGCGCCGTCGACGGCGACGCGCCCACCCACCTCGCGCTCGCCGCGAACCACCTGGTCACGGCCAACTACACCTCCGGCGGTGTCACAGCCCTGCCGGTTCTCGCCGACGGCTCGCTCGGAGCGGCGGTCTCGGTGCTCCAGCACGAGGGCAACGGCCCCGACAGCGGCCGACAGGAGGCCCCGCACGCCCACCAGGTGCTCGTCGACCCCTCGGGGAACTGGGTGGTCAGCGTGGACCTCGGCACCGACTCGGTACGCGTCTGCGCCCTGGACCCCGCCACCGGCGCCCTGCGCCTGCACAGCGAGACCGCCCTGCGCCCCGGCACCGGTCCGCGCCATCTGGCCTTCCACCCCTCGGGCTCGCTCGCCTACGTCCTGGGCGAGCTGGAGCCGACGCTCACCGTGTGCCGCTGGGACGCGGCTGCGGGCCGTCTCGACGTGCTCGGCGAGACACCGGTGCTGCCCGAGCACGAGGCGGCCGACGACGCGGCGCGCACCTACCCGTCCGAGGTGGTCGTCGCGCACGACGGGCGCTTCCTCTGGACCGCCAACCGGGGCCACGACAGCATCTCCGTGCTCACCCTCGACGAGAGCGGCGAGAAGGCGGCTTTGGTGGCCACCGTCGGCTGCGGCGGCCGCTGGCCGCGCGACCTCACCCTCGACCCGAGCGGCCAGTGGCTGTACGCGGCCAATGAGCACTCCGGAAACGTCAGCTGGTTCGCCGTGGACGCCGAGACGGGCGTCCCACGGCACGCGGGCTCCGTCGAGGTTCCCGCGGTCTCCTGCGTCGTCCTCGTCTGACAGCGGCCGCCCCCGGACGGTCGCGGCCGACGGCGACCGCCTCCGGACGGCGCATCCGACAGCGGCTGCCCCGGGCACGTTGCCGACACCGGCCGCCCCGGACAGCGCGGCGGGCCCGGACCGGAGATCTCCTCCCGTCCAGGCCCGCCGCGCTGTCCGGCTTCCCGAGCCGCCACCCCACGGCGACGGCGTCCGGTCAGTGAGCCCGAGCCCCCTGCGGAGTCGCCGGCGTGATGCCCAGCGTCGTGGCGTACAGGGACAGCACGAGCTTGCCGATCGCAGGGTAGGCGCCCAGCGGCTCGGCCGTCGCACAGCCCGCCTCCTTCGCGGCGGCGTCCAGCAGGCCGAGGTCGACCTCCGGGCCCACCAGGTACGGCGCCAGCGCCAGCTGCGCCGAGCCGGAGCCCTGCAGCTGCTCCGCGATCGAGGCGACCGAGCCCTCCACGTCCAGCGCGGCGGCCATCACCGGCACGGCGAGCCGGGCGGCCAGCAGCATGCCGGTGATCCCGGCGGCCCGCACGGCCTCCTCGCCACCCACGGTGACCAGCACGATGCCGTCGGCGGCGGTGGCCACGGTGAACAGCCTGGCGCGGTCGGCGCGCGCCAGCCCGGCCTCCGACAGCCGTACGTGCAGGGCCTCGGCGAGCAGCGGGTGCGGACCGAGGACATCCGTCAGCTCGGCCTGCGTACCGCTGTCCATCACGGCCTGCCGTATCCGCCGGATCAGCGCGCTGTCGGGACCCGCGAGCAGCGGGACCACGACGGCGGGCGGACCCGCGGGCTCGGCGACCTCACGGCCGACGGCGACGGCCTGCTCGAAGCGCGCGACGCGCTCGGCGGCGGTATGGGCGAGAACGGTGGCGAGGGTCGGGTACTCGGCGTCGTCGCCGTCGAGGTAGCCGATCCGGGCGTTGAGGCCGGGCAGCTCGGAACGGGCGATGCTGATCACCTCTTCGGCCAGGCTGCGCGTGGCCGAAGAGGGGGTACCGGGAACGGCGAGAACGAGCGCGGCAGCGCCCTCGGGTGCGACCACGGGCTCCGGGCGGCGGTGCCGTCCGGACTGGCGAGGTCGCGGCATTCGTACAGGCAGGCCGGAAGCGGGCCCAGTGGGGGTGCTCATGGCGCCGCATGCTACTGGTTTTGCCTGCCCCTCTGTTCGGGGAGGGTCCGGTCGAGCGTTAACTATCCGCTTATGTCCGATGAGTGACGTACTGCCGGAGTGTCCCTGTCTGTCGGGTCGTCGTTCCGTCGGCCTCCGTCCGGCTCCTCCTTCGTCGCCGACCGTCACCCCGTGCGGGGCTCGTCGCGCACCGTCGTCCCGCCGCGCTGTCCGCTCCCGTGCTCCTGGGGCACGAACAACATCGTCGGATGGAGCGGCAGGCGCAGATCCCCGGCAGCCAGGGCTCGTGCGATCCGGAGTGCGCCGGTCAGCGGATCGCCCGCCGCCGAGGTCACCCGGGCCCCCGGCAACAGCCGTGTCAGCTCCTCGCGCAGAGGTGCGATCAGAGGCTCGCCCATCTTGAACAAGCCACCCGTCAGAGCCACTTCACCGCCCTCACCGCCCTCGCCGTCCGTCCCGGCGGACGTCGGGCACACAGCCGCCGCCGCCTCGGCGATATGACCGGCGGCCTGCCGGAGAATGTGGGCGGCCACCGGATCCGCTCCGGCGCACGCCGCCACCTCCGGGGCGAACGAGGCCAGCACGGCCGGCCGGTCGGAGCGCGGATAGAGCAGCCCGGGCAGCGCCTCGGCCGGTCCGAACACGGCCCGCACCCGGTCCAGCAGGGCGGGGGAGCCGCCACGCCGCCCGTCGTGGGCCCGCATCGCCGCGTCCAGCCCGGCACGGCCGATCCACGCACCGCCGCCGCTGTCACCCAGAAGATGACCCCACCCGTCGGCCCTGTGCCACTCCATCAGGTCCGTACCGAGGGCGATCATGCCCGTGCCTCCCGCGACGACCGCCCCCGGGCGCTGGCCCACCGCGCCCGCGTAGGCGGTCACCGCGTCGGCGGCCAGCGCCAGCCGGCGTACTCCCAGCGCCTCCGCGAGCGCGCCGGGCAGCTCCGACCGCAACCGATCGCCGAGCGTGGCCATGCCGGCGGCCCCGATCGCCACCGCCGCGATCTCACCCGCCGGGGCGCTACCGGTCGCGGAGGCGGACGCCCGGCCCAGCAACTCCCGGGCCGCGGGCAGCAGCTGCTCCAGCAGATGCCCGGCGTCGATGCCGCCGGGCCCCGTCCGCACCGGCTCCGCGCAGAGCGTCGTCGCCAGCGGCCCCGGCAGCTCCACCCGGCCGAGCGCCACCCGCAGACCGGAGCCGCCGGAGTCCACCCCGAGGACGTACGCGCCGGGTCCGGCCGCGCCGGGCGCCGCCGGAGGACGGGTCACGGAAGCCGCCAGTCCACAGGCTGCGCCCCCTGGCGCTCCAGCAGTTCGTTGACGCGGCTGAACGGCCGCGAGCCGAAGAAGCCCCGGTCCGCGGACATGGGGGAGGGGTGCGAGGACTCGATCGCGGGGAAGTCGCCCAACTGCGGGCGCAGATTGCGGGCATCGCGCCCCCACAGGACCGACACCAGCGGCGTGCCCCGGGCGACCAGCGCCTTGATTGCCTGCTCGGTCACCTCTTCCCAGCCCTTGCCCCGGTGGGCGGCGGGCCGCCGCGGCGCGGTGGTCAGCGCCCTGTTGAGCAGCAGCACCCCCTGCCGCGTCCACGGCGTGAGATCGCCGTTGGACGGCCTGGGCAGCCCCAGGTCCGCGTGCAGCTCCCGGAAGATGTTCTCCAGGCTGCCCGGCAGCGGCCGGACGTCGGGGGCCACCGCGAAGCTCAGCCCGATCGCGTGTCCCGGGGTGGGATACGGGTCCTGGCCGACGACCAGCACCCTCACCTCCTCGAACGGCTGCTGGAACGCCCGCAGTACATGCGCCCCGGAGGGCAGGTACGTGCGTCCCTCGGCGATCTCCGCGCGGAGGAAGTCGCCCATAGCGGCGACGCGTTCGGCGACGGGTTCGAGGGCGTCCGCCCACCCCGGCTCGATGATCTCTTTCAACGGTCTTGCTGCCACGGCCCGCACTCTACTGCTGATACGACCACTCCGATCAACTGCCGTCAGCCGAGCGCCACCGCCCGCACGCACAGGACGTCCGGCAGATGCGACGCGAGCTGCCGCCAGCTGTCCCCGTCGTCCGCGCTGGCGTACAACTCGCCGTTGCGGTTGCCGAAGTAGACCCCGGCGGGATCCGCGTCGTCGGTGCACAGCGCGTCCCGCAGCACCGTGCCGTAGTGCGCCCCGTCCGGCAGGCCCTTGGTGAGCGGCTCCCAGGTGCGCCCCGCGTCGCTCGTGCGGAACACCCGGCAGCGGTGCTCCGCCGGGACCCGGTCGGCGTCGGCGTTGATCGGGAAGACGTACGCCGTGTCACCGCGGTGCGGGTGCGCGACGGCGGCGAACCCGAAGTCGGAGGGCAGGCCCGCGCCGATGTCGCTCCAGTGGTCGCCGGAGTCGTCGCTGCGGAAGACCCCCCAGTGGTTCTGCAGATAGAGCCGGTCCGGGTCGGCTGCGTCCCGGGTGACCTTGTGGACGCACTGGCCGAACTCCGGGTCCGGATCCGGGAGGAACACCGCGGAGACGCCCTTGTTCGACGGGGCCCAGCTCGCGCCGCCGTCCTTGGTCCGGAACACTCCGGCCGTCGACACGGCGACGGTCACGGCCTTGGCGTCCCGGGGGTCGGTCAGGACGGTGTGGAGCCCCTCGCCGCCGCCGCCCGGCTCCCACCGGGAGCGGGTCGGGTGCTCCCAGAGCGGACGGACCAGCTCGAACGACTCGCCCCGGTCCTCGGAACGGAACAGCGCGGCCGGCTCCGTGCCCGCGTAGACCACATCCGGCGCCTCGGGGCCTGCCGGGTGCAACTGCCAGACGCGCTCCAGCGACGCCCCGGTGGATTTGGGGAACTTCACCGCCGGCTGCCGGGGCTCGGTCCAGGTCTCGCCCAGGTCGTCGGAGTGGAAGACGGACGGCCCCCAGTGCGCGCTGTCCCCGCCGACCAGGATCCGCGGGGTCTCCCCCCGGGTGTCCACGGCGACCGAGTAGATCGCCTGCGCGTTGAAGTGCGGGCCCGTGATCTCCCAGGTCCCGCCGCGTCTGCGGCCGATGAAGAGACCCTTGCGGGTGCCTGCGGTGAGCAATACGTCGGTCATGGTCCTGGACCTCCCGAAACGCCGTTGTGCCGGAACAGTGACAGTCTGCACCCGGCCACTGACAGCGGCCCGCGCACACGCCAGCGGCCCCGGTCGGTCGGCGTGCCCGCCGCCGGGGCGCGTGCGGGGCCCTTGACCGGCGTCGGGCGACGCCCCTAGCGTTCAGCTCCCGTGGAAAGCGCTTGCTCAGCAATCGGCGCGGCGCGTCCCCGCTTGCCCGCGCGGCCACGCGGGGACGCGCCGCCGAGACCCAGGAGTCCCCGTGGTGACCTTCGAAGGACTGCCCGGCGCCGTCGCCGTCTCGCACCTGAGCGTCTACGACTGGCCCGCCGCCGACGGGCTGCGCGGAGGCACCCCGCATCTGCACCTGACCTGCTCGGAGGGGTACGTCGTGGTCGGCGGCAGCGGTTCCGTGCAGACCCTCACGGCCTCCGCATTCCAGGAGACCCCGCTGACACCGGGCGCGCTCGTGTGGTTCACGCCGGGCGCCGTGCACCGCCTGGTCAACGACGACGGGCTGCGCGTCATCGTGCTCATGCAGAACAGCGGGCTGCCCGAGGCCGGCGACGCCGTGCTCACCCTGCCGCCCCGCTGTCTCGCGGACCCGGACGTCTACAGCGTGGCGGCGACGCTGCCCGGGGACGCCGCGGAGGACGTGCAGGAACGGGCCGCGCGGGCCCGGCGCGACCTTGCCGTGGAGGGGTTCCTCGTCCTGCGCGAAGCCGTGGAGGGCGGCGACCCGGAGCCGCTGGCCGCATTCCACCGCGCCGCCGCCGCGCTCGTCCGTCCCCGGACGCCCGAGTGGCGCAGCCGCTGGGAGAAGGGGGCCGCCACGGCCGCCGCCGCCACCGCCGCCCAGCTCGACGCGCTGGACCGGGGCGAGGCCGGCCACCTCGCCGACGCCCGCGTCCGCGCCGAACGGCCCTCGGCGCGCGGCAGATTCGGCATGTGCGGCCGCCTGGACGTCTACCGGACCTGAGCACCGCCCCGCAGCCGTCCCGCCCGGCACACACCACGCCCCCGCCCCGCCTCCGGGTGCTGACATGCTGACGCCGTCCGGACGAAGGCCCGGACGGCGGCTCCCGGCCACGGCCGGGCACAGGGACACCGAGGAGACGACGATGGGCAGCGGGATCACGGACGCCGACGGCCACCCGGTGCCGGTCATGGTCACCGCGGGCGAGCCCGCGCCGGTCGCGGTCACCGCCGGCGAGCCCGGCCCCCGCGTCTCCGTCCGGCTCTCGCCCCCGACCGGCGAGCTCGTCTGGTCCTGCACCCCGGGGGCGGCCCGCGAGCTGGCCGCCGTACTCCTCCGAGCGGCCGAGGAGGCCGAGAACGCGCCGGGGGAGCGTCCCGTCACGGTCGAGGCGAGCGCGCTGCGCCGCGGCGATGTGCGCGACGGCGACCGGTCCATGACCGTGGAGAGCGCCCGGACCGACGGCTCCACGGTCCACGTCACCTGGAAGTCCGGGGCCGGCCGCAGCTGGACCCAGGCGTACGCCGCCGATACCGCCATCACTCTCAAGCGGCGACTTTCCGGCGGACGTTGACGCTCCCGCCCCAGCCCTGCCCCGCCCGGCCCCTCGCACGCCCCCCGACCGGCCGCGGCCGGTGCGCCGCGTCGGTAGGGTGGCCCGTGATGTTCACCAAACAGGGCCCCACCGTGCGCGAACTGGCCGTTCAGGCGCTCTCCTCGACCGAGCGCGGATACGACCTCCTCGCCCCGAAGTTCGACCGGACGCCCTACCGCACCCCTGACCGCGTGCTCGACGCCGTCACCCGGGCGGTACGCGAGCTCGGACCCTTCGACACCGGACTCGACGTCTGCTGCGGCACCGGCGCGGGGGTCGGCGTGCTCCGGCAGCTGTGCCGGGAGCGCGCTGTCGGCGTCGACTTCAGCGCCGGCATGCTCGCCGAGGCCCGTGCCGCCTTCCCGCCCGGGGGAGAGGGACCGACGGTGCACTGGGTGCGGGCCGACGCCCGCTCCCTGCCCTTCGCGCCGGCCTTCGATCTCGCCCTGAGCTTCGGCGCGTTCGGCCACTTCCTGCCGACCGAACGCTTCGGCCTCTTCGCCGAGGTGTACGGATCGCTGCGGCCGGGCGGGCAGTTCGTCTTCCCGATCGGCGCACCGCCCCCGGTGGGATCGCGCGCCTACTGGTCGCTGTTCGGCTTCGACGCGGCGATGCGGGTCCGCAACGCCCTGTGGCGCCCGCGGTTCGTCATGTACTACCGCACGTTCCCGCTCGGCGACGTGCTGGAGGACCTGACGCAGGCCGGATTCGCCGTGCGACTGCTACCGCTGACCGAGCTGGGCCCGCGCCCCGACGGCAGCCCCCGCGCCCGGCTGGTGGTGGCGACCCGGGAAGGGTGACGCGGGCAGCTGTTCAGCGGTCCGTGTTCCGGGCCGCCGCCAGCAACCCGGTCCAGTCGGGGATCTTCACCGGGCCGCGCCCCAGCGAACGGCCCAGCTCCGCCTCCGCACGCTCGATCGACAGCCAGCCGGACCACTCCACCGGCCGCAGCCCCCATTCCCGCAGCACGGCCAGTGGATCGTCCACCGCCGCGCGGCTCCTCAGCGTGGCCGCGTCCTCCAGGAGCGAGGCCACCGTCTCCTTGGCGCAGGAGCGGTTCGAACCGATCACCCCGGTCGGCCCCCGCTTGATCCACCCCGCCACGTACTCGCCCGGCGCCGGCGTCCCGGCCCGCAGCACCCGGCCCGCCGCGTGCGGCACCGTGCCGCGCACCGGATCGAAGGGCAGCCCCGGCAGCTCCACCCCCCGATAGCCGACCGCCCGCAGGACCAGTTGCGCCTCGACGTCCTCGTACGCGCCGGTGTCCCGGACCCCGCCCCCGCTGTCCGGAGCCGTCCGGGCGAACCGCACCCCGGCCACCCGCCCGTCGCGCTCCAGCAGCTCCACCGGCCGCAGGAAGAACCGCAGCCGGATGCGGCGCCCGGCGTCGGCCGCCGCCGGGGCCCCGGCCGCCGACCAGCCGCGCAGGACCTCCAGGTTCCGCCGCACCACGGCGGGCAGCGGCAGCGCTCCGGGCAGGCCGTCCGGAGCGGCGTACGCCGGGTCGAGCGCGAGTTCCGCCGGGTCGACGACGACCCGTGCCCCGGGCAGCGCCCCCAGCTCCCGCAGCTCCTTGGTGGTGAACCGGGCCTGGGAGGGCCCCCGGCGGCCCACGATGTGCACGTCGCGCACCCGGCTGTCCTCCAGTGCGCCGAGCGCCTCGCGGGGCACGTCGGTGGCCCGCAGCTCGTCGGCGCCACGGGCCAGGATCCGGGCCACGTCGACCGCCACGTTGCCCACGCCGATCACGACGGCCGAGCGGGCGTCCAGCACGAACGGGTCGGCGCCGACGTCCGGATGGGCGCTGTACCAGGAGACGAAGCGGGTGGCGGAGTAGCTGCCCGGCAGCCCCTCGCCCGGCACCGCGAGCGTCCGGTCGGCCGATGCCCCGACGCAGTAGACGACCGCGTGGTAAAGCTCCGCGAGCCGGGCGGGGGAGACCCCCTCCGCCCCGCCGACGCCGACGTTGCCCACGAAGGTGACCCGGTCGTCCTCCAGCACCGCCCGCAGACTGTTCTGCAGCGACTTGATCTTCTCGTGGTCGGGGGCCACCCCGTACCGCACGAGTCCGTACGGGGTGGGCAGCCGGTCCAGGACGTGCACGCGCACATCGGGTACGGGCGACTGCTGGAGCAGGGCCTGAGCGGTGTAGACCCCGCTGGGACCGGAACCGACGACGGCGACGGAGAGCACGGCGCACCTCTTCCCGGAGGTTCCCTCCAGGATGGCACCGCCCGGCCGATCCGCACCGCCCGGTGCACGGGGTGCTCGGCCGGGTGGCTCAGTCCATCAGCCCGCGCATCCGGTTGATCTCCACGGTCTGCTGGGCGACCACGTCGCTCGCCATCTCCTCGACGATGACGTCGTTCCCTTCGGTGAGCGCCTCCGTGGCCATGGTGATCGCTCCCTGGTGGTGGGTGATCATCAGCTCCAGAAAGAGCTTGTCGAAGGCCTTTCCCTCGGCGGCGCGCAACCTGGCGAGCTGGGCATCGGTCGCCATGCCGGGCATCGTGGCGTGGTCGTGGCTCTCCTCGCGCCGGCCGCCGCCGTTCTTCTGCAGCCACCCCTTCATCGCGCCGATCTCCGGCTTCTGGCCTGCCGATATGCGGTCCGCGAGCCGTTTGACGGTGTCGGCGGAGGCCCGTTCCGGGACCAGCCCCGTCATCACGATCGCCTGGCTGTGATGTTCGATCATCATCCGTGCGTAGCGGAAGTCGGCGGAGTTGGCGGTGTCCTGACCGGCCTCCTTGGCAGCGTCCTCGGCGGAGAGCGTCCGGGCGGGCTCGCCCGGTCTGCCGGGCGCGACCACGCCCGGACCCGCGTCCTTGGCCTTGTCCGACGCCCCGTCACCGCTGCCCGCGTCACAGGCTCCCAGGACGAGCACGGCGGCAACCGCCGCCGCCGCGAGAGCGGTTGAGCGCAGAGTTGCGGACCGGCGATGGATCAACACGGCGACCTCCTGTGCCACATGGTTTGTTGCAGACCGTCCTAACACGCTTCCACCGGGCGAAGATCAAAAACTTTTATTACGTCTGTGTTGCCATCTGTTGTTGTGTACATGGGAGGGACGATACTGCCGGGGGTTCATGAACCGTTCGACCCCGAACGGAGACAAGGGAGGACGCAGTGACCTCGTTGCACACCACCCGCGTGCGGCGCAGACGTCTGGGCGCGGTGGCAGCCGCAGCCGGACTCCTCGCCACGCTGCTGACGGCCACCACAGCGGCCGCCACCCCCGACCCGGGCGATGCCCCGGCCGAGCGCGGTTCCGTCACCAAGAGCGAGCAGGCCGAGGCCAGGGCCGCGATAACCGGTGGCGACATACCCGGCGTGGACGAGATCGTCCACAGCTCCAACATCAAGCACCTGACGAACGTGCCGAAGGGTGCCCTCAAGGGCACCAACACGGACCTCGCCTTCCAGGGGAAGTACGCGTACGTCGGCAACTACGACGGCTTCGTCATCTACGACATCAGCAAGCCGAAGAAGCCGAAGACCGTCGCGCAGGTCCTCTGCCCCGGTTCGCAGAACGACATCTCGGTCTCCGGGAACCTGCTGTTCCTGTCGACGGACTCCTCGCGCAGCGACGACTCCTGCTCCAGCACCTCCCAGCCCGCCACGGAGAAGTCCTCCTGGGAGGGCATGAAGATCTTCGACATCAGCAACAAGCGGCAGCCGAAGTACATCGCCGCCGTGGAGACCGCCTGCGGTTCCCACACGCACACGCTGGTGCCGGACGGCAAGAAGAACGTGTACGTGTACGTCTCCTCGTACTCGCCCAACGAGACGTTCCCGGACTGCAAGCCGCCGCACGACGGGATCTCCGTCATCAAGGTGCCGGTCAAGGCGCCCCAGAAGGCCCGGATCGTGAACTTCCCGGTGCTCTTCCCGGACGGCGGCAACCCCGGTGCGCCGGAGAACCCCGGTGTCTCCAAGACGACCGGCTGCCACGACATCACGGTGCTGCCGTCCAAGGACCTCGCCGCCGGCGCCTGCATGGGTGACGGTCTGCTGTTCTCCATCGAGGACCCGGAGCACCCGAAGATCATCGACCGTGTCCAGGACAACGTGAACTTCGCGTTCTGGCACTCGGCGACCTTCAACCAGGGTGCGAACAAGGTCGTCTTCACCGACGAGCTCGGTGGCGGCGGCGCGGCCACCTGCAACGCGGAGATCGGGCCCGAGCGGGGCGCCGACGGCATCTACGACATCGTCGGCAAGGGCGACCAGCGCAAGCTGGTCTTCCGCAGCTACTTCAAGATCGACCGGCACCAGGCCGACGCCGAGGTCTGTGTCGCGCACAACGGCTCGATCATCCCGGTGAAGGGCCGCGACCTGATGGTCCAGGCCTGGTACCAGGGCGGCATCTCCGTATGGGACTTCACCAACTCCTCCAAGCCCAAGGAGATCGCCTTCTTCGAGCGTGGCCCGGTCACGCTCGACCAGGTCACCACGGCCGGCTCCTGGTCGGCGTACTACTACAACGGCCACATCTACTCCAGCGACATCGCCAAGGGCTTCGACGTGCTGAAGCTGCAGGACCGGCGCACCGACCCGGCCGAGCGGGTCAAGCTGGACGAGCTCAACGCGCAGACGCAGCCGGACTACTTCGGCCGCTGATCCGTCAGGGTCCCGAGGTCCGGTCGTTCCTGCATGCGGGGCCGGTGTCTGCCGGGCGGTCGCCCGCCCGGCAGACACCGGCCCCGGTGCGTGTGCCGCCGGAAATTCATTGACCGGTGAGCCGGGTGGGGACATGCTGGAGCCCTGCGACGGGGGACTCCGGTCCCCGGCGCGGTCCGCGGCCGTGTCCCACGTGGCATGCCGAGGGTGCGCCCGGATCCGGCGACGCGGGGGATCGCCGGATCCGGGCGCGATCTCCGCACAGGCTTCTCCGCTCCGCCGAACCGCGGGTACGGCGGTCAGGCGGCGGTGCGGACGCTTCCGCCGGTGGCGGCGGCCCACTCCATCAGCAGCCGCTGGTACGCCGCCTCGTCCTGCGGCGTCAGGCACCCGCCCGAACGCTGCCACAGGTCGCGGATCTCCGCGTTGACCTCGGCTGCGGAACGAGCGGACAGGGACGACGGCATGGGGGACATGTCCACCAGGCTACGGCCACGAGCGGCTGCCACTACCCTCTCCGCGGCGGGATATGCCTCACACCCCGGCCCGATCTCCTCTGTTCGCCCCGGGCCTCATTCCGGCACGAGGCCCAGCGAACGCAGGCCGTCCGGCCGCTCCGCCACCGGCAGGTGGTCCACGAACCGGACCCCGCAGCCCAGAGCGGCCGCGCCGCCGTCCGCGCGCCGGTCGTCACCGACCATGACCACGTCCGCCGGCTCCCGGCCGATCAGCGAACAGGCGATGCGGAACAGTCCCGCGTCGGGCTTCTGGAGCCCGTGCTCGAAGGACAGGGCATAGGCGTCGACCAGGGCGTCCAGCCCGTGCGCGCGGAAGACCGGGCGCGGGTCCCACCCGATGTTGCTGACCACACACACCGCGATCCCCGCCCTCCGCAGCCCCGCCAGCACCTCCGCGGCGTCCGGATAGGCCTGCCAGGCCTCCGGCCGCATGTGGCGGTCGTACAGCGCGTCGTACAACCCCGGATCGGGCAGGGCGACACCCCGGGCCAGACCGGTGTACGCCTCGCGGTGCAGAGCGGGGCTCAGGTCCCGGCGGGACACCGCCCCAGCCAGCCGGTCGGGGACCCGGACCGGGGGCGGGCCGCCCGGGAGGGCGCCGGCCTCCGTGAGCCCGCTCACGTACCGCTCGAAATCCTCCGGGGTGACGTCGACGCCCTCCTCGCGCAGCACGGCGGCGAGCCAGTCACGGACCGGCTCGATACGGAACAGGGTTCCGGAGAAGTCGAACAGCACGCCTTTGACCACCATGGACACGATCCTTACCGTTCCGTCCCCGAGCCGGCAAGAGCGCCCTCCCGGGCGGCCGCGTAGCGGGCGTACCCCACGGCGCTCAACGCCACCACGGCCACCCCCAGCAGTGCGCCGCCCACGACATCGGTCAGCCAGTGCACCCCCAGGTACACCCGGGTCGCCGCCACACCGACCGCCGAGACCACCGCCACGGCCAGCACCGCGGCCCGGGCGCCGGGGCCGGCGCCGTACAGCCACAGCAGCCAGACGAACAGGCCGCAGGTCACGACGGCCGTCATGGCGTGCCCGGAGGGGAAGGCCGCGTAGTGGGCCGAGTCCACCGGGTCGGGCCACTGCGGGCGCTCCCGGCCCACCGCCGCCTTCAGCCCCTGCTGGAGGAGGGTGGCGACCAGGCTCGTCGCGGCCAGCCAGAGGGCGAGCGGGCGCGCGCCCCGCCACCACAGGGCGACCACCACCGCCGCGATCAGGGCGCGCATGGTCCAGGGGTCCCACACCCAGTCCGTCAGCACCCGGCTCACATGCACCAGACCGGGATCGGTCACCGCGTGCCGGTGCAGGGCGTCGGCGACCGCCCGGTCCAGGGACATCAGCGGCGACCAGCGCGCCGCCACCAGCACGAGCAGCACGAGAGCGGCGGCGCCGACGACGGCCCCGGCCCACAGGGCGGGCGGGGTGCGGGCGGAGCGATCCGGCGAGCGGAAGCGGAACAGGGTGGAGGACATGGGGTGATCCTCGCGGAGGACACCGCCCGAAGGCCAACCCGGAGTGCGGCCGAGGGCGTGCGGGGCGCCACACGCCGGTTCCAGATGCGAACGAAAGACCGCTAAGGGCTGTCCCGCTATTCCCGGCGGGCGCACGACGACAGCTACGGCACCTCGCCGCGTTGTCGGAACATCCCTATACGTCCAGTATGCGGATGCCCCTCCGCCTTGCGATGCACCGCATCTGACGCCGCGCGCTGATCCACCGGGAACAGCGGGACAGCCCTTAGCCCAGCGCGCGGAGCCCCGGGACGAAGGCCACGAACACCGGGACGACCGGGACCAGCGCGGCGGCGGCTGTCAGCCGGAACCTGCGGCCCGCCGTCAGCCGTTCGACCGGGGCCAGCAACCGGTTGACCCGGAGGGGCACTTGGGCCTGCGGGGTGGGGCAGGGGCCGAAGACCCCGCGGTCCTCGTTGAGCCCGACGAGGGCGAGCGCGGTCGTCAGCCGGCCGAAGCGGCGTGACGCCACGTCGTCGGCGGCCAGTTCGACCAGCCGGTGCATCTCGTCGCGGAACGCGGCGAACACCGGGATCTGCGGGAAGCCGATCGCCAGCGCCGACGAGCAGTGCAGCAGCCAGTCGTGCCGGGCCTGGGCGTGCCCCTGCTCATGGGCGAGCACCGCGTCGAGCTGACGGCCCTTCAGGCGGCCCAGCGCGGCGGTGGTGATGACGAGTTGCGGAGCCGTGCCGGGCAGCCACCAGGCGTCGGGGCGTTCGCCCTCCAGCACCACGAGACGGTCGGCGCCCGGCTCCTCGCCCGGCAACAGCGGGGAACGCACCAGCAGTTCCGCCCGACGCTGTTTGCGGCGACGCCGTGCCCGCCGGATCTCCCTCAGGAGCATCGCCCCGGTCCACAGCCCGCCCATCGCCAGCAGCACCGCGATGACCGCCGACCACGGCCCGTACGCCGCCAGGGCGTACGCCTCGACGACGGCGTGCGGGGCGGGGGCGAAGACATGGCCGCGCACCGCCTGCCAGGCGGCGGCCGCGCTCAGCGTCATCGACAGGGCGAACGACAGCAGGACCCCGGCCACCACGCACTGCCAGACCCACAGGGCCACGACCGGTTCGCGCTCCGGCCACCGGGCGCGCGCCATCACGCGGGGAGTCACCAGGGCGGTCAAGGCACCGAGCAGTAGCAGCGCGAGGGAGACCAGCATGGCCCCAGCTTATGAGGGGCGGGCCGGCCGGGGGTACGGCCGCGACCGGCAAGTGACGTAGACCACGGTTTGCCGGGGGTTCTGTCCCACTTCCCGTCTCACAGAGTGAGCAGCATGGCGAACATGCCGATGCCCATCGTCAGCCTGCACGCCGTCGTCAGCTCGGACAGGCCGTCCGACGCACCCCCGAATCCTCCCGGGGGCCGGGGTGCGGGGGCCGTCCCGCCGGCCGGGACCATGACGGTCGCGGGGAGCAGGCGGCCGGCCGAGCCCAGCACGTAGAACGCGTAGTAGCCGAGCAGCGCCCCGGTCAGCAGGGGCACGCCCCCGGCACCGGCGCCCGCCCCGTGCCCGGCATGCCCGCCCCCGCCGCTTCCCGTGACCGCGGGGGCCATCGCCACGGCCATGTAGACCATGGCCAGTGAGCCGACGAGGTGGTGCAGGTGGTGGCCGCCGCGCAGGGCGGGGCGCAACGCTCGCAGCGCGGCCGCGCCGAACAGCACCGCGTACACCGCCCAGGCCCAGTCCGGGGGCGACAGCACCGCGGCCGGAACGGCCATCGCCGCCATGCCGAAACCCATGAACGCCTCCGAGCGTGCGGTGCGGCGCTCCTGCGGCGTCCCCGCGCGGGTGCGCAGCAGGCAGTAGGCGCCGCTCACCGCGCACAACGCCATCAGCAGCCAACCGGTCAGAGCCCCTCCGTGCACGGCGCGCCTCCCCCCGGTCGGACGTACGGCACTGTTGCGGGTCGTCCCATCGATGCCCGGGGGGCCGACGCCGAATCCGGCGCACGGGGGTGTGAAGGGGGTGCGCCGGGGCCCGCCGGGGGCGCTTCGGGTCGCGTTACTCTCGACCGCACTGTGCGACGACGGAGACCGCGACCGTGCATACGGCAGCAGGCAAACGCGTACGGCAGCACGGAAGTGCGTACGGCAGCAGAGAAGTGCGTACGGCAGCAGAGAAACGGAGCACCCGACCATGGACACCGCCACGCCCCGCGACGCGGCCCGGCTGACCTTCCGCGACGCGACCGAGGACGACGTACCGGCGCTGGTGACCCTCATCGAGTCCGCCTACCGAGGCGACTCCAGCCGCACAGGCTGGACCACCGAGGCCGACATCCTCCAAGGGCAGCGGACCGACGAGCAGGGCGTGCGCGAGGTCATCGACGCTCCGGCGGGCCGGCTTCTCGCGGTCGAGCGCGACGGCGGACTCGTCGCCTGCTGCCAGCTCGAACACCGGGGCGACGCGGCCTACTTCGGTATGTTCGCGGTGCGCCCGGGCCTTCAGGGCGGCGGACTCGGCAAGCTGATCATCGCCGAGGCGGAGCGCACCGCCAGGGAGAGCTGGGGCGTCGGTGAGATGCACATGACGGTGATCTCGGTGCGCGAGGACCTGATCGCCTGGTACGAGCGCCGGGGCTACCGCCGTACGGGAGCGCTCACCCCGTTCCCGTACGGCGACGAGCGCTTCGGGATTCCCCAGCGCGACGACCTGGCCTTTGAACTGCTCGTCAAGAACCTTGGGGTGAGCGAAGCGGGGGAGGGTGCCTGAGGACGCCGGCCCTCAGGCGGTGAAGCGCCCGGCGCGGCGGATCTCGGGGAAGTCGGTCGTCGCGCCGTCCAGGCCCAGCGCCCGGGCGAGACGCAGGTGGTCCTGGGTGTTCACCACCCAGCCGATCACCTTCACGTCCTTCGAGTGCGCCCGCTCCACGACCTCCAGGGTGAGGCGGCGGATGTTCAGCGCGAGTGTCGCCGCGCCCGCCGCCTTCGCCCGGTCCACCACGTCCGCGCCCCAGCGGCTGGCGATCAGGACCGTGCGCACGCCGGGCACCAGCCGCGCGATCTCGGTGACGGCCTCGTCGTGGAACGAGGACACCTCCACCCGGCCGACGAGATCGCGCTCCCGGATCACGTCCGCCAGCGCGCGGGCCGCCGCCACGTCCTTGATCTCCGCCTGGAGCGGGGAGGAGACGGCCTCCAGCACCTCCTCGAAGACGGGGATCCGCTCGCCCTGGCCGGCGTCGAGCTCGCGCAGCTCCGCCAGGGTCCTGGCCGCGATCGGCCCCCTCCCGTCCGTGGTGCGGTCCACGTCCGCGTCGTGCATCACGACGAGCGCGCCGTCCTTGCTGAGATGGAGATCCAGCTCGATGGCGTCCATTCCGGACGCCTCGGCGCGGACGAAGGAGCGCAGGGTGTTCTCGGGCTCGACGCCCATCACTCCGCGATGACCCAGGGTGAGAAATGACAAGGCGACCTCGTTTCCGTCGGCGGCGGTCCGTCGACTGCTCCTGCCCGCGCGGAGGTGCGGCAAGCGGAGGTACGGCAATGCGGCACTGGGGAGGGTAGCGGCCGAGGCCCGCGATGTCCCCCGCTGTGCGGGCCCGGTCGCCCGCGCCTGAGGGCTACTGGTCGAACTGCGCGCCTACCCGGAATACGGCAGGAAAAACAGCGGTGACCATGGGGGGTACGCAGGATATTTTGCAGTCTCCGCTTGTCGGAAGGAACCCCGCACGGCTACGGTGAAGGCACGCGAGGTTCTCCCGTGGAGGAAGTGTTATGACGGAAATTCTTGTGCACGACGCCACCGACGGCGCGATAGTTACGGCTCAGCGGGTGGTCGAACACCCGGCCTGGCCCGTGCTCAAGGACGCCGTCGAAGAGATCCGCCCCTGGCAGTCCAAGGACGGATCCATCGACTTCGAGGCCGAGGGCGCCCCGTCCCCGGCCGCCGTCGAGCGGGTCCTCGACCGGGTGACCGGAGCGGTCGAGGAGCTGTCCCCGCTCCTCCCGCACGACGCCGCCTACCACCGCGCGCTCGTCACCGACCTGCGCCGCTGGGCCGCCGACGGCTTCCGCGTCCCCGACTTCCTGGACTCGCTGCTGGCCTTCCAGCCCGCGAAGGACCGGACCGACGGCCTCCAGCACCTCGTCGTCTTCGCGATGTACACGCAGAACGGCAACCCCGACCGCAACCTCGAAGCGGTCGTGCTGAGGATGGTCTGGCCCGACTGGCTCGCCGAGCTGGAGGCGAACCGCTACGACAACCCGCTCTTCTGCGGCATCACCTTCGAGGACTTCACCGCCGGCTACGACACCCACTCCGCGGTGCTCTTCCCGGAGACCATCGCCGTGCGCGAGGCCCCCGAGCGCTTCAGCTGGGGCGGCATCTTCTGCGACCGCGAGGCCGCCCGCTTCCGCCGCGTCACCGAGGCCTCCGTCGGCCTGCTCGGCCTGGAGCTGCCCGACGACATCCGCGAGATGATCGGCGACCAGCAGCGCTGCGAGCAGGCGTTCGTCCTGTGGGACATGGTCCACGACCGCACCCACAGCCACGGCGACCTGCCGTTCGACCCGTTCATGATCAAGCAGCGCCAGCCGTTCTGGATGTACGGCCTGGAGGAGCTGCGCTGCGACCTCACCGCCTTCAAGGAGGCCGTGAAACTGGAGTCCGAGGGCAACGCCCACGGCCGTGACGTGCAGTACGCGGTGCTCTTCGACCGGCTGTTCCGCTTCCCGGTCTCCGGCGAGCGCGTCCGCAACTACGACGGCCTCGGCGGCCAGCTGCTCTTCGCGTACCTCCACAAGCACGACGTCGTCCGCTGGACCGACAACACCCTGAAGATCGACTGGGACCGTGCCCCGGAGGTCACCAACCAGCTCTGCGGCGAGATCGAGCAGCTCTACCGCGACGGCATCGACCGCCCGAAGCTGGTCCACTGGTTCGCCGCGTACGACCTCGTGTCCTCCTACCTCGCCCCGCACCCGGGATCCCGCTGGGCCAAGGGTCCCGACGCCCTGGACCTCACACTTCCTCCTCGCAAGCTCGTCGACGAGGTGCTTCCGGACGAGTTTCCCCTGAGCATGTTCTATGAGGCGCTCGCCAAGAAGCTGAAGCACGTGATTGCCTCTGCCAAGGGAATCACCGCGGCGAACGACGAGCGGGCAGCCGCGTGAACCATTCTCCCGAGGAGGCGGTGGCCATGAACGCGAACGGCACGGGCGAGGGGACCGGTGTGCTCGAAGGAGCCGTGGTCGCGGTCGCCGGAGCGGCCGGCCCCGCCGGCCGGGCGACACTGCTGCGGCTCGCCGAGGCGGGTGCGACGGTCGTCGGCTGCGACGCCCATCCCGAACGGCTCGCCGAGGCGGTGGACGCCGCCCGTTACGCCCACGGGGGCGCGACCGTCACCGGCGAGACGGTCGATCTGCTCGACCTCGACGCCACCCGGGACTGGGCCAAGCGCACCGAGGCGGAGTTCGGCCGCATCGACGGCCTGGTCCACCTCGTCGGCGGCTGGCGCGGCAGCCCGTCGTTCCAGGAGACCGTGCTCTCCGACTGGGACGCCCTGGAGAAGCTGCTCATCCGCACCGTCCAGTCGACCTCGCTGGCCTTCCAGGAGGCCCTCGAGCGCAGCGACCGGGGCCGCTATCTCCTGATCAGCGCCGCGGGAGCCAGCAAGCCCACCGCGGGCAACGCCGCCTACTCCTCCGCCAAGGCGGCCGCCGAGGCGTGGACCCTCGCGCTCGGCGACGCCTTCCGCAAGGCGGGGGGCGAGGACGGGCCCGCGGCCGCTGCTGCGATCCTGGTGGTCAAGGCACTGGTGAACGACGCCATGCGCGCCGAGCGCCCGAATGCGAAGTTCGCGGGCTTCACCGACGTCACGGAGCTGGCCGAGGCCATCGCCGGCGTCTGGGACAAGCCCGCCCCCGAAGTGAACGGAAAGCGCCTGTGGCTGACCCCGCAAACGTGAGGACCGACGCGCGACGTCACCACGACCCGCAGGTACGCGGCTTCGCCAGTGACAACTACGCCGGCGCGCACCCGGAGGTCCTCGCGGCCATCGCGCTGGCCAACGGCGGCCACCAGGTCGCCTACGGCGAGGACGACTACACCGGCCACCTCCAGCGCGTGATGCACAGCCACTTCGGCGCCACCGCCGAGGCCTTCCCGGTCTTCAACGGCACGGGCGCCAACGTGGTCGCCCTCCAGGCTCTCACCGATCGCTGGGGCGCCGTCATCTGCGCCGAGTCCGCGCACATCAACGTGGACGAGGGCGGCGCGCCCGAGCGGATGGGCGGGCTGAAGCTCCTCACCGTGCCCACACCGGACGGCAAGCTCACCCCCGAGCTCATCGACCGGCAGGCGTACGGCTGGGACGACGAGCACCGGGCCATGCCGCAGGTCGTCTCGATCACCCAGAACACCGAGCTGGGCACCGTCTACACCCCCGACGAGATCCGCGCCATCTGCGACCACGCCCACGAGCGCGGCATGAAGGTGCACCTCGACGGGGCCCGGATAGCCAACGCCGCCGCCTCGCTGGACGTGCCGATGCGGACGTTCACCAACACGGTCGGCGTCGATGTGCTGTCCTTCGGCGGTACGAAGAACGGCGCGCTCTTCGGTGAGGCCGTCGTCGTGCTGAACCCGGACGCGGTCCGGGCGATGAAGCACCTGCGCAAGCTCTCCATGCAGCTCGCCTCCAAGATGCGCTTCGTCTCCGTCCAGCTGGAGGCGCTGCTCGCCAGGGACCTGTGGCTGCGCAACGCCCGGCACGCCAACGCCATGGCCCAGCGGCTCGCCGAGGGCGTCCGGGCGATCGACGGGGTGGAGATCCTCTACCCGGTCCAGGCCAACGCCGTGTTCGCCCGGCTGCCGCACGCGGTCAGCGAGCGGCTCCAGAAGCGCTTCCGCTTCTACTTCTGGGACGAGGCGGCCGGGGACGTCCGCTGGATGTGCGCGTTCGACACCGGCGAGGACGATGTCGACGCCTTCCTCCAGGCACTCAAGGAAGAGATGGCGCGATAGCGCGCATCCTGCATGAGTATGCGGTCGACTGGAAATTGATGGACTTCCGGTCGGCCGCTTCGTAGGCTCTCCCGTTATGAAGCTGATACAGCAGTCCCCGGACATTGACGCGTATCTGGCCGTCGACGAGGCCATCGACCACGAGCATCCTCGGGTCGGCGAGGCGGCGAACCGCCTCGCACTCGACGCCGACACCGCATACACATACGCGAGGGCAGCCTTCGAGTTCGTCCGCGACACCATTCCGCACTCCGCCGACTCGGGGGACCCGCGCGTCACGTGGCGCGCCTCCGACGTGCTCGCCGCCCGTACCGGCATCTGCTACGCCAAGTCGATCGCGCTCGCGGCGCTGCTGCGGGCCGGCGGCGTTCCGGCCGGCCTCTGCTACCAACGCCTGGTCGGCAAGGACGGTGCGACTCCGGTGATCCACGGCCTGGTCGCGTTGCGGCTGCCCGGGGCCGGGGGATGGGCGCGGGTGGATCCGCGCGGCAACAAGCCGGGCGTCGACGCGCAGTTCTCGCTGGAGGAGGAGCGGCTGGCCTGGGTGGCGCGCGAAGAGTTCAACGAAGTCGACTATCCAGTAGTCTATGTTGCACCACCCGAGGTGATCCTCCATGCGCTGAAGAGCGCCCGGGACCGCTCGGAGCTGTTGCGAAACCTCCCCGGGGCCCTCTGAACGCAGTCCCACGCCCGGATCACCGCACCCGAGCCACCGAACCCCGTAAGGCAGTAAGGCAGACGATGACCCTCACCCTCACCGTGTCCGACGAGGTGCGCGCCCTCGCACCGGGCTTCACCCATCTCGCCGTCGAGGCGCACGGTCTGGTCAACGGCCCCAGTGACACCCGTAGCGCCGCCCTGCTGGACGACGCCGCCCGCAGGCTCGCCGAGCGACTGGAGGGCCGCGCCCCGCACGAGGACCCGCGCATCGCCGCCTGGCGCGAGGTCTACTCGGCGTTCGGAGCCAAGCCGTCCCGCACCCGCAACTCGGCCGAGGCGCTCGCCCGGCGCGCCCTCGCCGACGGCGGCCTGCCCCGCATCAACCGGCTGGTCGACGCCTACAACGCGATCAGCGTCGCCCACCTCGTCCCGGTGGGCGGCGAGGACACCGACCACATCAAGGGCGGGATGCGGCTGATCCGCGCGACGGGCGACGAGCCGTTCCGTACCGTCGCCGGTGGCGAGGAGACGGTGGAACACCCCGAGCCCGGCGAAGTCGTCTGGTGCGACGACGAGGGCGTCACCTGCCGCCGCTGGAACTGGCGTCAGGGTGTGCGTACCCGGCTCACCGAGGAGTCGGTCAACGCCGTCTTCCTGCTGGAGGGCCTCGCGCCCATGGCGAACGGCGGGCTCGACGCCGCGGGCGCCGAACTCGCCGCGGCCCTGGAGCGGCTGAGCCCCGGGGCGCGGATCACCGTCCACGGGCCGCGGTGAAGTGACGACGCCGCGGTTGTCGGGGGCGGGTGTCAGCCGAGCTCGCGCACCTCGGCGGGCGTCGGGGCCGTACCGCCGAGATGGGCCGGCACCCACCAGGTGTCGCTCGCGTCCTTCGGGCGCACCGGGTAGGCCCGCTGCGCCGCCTCCAGCAGCTCCTGAACCCGCTCCCGCAGCCGCCGGGTGATGGCGCCGGCGTACTGGTCGGAGGGCGCCTCCATGGGCTCGCCGACGCGGATCGTGATCGGGATGTGGCTGCGCTGGAAATTACGCGGGCGCCCCTTCGTCCAGATCCGCTGCGTGCCCCAGAGCGCCATCGGGATCAGCGGGACCCCGGCCTCCTGGGCGAGGCGCGCGGCACCCGACTTGAAGCTCTTCAGGGTGAAGGACTGCGAGATCGTGGCCTCGGGGAACACTCCGACGATCTCACCGGAACGCAGCGACCGGAGCGCGTGGGCGTAAGCGTCCTCGCCCTGGTCGCGGTCGACCGGGATGTGCTTCATTCCCCGCATCAGCGGACCGGAGATCTTGTGCCGGAAGACCGATTCCTTCGCCATGAACCGCACCAGCCGCTTCTGCGGCAGGGCGCCCAGCCCGGTGAAGATGAAGTCGAGATAACTGATGTGGTTGCTGACCAGCACCGCACCACCGGTCTTCGGGATGTGCTCCGAACCCTGAGTGTCGATCTTCAGGTCGAGCGCCTTGAACAGAGTGCGAGCGGCGCCGATGACCGGTCGATAGACGAGTTCTGCCATCTGGATGAAGACCCTTCTTCAGTGCCTGGGGAGGGTTCTCCCGGCGGAAGTTACGCAGCCGTAGGTTTTCGGCATTGTGGCGATGGTGCCCCATGCGCGAGTCCCTGGCCAGTCCCGACGGACACGGGGCGCGAGATTCTCGTCACGTGCGCGTACCCCCGGAGCTGCGGGGAATGCGCGGGCGGTGGCCGGTGCTGACCTCTTACGAAGAACTCTGATCAGGAGGCACCAGGTGGATCGCCGGACCCACGGACAGCGACTCGACGCATCCCAACTCGGCGCGGAACTCGGGAAACGCGCGACGCTCGTCCAGTTCTCCAGCGCTTTCTGCCAGCCTTGCCGGGCGACCCGCCGCACCCTCGGCGAGGTGGCCGGGATGATCGACGGGGTCGCCCATATCGAGGTCGACGCCGAGGCCCATCTCGCGCTGGTGCGGCAGCTGGACATCACGAAGACGCCGACCGTCCTGGTACTCGACGCCGAGGGCGAGGTGGTCCGCCGGGCATCCGGCCAGCCCCGCACCGTCGACGTCGTCGCGGCGCTGGGGCACGCCATATGACGGGCCGTGACGCACCCGCATGACGGACCGTGACGCATCTCCCACATGACGGAACGCCCTTGACCGCGCCCGCTCCGCATCGTCACTCTGACGTTATGGTGCCAGAACTCCTTCTTCACGGCCGAGTCCATGGGGACCTCGCACGCCATGCGAGTGCGCGCTGTCCGGGTGCCTGAGCCCCCACGGACCCGTACGCCACTTCCGCAGAAGGACACTTCCATGACGGCAACGCCCGATCTCGCCCCTGCCCAGACGGCCGCCACACCCGAACTCTTCCGCTCGGTCTTCCGCCGCCACGCCGCGGGCGTGGCCGTGATCACCGCCGCGGGGGAGCGCCTGGTCGGCTTCACCGCCACCTCGCTGACCTCCGTCGCCGCCGAACCTCCGCTGATCTCCTTCGGTATCGGTACGTCCTCCTCCAGCTGGCCCGTGCTGTCCGAGGCGGCTCATGTCGGCGTTCACATACTCGGCGAGGACCAGCGGGCACTGGCCGCGACGTTCGCCCGCAGCGGAGCCGACCGCTTCGGCCCGTCGACCGAGTGGAGCAGCGGCCCCGAAGGCGTTCCGCTGCTCGCCGACGTGTCTGCCTGGCTCGTCTGCCGCGTCGTGACCCGGGTCCCGGCCGGGGACCACCGCATCGTCATCGCCGAGGCGGTGGCGGGCGCGCCCTCCGGAGCCGATCGCCCGCTGGTCTACCACCAGGGACGGTTCACGGCTCTGCGAGACTGAGGACGCGCACGCACAGGCCCGCCGCGTTGGCAAGGTCACAGTGCACGGCGCTTGCCCGGGGGTAAGAGACTGGGTGTACTGGCGAGTAATATCGGGCTCGGAGCCTCGGTCGTCCTGACCGGATCCGGCCCGACAAGGCGCCTATGCTGCGTGCAACAAGGCAGCCCGGAAATGACGATGCAGTAGGAGAGCCGGCGTGAGCTTGAGGATCGTTGTCTGTGTGAAGTACGTGCCCGACGCGACCGGTGACCGGCGTTTCGCCGATGACCTGACGCTGGACCGTGAGGATGTCGACGGTCTGTTGTCGGAGCTGGACGAGTACGCGGTCGAGCAGGCGTTGCAGATCGCTGACGGGGCGGACGATGCGGAGATCACCGTAATGACGGTGGGTCCGGAGGATGCCAAGGACGCGTTGCGCAAGGCGTTGTCGATGGGTGCGGACAAGGCGGTTCACGTCGAGGACGACGATCTGCACGGCAGTGATGTGATGGGTACGTCGCTGGTGCTGGCGAAGGCTGTGGAGAAGGCCGGGTATGACCTGGTGATCTGTGGGATGGCTTCCACGGACGGTGTGATGGGGGTGCTGCCGGCTCTGCTGGCGGAGCGTCTGGGTGTTCCGCAGGTGACGTTGCTGTCGGAGGTCGCGGTGGACGGGGGTGTGGTGACCGGGCGTCGTGACGGTGACACCGCGTCCGAACAGCTTCAGGCCTCGCTCCCGGCGGTGGTGTCGGTGACCGACCAGTCCGGTGAGGCCCGCTACCCGTCGTTCAAGGGGATCATGGCGGCGAAGAAGAAGCCGGTCGAGTCCTGGGATCTGGGCGATCTGGACCTGGAGGCGGACGAGGTCGGTCTCGCGGGTGCGTGGACGGCGGTCGACTCCGCCACGGAGCGTCCGGCGCGGACGGCGGGCACGATCGTGAAGGACGAGGGTGAGGGCGGCAGGCAGCTCGCCGGGTTCCTCGTGGGCCAGAAGTTCATCTAGCCCGTATGTCCTGCCCCGCTGTTCCTCTCTCTTGTCCTTTCTCGTCTGGAGTGCGTTGTCATGGCTGAAGTTCTTGTTCTGGTCGATCATGTGGACGGTGCGGTCCGTAAGCCCACCCTGGAGCTGCTGACGCTGGCCCGTCGGATCGGTGACCCGGTCGCGGTGGCGCTGGGTGCGGGCGCCGAGGCGACCGCCCCGGTGCTGGGTGAGCACGGTGCGGTGAGGGTCCTGACCGCGGATGCCCCGGAGTTCGCGGAGTACCTGGTGGTGCCGAAGGTGGATGCGCTGCAGGCCGCGTTCGACGCGGTCGGGCCGGCGGCGGTGCTGTTGGTGTCGTCCGCCGAGGGCAAGGAGATCGCGGCCCGCCTCGCTCTGCGGGTCGGATCCGGGATCATCACGGATGCCACCGATGTGGAGGCCGGTGAGCAGGGCCCGGTCGCGACGCAGGCCGCGTTCGCCGCCTCGTACACGACGAAGTCCCGGGTGTCGCGGGGTGTTCCGGTGATCACGGTGAAGCCGAACTCGGCGCCCGTGGAGCCGGCTCCGGCAGCGGGTGCCCTGGAGGCGCTGGCGGTGTCGTTCGGTGGGACGGCGACGGGAACGAAGGTCACCGGGCGGACGCCGCGTGAGTCGACGGGCCGCCCGGAGCTGACGGAGGCGGCGATCGTGGTCTCGGGTGGCCGTGGGGTCAACGGTGCGGAGAACTTCCCGCTGATCGAGGCGCTCGCGGACTCCCTGGGGGCGGCTGTGGGTGCGTCGCGTGCCGCGGTCGACGCGGGCTGGTACCCGCACACCTCCCAGGTCGGGCAGACGGGCAAGTCGGTCTCGCCGCAGCTGTACATCGCTTCGGGGATCTCCGGCGCGATCCAGCACCGGGCGGGTATGCAGACCTCGAAGACGATCGTCGCGATCAACAAGGACGCCGAGGCCCCGATCTTCGAGCTCGTCGACTACGGCGTCGTCGGCGACCTCTTCACGGTCGTGCCCCAGCTCACCGAAGAGATCAACACCCGCAAGGGCTGACCCCCACGCAGAACACCCCGCCCCGGGCCGCACGGTGAACCCCACCGCGCGGCCCGCGGCCGTTCCGGGCGGCCATTGACGCAGGTCGAGCGGCCTTATAACTTCACTATACGGATTGTTGATTCCGGGAAGCGGAAACAACGAGAGCGTGGAGGGTATGGTCATGGGTCAGCAGGAGAAGGTGGCAACGAGCCTCGCCGGTGCGGTCAGCGAGGAGATCAGCGCCTCCCTCGCGGCGGTCGACGCGGAGCTCGCCCGCCGCTACCCGGGTGATCCCGGCACCCGCCAGCCCGTGCACACCGTCTACGTACCCGGCGACGTCTTCGAGCCCGGCACCCTGCGCTCCTGGGGCGACCAGGCGCTGGCCGCCCTCGACGAACACGCCCCCGACGCCGCTTCGTTCGCCGCCGTCCTCGGCATCTCCGAGGAGCTGGCGGGCCCGGTCCACGACCGGGTGCGCGCCAAGCTGGAGCGCGAGCCCGTCGAGGATCTGCGCATCGACTTCGAGGACGGCTACGGCCCCCGCCCGGACGCCGAGGAGGACGAGGCCGCCGCCCGCGCCGCCCGCCTGGTCTCCGAGGCGTACGCGAACGGCACGGCGGCCCCCTACATGGGCATCCGGATGAAGTGCATGGAGGCCGGCGTCCGCGACCGGGGTATCCGTACCACGGACGTCTTCCTCAGCGGTCTGATGGCGGCCGGCGGTCTGCCCGAAGGGCTCGTGCTGACCCTCCCGAAGGTCACGTACCCCGAGCAGGTCACCGCCTTCGTCCAGCTCCTGGAAGCCTTCGAGAAGGCGCACGGCCTCGACGCCGGACGCATCGGCTTCGAGATCCAGATCGAGACCAGCCAGTCGATCCTCGCCGCCGACGGGACCGCCGCCGTGGCCCGCATGATCGACGCCGCGCGGGGCCGGGCGACCGGACTGCACTACGGCACCTTCGACTACAGCGCCTGTGTCGGGGTCAGCGCCGCCTACCAGGCCAGCGATCACCCGGCGGCCGACCACGCCAAGGCCGTCATGCAGGTCGCCGCCGCGGGCACCGGCGTACGCGTCTCCGACGGCTCGACCAACGTCCTGCCCGTGGGCCCGGCCGACCAGGTCCACGAGGCATGGCGGCTCCACTACGGTCTCACCCGCCGGGCTCTCGCCCGTGCGTACTACCAGGGCTGGGACATGCACCCCGCCCACCTGCCGACGCGCTACGCGGCCGTCTACGCCTTCTACCGGGAGGGCCTGGAGTCGGCCGCCGCCCGGCTCGCCGCCTACGTGGCCAAGGCCGGCGGCGACGTCATGGACGAGCCCGCCACCGCCAAGGCCCTCGGCGGGTACCTGCTGCGCGGCATCGACTGCGGCGCGCTGGACACCGCCGAGGTGGCCCGGCTGACCGGCCTGACCCGCGCGGACCTGGAGGCGTTCGCCTCGCCGCGCCGGGGCGACCTGACGGTCACGGCTCCGTAAGGGGGCGTCGGTAGCCCTCGCGCCCCGGCGGAACCGGCGGAACGGCCGGTCCCGCCGGGGCGCGAGGACCCGCGACGGACACCGTCCGTGGCCCGGGGCCGGGGGCGTGGACGGTACCGGCGGGGGGTCGGACGGACGGGATCCGGGCGGGGCGTGGACGGTACGGACAGGGATCCGGGCCGGTCCTCAGGTGTCCCGGCGTGCGGCCGCCCCGCCACGGGCGCGGTAGGCGCGCATCTTGTGCCGTGCGCCGCACACGTCCATGTCGCACCAGAGGCCGTTCGACGACGGCGCCCGGTCGTAGAAGACCCAGCGGCACTCCGGGGCCGCGCAGGCCTTGAGGCGGGTGGCGTGACGCCCGGTCAGGCCGTGCATCAAAAGGGCTTCGAGCACCGGGCGTACCACCTCCGCCACCGTCCCGCCGGAGGCCGGCCGCAGGATGAGCGTGCCGTCGGGGCGCACGGCGGGAGCACCCGCGACCACGGCGATCAGCCGGTTGAGAGCGTCGACCGCCTCCGGCGAGGTCCGCTCGACCAGAAAGGCCCGCACGGTCTCCCGCGCCTCCGCGAGTGAGGCCAGCTCTCCCTGATCGGCCGGTGCCGGGAAGCCGTGCGCGCCGAGCCACCGGGCAGCCGTCTCCGGCCGGGCGAGATCGTCCTCGTCGTGGAGATGGGTGGCCGTGTTGCAGAAGTCCTCGACCAGTTCGAGCTCCGCGGGCGCAGGGTTCCGTCGCATGATCACCACTTTATCGCAGTTACCGACAATGCCTGTTAGCTGGTAACGTCGATGGTCCGGTGGGGATTCCCCCCTCCCGACCGCACGCCAGGAGGCACACCATGGACGGGAAGCTGACCAGGACGTTCGAGACCCCGGACGGGGCGGTCCGCTGGGACGTGCTGGGGGAGGGGGAGCCGGTGGTCCTGCTGCACGGCACCCCGTTCTCCTCGCTCATCTGGCGTGACATCGCCCCGGCGCTCGCCCGCGACCACCGCGTCCACCTCTGGGACCTGCTCGGGTTCGGGCAGTCGGAGCAGCGCGACGGGCAGGACGTCGGCCCGGCGGCGCAGGCGAAGGTCTTCACCCGGCTCCTGGAGCACTGGGGGCTGGAGCGCCCGCGCGTGATCGCCCACGACATCGGCGGGGCCGTCGCCCTGCGGGCGCTGCTCCTGCACGGCGCGCGGTACGCAGACCTCACCCTGGTGGACGCGGTGGCCTGCGGGGAGTGGGGCACCGGGTACTTCCGGCTCATCAGGGAGAACGCGCACCTCTTCGAGCAACTCCCCGGCTACGCCCACGAGGCGCTGGTCGAGAGCCATCTGCGCCACGCGACGCACACCGGTTACCGGGCGGACGTCCTGTCCGCCCATGTCGATCCGTGGCGCGGCGAGCGCGGCCGGGCCGCGTACTACCGCCAGTACCGGCAGGCCGAACAAGCCGCGACCGATGAGTTCCAGCATCTGCTGGGGGACGTTCCGGTGCCGACCCGGATCATCTGGGGGCGTGAGGACCGGTTCCTGCCGCCGCCCTTCGCCGAGCAGTTGCACGCGCTGATCCCCCACTCCGAACTGCACTGGATCGAGGGTGCGGGCCATACGGTGCAGGAGGACGCCCCCGCGCAACTGCTGGCCCTGCTGACCGGGGAATTCCGGCAGGCCGGCGCCGGGGCCTGACCGCGCCCCGGCGGGGGCCGTCCCGGGGTGGGGTCCTCACACCCTCGTGACGCGGTCCGGCGTCCCCGTGCGGGCGGCCGCGCCCGACGGGCCTCAGGCGGGGGGCAGTTCGCCCGAGCCGCGGGGGATCAGCGTCGTCGGCAGTTCCACCCGTGCCGTGGCGTGGTCCGCCCCGTCGAGGCGGCGGAAGAGGTGCTCGGCGGCGGTCCTGCCGACCGCCGCGGCGTCCTGCGAGATCACGGTGATGCCGAGCAGGTCGGCCAGCTCGATGTCGTCGAACCCCACGAGCGCCACTGGACGCGCCCGCTCCGCGATCACCCGGACCGCCGTCACTGTCACCCGGTTGTTGCCCGCGAACAGCGCGGTGACCGGTTCGGTTCCGGAGAGCATCTCCTCGGCGGCGGCCCGTACCCGCTCCGGCTCGGTGGAGCCGAGGGAGACCCAGCCGTCCTCGACGGTGATGCCCGCGTCCCGCATGGCGGTGTGATAGCCGCGCAGTCGCTCGGTGGCCGTGTGGATCCGCGGCTGGTCGCCGATGAACCCGATCCTGCGGTGGCCGTGCGCGATGAGGTGGGCCACGCCTTCCCTGGCCCCGCCGAAGCTGTCGGAGAGCACCATGTCGACGTCCACGTGGCCCGCCGGACGGTCCACGAAGACGGTGGCGATGCCCGCCTTGATCTCCGGTTCCAGATAACGGTGGTCGTCGCCCGCGGGGATCACGATCAGACCGTCCACCCGGCGGGCGCACAGTGCCAGCACCAACTCCTGCTCCCGCTCCGGGTCCTCGGCGCTGGAACCGTTGATCAGCAGCGCGCCGTGCGCACGGGCGACCTCCTCCACCGCGCGGCTCAGCGGACCGTAGAACGGGTCCGCCAGATCCTCCAGGACCAGTCCGATGGATGCCGTACGGCCCTTGCGCAGCACACGGGCGCTGTCGTTGCGGCGGAAGCCGAGCGCGTCGATCGCCTCCTGCACGCGGCGCTCGGTGTCCGGTGTGACGCCGGGCTCGCTGTTCACCACCCGGGAGACCGTCTTCAGGCCGACTCCGGCGCGGGCGGCCACGTCCTTCATGGTCGGCCGGTTGCCGTAGCGGGTCTCGGAATGACGGGCGGTCCGGTCCACGTGCGCTGTCCTGTCGTCGGATTACGGGCGGGGCTGCGGTGCTCCGGCCGGCGCCGAGCGGGGCCCGGTGGGGCGCCGCGGGGGTGATCGGAGGCTGTGGCGTCGAGCATAGGCCCTGGACAACGTTGTCAACAGAATGGAGACTGTGCAGACTATGGGCGGAACCCGCAGGTCCCGCCCCTTCACTGATCCGGAGAGCCCACACCGATGCATACCGACCTCGTCGCCGCGCTCGACATCGGCGGCACCAAGATCGCCGGCGCGCTGGTGGACGGCGACGGATCCCTCCTCGTACGGGCGCAGCGGCCGACGCCCGCCCGGGAGGGCGCCGAGGCGGTCATGGGCTCCGTGGACCAGGTGCTGGGCGAGCTGATGGCCTCGCCGCTGTGGGGTCGCGCCGACTCCGTCGGCATCGGCAGCGCCGGTCCGGTGGACGCCGCCGCCGGCACGGTCAGCCCGGTCAACGTCCCCGGCTGGCGGGACTTCCCGCTGGTGGAGCGCGTGCACAAGACGGCGGGCGGACTGTCGGTCGCCCTGGTCGGCGACGGGGTCGCGATGACGGCCGCCGAACACTGGCTCGGTGCGGCCCGGGGCTACGACAACGCGCTGTGCCTCGTCGTGTCGACGGGCGTCGGCGGTGGCCTCGTCCTCGGCGGCACCCCGCGGTCCGGCCCCTCGGGCAACGCCGGGCACATCGGCCACATCAGCGTCGACCTGGACGGCGACCCGTGCCCCTGCGGCGCGCGCGGCTGCGTCGAGGGCATCGCCAGCGGCCCCAACATCGCCCGCCGCGCACTGGAGAACGGCTGGCGGCCCGGTCCGGACGGCGACGCGACAGCCGCCGCGGTGGCCGTCTCCGCCCGCGCCGGAGACCCGGTCGCCATCGCTTCCTACGAGCGTGCCGCGCAGGCGCTGGCGGCCGGCATCGCCGCCACCGCCACCCTGGCGGACCTCGACATCGCGGTGGTCGGCGGGGGAGTGGCCGGGGCCGGCGACGTGCTCTTCGTTCCGCTGCGCCGCAGCCTGCGCGACTACGCCACGCTCTCCTACCTCCGGCGGCTGACCGTGGCGCCCGCCGTGATGGGCACCGACGCGGGTCTGGTCGGGGCCGCGGCGGCGGCCATCGCGCTGCGCTAGGCCCCGGCGACAGCTTCCGGGGGGGCGCCCGGTTCGTCAGGCCGGGCGCCCCCGGGTCTCATTCCGAGCGTCCTGCCCGCCCCCCGACCGCGGGGGCCGCGGCGTCGTCATCCGCCGGGCCAGCATCGTTCCCGCGCCCGCCGGCGACTACATCCGCTGCGAGCACTCCGGCACCTTCATGAACATCGCCGCCGGTTAACAGGTGCGGTGGCTGCCCTGCCACATCGCCCTGCCCGGCAACGCCTTCTGGCTGTTCGACGGCCGCCTCGTCCGGTGGAGCCACTTCACCGGCGACGGCTCCTCGCGGGGCCCGGAGCACAGCAACCGACCCTTCAGCCGTGAAGCTGTCGCCCAGGAGGACGGGGGAGGCGTCGCTGACGGTCTGGTCGCCGATGCGGCCGTGGTCAAGAGGCTCTGACGGGACGCCGGCCTGGACACCGAAGTATGCGCAACGCCTTGACGTGCTCCTGGCAAGCTGGCTACATGGGAGCGCTCCCACACCGCCGAACTTCACGTCACCGGCATCTACGGCACCTACATCCTGGAGTCGCAGTGAGACCAGCAACGAGTACGGCACGTCACCGGCAGAGCCCCTTGAACGTCCTGCTGAAAAGCCTGGCCGCCCTTCTCGGCGTCGTCCTGCTGGGCGCGCTCGGCCCCGCCGCTGCCCAGGCCCGGCCCGCCGGGGCAGAAGCCGCGGCCACGGGCCTGCACGTCAGCGACGGCCGCCTGTTGGAGGCCAACGGCAACGACTTCGTCATGCGCGGTGTCAACCACGCGCACACCTGGTACCCCGGCGAGACGCAGTCGCTGGCCGACATCAAGGCCTTCGGAGCCAACACCGTTCGCGTCGTCCTCTCCGACGGACACCGCTGGACGAGGAACGGCCCCGACGAAGTCGCGGGCATCATCGACGACTGCAAGACCAACCGGCTGATCTGCGTCCTGGAGGTGCACGACACCACCGGCTACGGCGAGGACGCCGCGGCAGGCACCCTCGACCACGCCGCCGACTACTGGATCAGTCTCAAGGACGTACTCGCGGGCGAAGAGGACTACGTCATCATCAATATCGGCAACGAACCCTGGGGCAACACCGACCCCGCCGGCTGGACAGCGCCGACGACCGCCGCCGTCCAGAAGCTGCGTGGCGCGGGGTTCGCCCACACCATCATGGTGGACGCGCCCAATTGGGGCCAGGACTGGCAGGGTGTCATGCGCGCCAACGCCCAGGCCGTGTACGACGCCGACACCACGGGCAACCTGATCTTCTCGATCCACATGTACAGCGTCTACAGCACGCCTCAGGCGATCACCGACTACCTGCAGGCCTTCGTCGACGCCGGGCTGCCCCTTCTCATAGGTGAGTTCGGAGGACCCGCCGACCAGTGGGGGGACCCCGACGAGGACACCATGATGGCCACAGCCGAGGCACTCGACCTCGGTTACCTCGCGTGGTCCTGGAGCGGCAACACCGACCCGATCCTCGACCTGGCCATCGACTTCGATCCGAGCCGCCTGAGCTCCTGGGGTGAGCGCGTTCTCCACGGAACCAACGGCATCGCCCAGACCTCCCGGGAGGCCACCGTCTTCGGCGGTGGCGGAAACCCGGGCGACACGGAGGCCCCGACGGCCCCCGGTGCTCCGATCGCCTCCATGGTGACGGCGACCTCGACCATCCTCACCTGGCCCGCAGCGTCGGACAACGTTGCCGTCGCCGGTTACGACGTCGTCCGGGTGAGCGGCAGCGCCGAGACCGCAGCCGTCTCGTCCGCCACCACGAGGGCCACCGTGACGGGCCTTACCGCGGACACCGCGTACACATTCGCGGTGTACGCCCGTGACGCGGCCGGCAATCGCTCGGCCCGTTCCGCCACGGTGAACGTCACCACGGACAAGGGCGGGCCCGCGCCGGGCGTGAGCTGCTCCGTCGGTTACCGGGTGGTCGGCGAATGGCCCGGCGGATTCCAGGGTGAGATCACCATCCGTAACACCGGCACCACCGCCATCAACGGCTGGAACCTCGCCTTCGCCTTCGTCAACGGCCAGAAGCTCTCCAACCTGTGGGGCGGGACCGCTACGCAGAGCGGCCCGACGGTCAGCGTCGCCCCCGCCGGATACACGGCGGTGATCACAGCGAACGGCTCCATCGTGCTCGGCTTCACCGGCACCAAGAGCACCACCAACACGGCGCCGACGGCCTTCACGCTCAGCGGCAATACCTGCACGACGGCCTGAGAACGGCCGTTCCGCATCGCTGTGGTGACCGGAAGGTTCACACAGCAGCCAGGTCCCTCCTGATCGTCGACGAGAACGCTGGACAAGTGGATCCGCAGAGTGGGGCGCACCTGGGGGCTCGACGTTCCGCTGACCCTGCGGACGACCGTCTCCGGGCTGCGCCCAGCTTCATGCCGGTACCCGGCAACTTGGCTCCGTGCGCACGCTTTTGACAGGCGAGCACAACCGTTCCGACGCGCCGCGTGTCACACATATAGGAGCAACCAGCTCCAAAGATCACAAGGGGGAAATATGAGATTCAAGCGTTCCGCTCTGACCGCCGCCGCGTTGGGAGCCCTGACGGTGGGGGCCACGACCGCCCTGGCGGCCCCCGCCTCCGCCGCACCCAACACCACGCCGCAGAAGGTCTGCGGAAGTGCCTACAAGACCGTGAACTCGGTGCCCGTCGGCTCGCTGGGCACCACGTACCTGACGTACAACTCCTCGAACGGCAAGAACTGCGTCGTGACCATCCGCAGTAACCCGGGCATCGCCGTGAACATGTCCGCATGGCTTTACGTCCCCGACACCGGGGACGCGGCCGAGGACCACGGGCGGTACACGTCGTACGCGGGACCGGCCTATGTGTACGGCAAGGGCCACTGCGTCGACTGGGGCGGCCACATCAACAACGTGTACGTGCAGGTGAACAACTCCAACTGCGCCGCTATGAAGGAGAATCGGCTCACGTTCACACGCTGATCCGACTGCCACACCCCACGGTGTCATCCTCTGGTCGGGGGTACCAGGCCAAGGGCCATCGGGCTGGGTCCCTCGTCCTGGCCGCATCCTCGACCGAACCGTCGAGATGCGCACACGAGACGCCGGTGAAGACGGGACCAAGACGTCTGACCGGCCCGGTCCGGGATGGAGCACGACCGGCTCGCAGCAGCCCCGGCAGTCAACGCGACCGCCGGGGCTCACCCATGAGCGGAGGCCGTGAACGTCACCGGCGCGGACGATGCCGCAAGCATGGCTCTCCTGCTGACCACGATGCATCGGCTGCAGGCCGGCACCCGGGCCACGGGGCCGGAGACCGCCGACTGGCCGGCAGGCTGGACACCTCCGCCCTCCTGAGTCACGGTGTGCGGCAGTGAGCCGGTGTGACGACGGCTGATCGAAGCGCTTCGACTCTTCTATGGACAGTGGTTGTGAGCGAGTCTAGGCTCCACGGTGTCTACGCATGTCTGTGCATGTCAGAGTGTGAAGGGGAGCACAGCTAAGCGCTGTCGAAGCGCTTCACCGGTTCTCCCTTGTGTTCGCCATCTGTAGGGGAGAAGCCGCATGGTCACGCTTGCCGAGGTCGCCCAGCACGCCGGAGTGTCCGCGAGCACGGTGAGCTACGTCCTCAGCGGCAAGCGGTCGATCTCCGCCGCCACCCGAGAACGGGTCGAGCACAGTATTCAGCAGCTGGGCTACCACCCCAACGCCGGTGCCCGTGCCCTCGCCAGCAGCAGGTCCAACATCATCGCGCTGATGGTGCCCCTGCGCACGGACATGTACGTGCCCGTGATGATGGAGATCGCCATCGCCGTCGCCACCAGTGCCCGTACGCACGGCTACGACGTCCTCCTGCTCACCGGAGAGGAGGGGCCGGCGGCCGTCCGGCGGATCGCGGGGAGTTCTCTGGCGGACGCGATGATCCTGATGGACGTCGAACTGCACGACGAGCGGCTGCCGCTGCTCCGTGATTCGGGCCGCACCGCCGTCCTGATCGGCCTGCCGGCCGACACCGGCGGGCTGACCTGTGTCGACCTCGACTTCGAGGCGACCGGTGCGCTCTGCGTGGACCATCTCGCCGGACTCGGACACCGCGAGGTGGCGGTGATCGGCGAGGCGGCCGCCGTCTACGAGCGGCACACCGGCTTCGCCGAACGGACCGTGGACGGCGTACGGGCCAAGGCGCAGGAGGCAGGGATGCGGATCCTGCACCGTCCCTGCGAGGGCGGGTACGCCGCGATGGCCGGCACACTGGGCCGCATCTTCGACGAACGGCCCGGAACGACCGGATTCATCGTCCAGAACGAGGCCGCGGTCGAGCCTCTGCTCAACCTGCTCCAGCAGCAGGGACGAGCGGTGCCGGAGGACGTGTCCGTCGTGGCCGTCTGCCCCGAGCAGGTGGCCACGCAGGCCTCGGTGCGGCTCACCTCCGTGGCCATCCCGGCACAGGAGATGGGGCGCCGCGCAGTGGAACAGGTGGTCGCGAAGCTCGCCGGCCGGGGTACCGACGAGGTGGAACTGCTGGAGCCCGTTCTTACGGTGCGTGCGAGCACGGGACCGGCTCCGGTCTGAGTGTCGACGGGGCCCGGGTCCTCCCTGGGGGGATGGAGGCGTGCTACCGCGTCTCCAGGGTGAGGACGCGGTCCACGCCGGCCGTCAGCTCCAGCGGAGCCGGGAGGTTTCCGGCGAAGGTGTCGGTGAAAGCGAGCCCGTCACCCGTACGCAGATCGACCCGGGCGTCGCGGGTGGGGCGCAGCGCGGCGGTGGCACCGTCCTCCGACCACCGCAGGTCGAGGTGGGCTCCGAACCGCGTTCGTACGCCACGGAGTTCACCGGCCGGGTACGCCGCCGGGACTGCCGGCAGCAGCACCAGGCGGCCGGGCGCCGACTGGACGAGCGACTCGATCACGGCGGCGGGCAGGCTGTGGGCCGCGTCCGCGTTGTAGACGTTGCGGGACGGGTAGTGCGCGCTCATCAACGAGTCGTGGAAGAAGTCGCCGCCCAGCACCGCGTCCAGTGCCGCCGACACCCTGGAGGGGTCCCGCAGCCGGGCGGCGATCAGGGCGTGGTGCAGATGCCCGTGGGCGGAGTCGTTCTCCGAGCCGCGCAGCTCCAGGGCGCGGTGTGCGGCCGTGGCCAGCTCAGGGGTGTCGTACGGCGTGATCGTGTGCAGCGGCCACACCGGATAGAGGTGGCTCAGATGGCGGTGGTCGTACGTCTCCCGCAGGCCGGGCCACGCCCACTCGGCGAGCGCCCCGTCCTCGTTCACGAGGTACGCGGGGAGCCGGGCCGCGAGTGACCGCCACCGTCCGGCGGACGGGTGTCCGGGGGCGTGTCCGGCGGCCGTCGTCAGGGCGTGGTGGGCCGCGGCGATGTCCATCGTCGCGTTCAGCGTCCCCCAGCTCGCGTTGGCCGGCCGGTTCTCGGGGGAGTACGAGGGCACGACCGCGAGGTTCCCGTCCGGGCCCTCACGGCTGAGGAAGTCCTCGTAGAACAGCGCCGCTTCGACGAGCGCGCCGGTCAGAGCGGCGTCCGGGGTGCCCGTCGTGACCTCGGCGTGTTCCAGCAGCGGCTGCAGCAGCCAGTCCGCTCCCGCCGTCCACAGATGCAGCGGATAGGCGCGCTGGAAGTGCCGTGTGTGGCCCGACGCGCCGTCCGTGTGGGACGGCGCGACGATGCCCCGCGCCCCGAAGAGCGCCCGGGCGTTGTCCTGCCAGTCGGACAACTGCCCGTGCACGAGGGACGCGTGGGCCTCGGTGACCTCCGGGAGTGCGGCTGCCGCGGCGGAGGCGACCTGGAGGTTGAGGTTGGCGTTCGTGGTGAAGGCCCCGGACCACGCCGTGACCCAGTCGCCGGTCCACAGACCGGTCAGCCGGGGCGGCAGCACCCCCGAGGAGGAGAGCAGGTGGTAGCGGCCCGCCGCGAAGAGCCGCTCCAGGAGCGCGGGGGACTCCGGCCTGCGCAGCAGCTCGCTGCCGGACAGCTCCCGCTCCGGCGCCGCGTCCCGCAGCGTGAAGGAGGCACGCCCGTACGCGGTCCGGTGCGGCGGCCGGTGGCGCTCCAGTAGCGTGGCGTAGTCCTCGTGAGGCAGAGCGGCCCACAGCTCCCCGAGGTCGGGGCGGTCGGCCCCCCTGACGACCCGGGTCGTCAGGACGAGGCTCCGCGCCCCCTCGATCCGGATGCCCTCGCCGGCCACGGAGACACGGCCGCCGTCCACCCGCGCCGCGGTAACGCCCGTGTACCCGAGTCGGCTGCCCGGATAGCCCACCCGCAGAGCCAGGTGCGCACCGTCCGGGGTCAGGGCCGTGGAGCGGCCGACCGCCAGCCGCGCGGGGGCCCCGGGCAGCGAGTGGTCCAGAACGATGTCCGCGGTCAGTTGGAGGTCCGTGATGTGCTGCACGATCACGTCGTCGGCCCGTGAGACGAAGACGCTGCTGCTCCAGACCTCGTACGAGGCGGTTACCTCGCCCGTAGTGAAGTCGACCTCGCGCCGGTATCCGGCGACCGGCTCGTGCGGCCCCCGTCCGCGGCGCACACATGTTTGGAACGCCGGGTGGAAGGGCTGCACCCACACCAGCGGGCGGCCGGCGCCGAAGTCCTCCGCGGCCGTCGTGTCCCCGGACAGGAGCGCGTCCTGGAGGCGGTGGAGCCGGTCGGCGAGCTCCGGCGGGCGCAGGTCCTCGCTGCCGTTGGGCCGCACCAGGGAGTGGTGGTTGACGATCACCCGGTCGTCGGCCGGGTCTCCGTACACCATCGCCCCGTGACGGCCGTTCCCGCTGAGGAACGCGTCCTCCCAACGGGCGGCCGGACGGGGCTCCCACGTGCCGTCGATCATGCCGAGACGTCCCTGAGCACGGCGACGCCGTAGCGGTCCAGCTCCACACCGCCGTCGGCCTCGGCCCCCGTCAGCAGGTCGAGGTGCCGGCCCGGCAGTTCCACCACGGCCGATGCCCGACCGTGGTTCAGCAGGAAGAGCAGCTCGCCGCGCCGCACCGCCTCGACCCCGGAGGGCGTCCCCTCCAGCACGGGACGCACACCGGCCTCGGCCGCCGCCCGGCCGAGCAGCTCCCGCAGGGACTCGGGCTCGGGCAGCGTCGAGACGTACCACGCGCCGCCCTTGCGGAGCACCGCCGGAAGGCCGTCCAGCTCACCCTCCCGGTAGGCGGCCACCGTCTCCGCGCTGCCGTCGGGTTCCAGCTCCTCCGACCACAGCGTGCCCCGGAAACCGTCGCACGCGACCGTCGCGCCCGCGTCCAGCGGCCACCACTCGTGCACCGTACGGATACCGAACAGCTCACGCAGCCTGCCGTCCATGCCACCCGGCCTGATCCGGTCGTCGACGTCCACGACTCCGGTGAAGAACCCGCACACGAGGGTGCCGCCACCTCGCACATACGCGACGAGGTTGTCGATCGCCGCGTCACCGAGGAGCTGGAGCTGAGGCACGAGCACCATCCGGTACGCGCTCGGATCCGACTCGGGGCGGGCGAACTCCATGCCGATTCCGCTCTCCCACAGCCCCCGGTGCCAGGCCTGCAGCAGCTCCGTGTACGACACGAGGGAGGACGGCCGGCCCTCCTGGGTACTCGACCACCAGGCGTCCCAGTCGTGCAGCACGGCGACCTCGGCCGAGACCCCGGTGCCGCTCACCTCGGCGCCGATCGACGCGAGTTCGGCGCCGATGCGCTTGACCTCCGCGAACGTGCGGCCGCTCTCACCGGCGTGGCTCACCATCCCGGAGTGGAACTTCTCCGCCCCCTGGCGGGACTGCCGCCACTGGAAGTAGCAGAGCGCGTCCGCACCCCTCGCCACCGACTGGAGCGACCAGAGCCGGTTCAGGCCGGCCGGCTTGGGATGGTTGACACCGCGCCAGTTCACCGACCCGGCCGCCTGTTCCATCACCATCCACGGCCCGCGGGCCTGCGAGCGCGTCATGTCGGCGAGCATCGCGTTGTACTGTCCGGCGCGCGGGTCCGTCGGGTCCGGGTAGACATCGACGGAGACGATGTCCTCCTGCTCGGCCCAGGCCCAGGCGTCCTGGCCCGACCACAGCGGCATGAAGTTGGTCGTCACCGGGATGTGCGGGGTGTGCCGGGCGACGATGTCCCGCTCGGCGGTGTAACACTCCATTAGGGCGTCGGAGGTGAACCGTTTGAAGTCCAGCTCCTGCGCCGGATTCCGCGTGTACTGCGCCTTGCGCGGCGGCTGGATCTCCGCCCAGGTGTCGTAGCGCTGGCTCCAGAACGCCGTGCCCCAGGCCTCGTTCAGCGCCTCCAGGGTGGTGTACCGGGAGGCCAGCCAGCGTCGGAAGTGCGCACCGGTCTCGTCGCACCAGCAGTGCGTGCAGTACTCGTTGTTGATGTGCCACACGGTCAGCGCGGGATGGCCGGCGTACCGTGCCGCGAGGTCCTCCGTGAGGGCCGCCGCATAGCGCCGGTACACCGGTGAGCTCGGGCAGAAGTGCTGCCGGGAGCCGTAGTTGACGACAGCGCCGTCCTCGGTGCGCGGCAGGGTCTCCGGGTGCAGGGCCCCCATCCACGGTGGCGGTGAGGAGGTCGGGGTGGCGAGGACGACGCCGATGCCGCCTGCGTGCACGAGGTCCAGCAGCCGGTCCAGCCAGCCGAACTCCCTTGCACCGGGGCGCGGTTCGATCTTCGCCCAGGAGAAGACACCGACGGTCACGGAGTTGACCCCGGCCTCCTTCATCAGCCGGACGTCGTCGGCCCACACCTCCTCGGGCCACTGCTCGGGGTTGTAGTCGCCTCCGAAGAGGATGCGGCCACGGGTGGCGTCGTGCAGGGACGGCATGGACGTCTCGTTCCTCTACGGGGAGTCTTCACCGGGGGTCTGCGTACTGGATGCCGCGGCCGTTGGTGCCCAGATAGACACGGCCGTGGACGCGGGGGTCGCCGGTGATGACCTCGCCGGTCCACCCCCACCGGTGGGCGTCGTCGTTGATACGGACCCAGGTCGCGCCCGCGTCGTCCGAGCGGAGCACGGCCACGCCGTCGTACGTCGCCGTGACCCGCCCGGTCTGGAAGACCGCCGGGTAGCCCGCCCGTCCCTTCGCCGGGGCGGCCCTGCCGAAGCCGAGGGCGTACGAGGCCTGGCAGCCGGCCACCGGTGTGAACGTGCGGCCGCCGTCCATCGAGCGCAGGAGGCCGTTGTCCTTGGCGGAGAGCCACAGATCGCCCGAGCGCCCGGGAGCCGCGGCCATCCGGAACTGGACGTCCCCCGAAGGGAGTCCGGTCGCGCCCTCGGTGAAGGTCGCACCCCTGTCCGTGGAGAGGAAGACCGCCCCCGTGTCCGTGTCGTACACGGAGAAGCGCCGTGGATCGAGCGGGTCGGCGACCGGTGTGCCGCCTTTCGGGAACGTGGCCACCTCCGCCCACGTGGCCCCGTTGTCCGTGGAGCGGTGTGCGGCGTACTTGGTGCCGTCCCAGTGGACGAACGACCACAGCAGCGTCGCCCCGTCGGCGGAGACCGCCACCGGGCCGGGAGCCGAAGGCGCGATCGCCGGCTGGGACGCGAACGGCTGCCAGCTCGCACCGCCGTCGCGGGAGTACGCACCGGCCGCGTCGGATCCCGACGGCCAGCCCGTCCGCACGACGTACGACGGCTTCAGCGTGGCCAGGGCCAGGCCCGTCGCCGTGCCGAAGACCGGGTTCGACGCCATGCCGCGCGAAGGGGACGCGGTCAGTCGGTCATGACGCATGACCCCGATGTCACCCAGGCCACTGAGCAGCCGGGCTCCCGACGGTGGTGCGATCAGCTGCCGTACCGACGACTCCTCCAGCCCCCGGATCTCGGGAGCCCAGTGCACCAGGTCGCGTGTCCCGAAGATCGTGGCGCCGGTGCCGTGGACGATGTGCCGCGAGTCGTACGGGTCGACGGCCAGGGCCTGGATCCACCAGCCGAACTTGGGTTCACCGCCCCACGCCAGATACGGCGTCTCCGAGACGTCCAGCACCGCCGTGTCCTTGAGGGAGGTCCAGCTCGCCCCGCCGTCCGTGGAACGGAACAGGGTGTCCACGGGGCCCCAGCGGTTGTTCGTGGAGACCACGACGGTGCCGGGGCGGGACGCGTCCACGGCCACTCCGCCGTACCCGAACGCGTCGCCGTCGCCCGGGGCCACCGGAGTCACGTCGGTCCAGGCTCCGGTCACCGTGTCGAGGCGGTGCACCGAGCCGTCGGCCTGGTTGTTCGGGCCCGGCCCGTCCGCGTAACTCACGTACAACGCACGGCTGCCCGCGTCGTACGCCGCGCGGACCGGCACCTTCGTCGCGGCTCCGGCGGACGGCTGCCCGGGTACGGCCTCCCAGCCGCCGGAGGCGTCCGAGCGGTAGAGCGCCGTGCCGCCGTCTCCCCAGCCCGCGTACACCGTCCGGCCGGCCGCCACCAGCAGGGTGACGCCCTGGCCGTTCGCCGACGGCGTGGCGGGGAAGGAGGTGTCGGCGGCCCAGGTGGCGCCCCGGTCCGTGGAGCGCAGCAGCCCGTCGTGGCGCGTCCCGAGCCAGAGGGCGTCACTGTCACGCGGATCGACGAGGAGCCGCTCCCCGCAGCCCCGGCCGTCCTCGTTGGCCCCGAGGCGCACGGTGAGATCGGCGCGTGACCAGGTCGCCCCGCGGTCCTCGGACCTCAGCACCGCACCAGGGGAGGCGTACGCCTGGGTGTACGTCCCGAGGGCCAGGTACAGCCGCTCGGGGTGCGCCGGGTCGACAGCCATCGCCTCGACGCCCATCAGGTTCCAGTCGTCCCAGCCGATGTGGTCGGTGAGCGCCGTCCACCGGGACCTGCGGTCGTCCCAGCGGTAGGCGCCGCCGATGTCCGTGCGGGCGTAGGCGAGACCCCGTACGGCCGGATGGAACAGGACGCCGGTCACGAAGCCCGTCCCGCCGATCGCCGCGGTGCGCCAGCGGTGCGGCTGGGTCGTCGCGGGCCGCCGGGCGGCCGAGGCCGGGCCCGCGGCCGGCAGCACGGCGGCCGAGGCCGCGACCACCGCCGCACCGGCCAGGAGGGTCCGGCGCCGGGGACGCGGGGCGGGTTCTGGCTGCGGGACGGACGAAGCGCGCATGACGAAGACCCTCCGGTGGGGAATGACGGGTGAGTGCGGTGCGGGAGGCGGTGATCGGTGAGTGCGTTGCGGGAGGCGGTGATCAGCCCTTGACGGCGCCGGTGAGCATGCCTTCCTTGAAGTGCTTCTGCACGAACGGGGAGAGGACCGCGACCGGGATCAGCGCCAGCACCATGACCGCCATCTGGATGGCGAGCAGGGAGAGATGGCCGGTGTTGATGACCTGCGTCAGACCGGTGGGCCGCTCCTGTTTCAGGACCAGCTGGTTCATCACGTTCTGGAGCGGCATCATCTCCGGGTCGCTGATGTAGATGGACGCGTTGAACCAGGCGCTCCAGTAGCCGACCGCGTAGAAGAGCGTGATCACCGCGATGACCGCGCGGGACAGGGGCATGATGATCTGCCACAGGATGCGGAAGTCACCCGCCCCGTCGATGCGGGCGCTCTCGACGAGCTCCTGGGCCGTGCTCATGAAGAAGGCACGCAGGACCAGGATGTTGAAGACGTTCAGCGCGCTCGGGAGGATCAGTGCCAGGTAGGAGTCGGTGAGGCCGAGCCCTTGGACCACCAGGTAGGTGGGGATCAGGCCCGCCCCGAAGAACATCGTGGCGAGCATGAACAGCAGCAGCGGACGGTGGAGCACCGACCCCGGCCGGGACAGGCCGTAGGCGCACATGACGGACACGGCCATGCTGAAGAGCGTCCCGACCACGGTCACGCAGATGCTGACCACCGCGGCCCGGGTGACCTGGCCGCCGCCGAGGAGCTCCTGGTAGGCCACGAACGTGATGCCGCGAGGGACCACCACCAGCCCGCCCGCGTCGGTGATCGTCCGCACCGAGGACAGGCTGGTGACGATCACCACCCAGAGCGGGAAGAGCACGGCCAGACAGGCCAGGACGAGGACCACGCCCTTGGAGGCGAGCCCCGCCTTCGTCGGCTCCTCCTCCCACACAGGCCGCAGCCGGCCACGCGTACCGGGCTTGATCCCGGCCACGCCGGTCATTCGGTAGAGCAGGCCGCTCACTTCTTGTACACCCCCTGCTCACCCATGAGATGGGCGACCTTGTTGGCCCCGAGGACCAGCAGCAGACCGAAGATTCCCTTGACGATCCCGACGGCCGCCGCATAGCTGAAGCCGCCGTACTGGATACCCACGTTCCACACGTAGGTGTCGAGGACCTCGGAGGCGCCCGGACCGACGGCCGTGCGCTGGAGCAGGATCTGCTCGAAGCCCACGGTGAGCGCGTTGCCCACCTGGAGGACCAGCAGAAGTGCCACGACCGGGCGCAGGGCGGGCAGGGTGACGTGCCACATCCGGCGCCAGCGGTTCGCACCGTCCATCGCGCTCGCCTCGTAGAGCTCCGGGCTGACCGAGGCCAGCGCGGCGAGGAAGACGATGACGCCCCAGCCGGCGTCCTTCCAGATCATCTCGAAGGTGATCAGGAACTTGAACAGACCGGGGTTCGTCATGAGGTCGAAGCCCTCGTGGCCCCTCTCCCGCAGCGTCTGCGCGACGAGTCCCGCGCCGCCGAACATCTGCTGGAATACCGTGATGACCAGGACCCAGGAGAAGAAGTGCGGCAGGTAGAGGATCGCCTGCGCCACAGCCCGGACCCGGGGCCGCACGAAGCTGTTGATGAACAGCGCGAGCAGAATCGGCACCGGGAAGAACAGCGTCAGCTGCAACAGGAAGATCGTCAGCGTGTTGCCCAGCGCCGACCAGAACAGCCGGTCGTTCACCATCTGCTGGAACCACTCGAAGCCGACCCAGGGGCTCTGCAGAATCGCCTGGAAGGCGTTGTCCGCGATGTACGGGTCGTAGTCCTGGAAGGCGACGACGTTGCCCGCCAGGGGGATGTAGGCGAAGACCAGCAGCAGCAGCATCGCCGGCAGGGTCATCAGCAGCAGCGTCCGGTCGCGTCGCAACCGGTGCCGCAGGGGCACCTTCGCGGTCACCGGTACGTCTTGGGGCGCCGTCCCGTCCTTCTCGGTCGGCGGCGACGCGGGGGACCCCTGCGCGCGCCGGTCATCTGTGCTCAGCGACATGTCAGGAGGCCGACTCACCGGTCTCGTCGAGCAGCTTCTTGTACCAGTCGCGCAGCTTGTCGCCCCCCTTGATCTTCCAGTCCGAGACCTGCTGCTGCATGTCGCTGACCTTCTTGCGGCCGCGCACGATGTCCTTCTCCATGGCCTCGAACTGCGCGTTGAGCTCGGTGTACCGGGTGGGCTCCTGGATCTGCATCCCGTGGAACAGCGGCTTCTTCAGGTGCGCGCCCTGGCGCTGCTGCCACTCGACGACACCCTTGGCGACGTCCGGGTAGTCCGGGTAGGCGCGGTACGGCTTGGAGGTGGCGATGTACTCGTAGGTGGCGAAGACCTCGTTGTTGCCCTGCTCGTTCTTGACGAGGACGCCGTCCTCGAGGCTGTGGTGGGTGCCCTCCAGACCGTACGCCCGCAGGCGCTGTTCCTTGCTCCCGTACGGCGCGGCGGTGAAGTTCGCCAGGGCGAGGAGGTCCTCGACGACCTTCTTGTCGGCCTTCTCGCTGACGAAGCACCAGATGTTGGAGGGGGAGGCCTCGTAGATGACGGGGTCACCGCCGTCGTGGGCGAAGAAGTCCATCGCCCCCATCCGGAAGCCCGGCTTGTCCAGCCGCTGCACGGCGGTCGCGGCGTACCAGTCCGAGATGTCCGCGTTGTACATCATGACGTTGCCCGCGGAGAAGGTGGTGCGCATGTCACCCGTCTCCGCCTTGGCGTCCGGGTGCACGAAGCCGGCCGAGTACAGCGAGCGTGACCACTCCAGCGCCTCCAGGTACTCCTGGGTCTCGTAGCGGTTCACCAGCTTGCCGTCGGCCAACTGCCAGTAGTAGGGCTTCTCCGGCAGCACCCCGAAGAAGACGAACGCCGACCACGTCATGTCGCTGCACGCCCACACCTTGCTCCTGGGAGCGTTGATCTCCTTGCAGAGGTCGTAGAACTCCTTCGTGGTGGCCGGGACCTCGTAACCCTTCTCCTCGAAGATGTCGGCGCGGTAGAAGGGGGTGATGTTGGGTGTGGCCTCGGCGGGCATGGGGATCCCGCGCAGCCGGCCGGCGAAGACGCCGCGCTGCCAGGCGCCGGTGGGAATGGCCGCCAGGTTGGGGTACGTCTTGACCTTGTCGCCCGACAGGTAAGGGCCCAGGTCGGCGAACTTGTTGGCGATGGCGCTCGGAATCTTGCCGCCGAGCTCCCAGCCCGGGATGACGACGGCGTCCGGGATGGCGCTGGAGGCGAGCACCGCGCCGAGCTTCTGCCCGTACACGTTGCCGTCCTGGTTCTGCCACGTGACCTTGACGCCGGCCGCCGTGTCCATGGCCGTCCAGTAGGCGTTGCCCTCGCCGGGCGAGGTGCCCCAGAGCGGCGCCATGATGCTGATCTCGCTGCCCTTGCCCAGCTTCGTGGGCACCGACACCACCAGCTTGTCGGCGGGCAGCGCCGTGGTGAAACCGTCGGCGGAGCCGTTCTTGCTGGGGATGTCAGGGGTGACGGCCTTCGAGGGCACATAGGCCGGAAGAATGTCCTTCAGCTTCTGACCCGTGGTGGTGCCCTCGCTCTTCGAGCCACCGGAACCGCCGCCGCAGGCGGCGAGGAGCGGCATCCCGCCGCCCACGGCTGCCGCGACAACCACGGAGGAGGCGAGGAATCGCCTCCGGCTGGGAGCGGAGGGGGAATTCGGCGTCATTGCGTCAACCCTTCGTGGTGCACCAGGACGGCCCGCGGCGGCGACTGCCGCTCGGCCCTGTGTCTGAGGTGGGGGCGTTACCGGCCGAGCCGGTCGGAACCGCACCGGCTGAGCTGAAGCGGCCAACGGGCTGCCTCGTCGAAGCGCTTCGATGTTGCAGCGAGGTTAAGTGAAGGGTGTTGGCCGCACAAGAGTTCGTTTCGATATTCCTCCGACCTCTGCCCGATCCGTTTCGCGGCGTGATGACAGACCGATGTGTCCGGGAGAGCCTCTCTGTGGCGTCGTGCCCTTGACACCCGCAGGGTCGGCCGAAGAGCATCGAAGCGCTTCGAAAGATCTTCTCCACGCGCCGAAGGATGACTCGGCGCCCGCAGACCGGAACACCTCCCACCTCTCCAAGGGGACCCGCACGTGACGGACCATCCGTTTCCCTTCCGCGACCCGCGGCTGTCCTTCTCCCGGCGCACCGACGATCTGCTCGGACGGCTCACGCTCGACGAGCGGATCGCGATGCTGCACCAGTTCGCCCCGGCGGTGGAGCGTCTGGGGCTCGGCCCGTTCCGTACCGGACAGGAAGCCCTCCACGGGGTCGCCTGGATGGGGCCCGCGACCGTCTTCCCGCAGGCCGTCGGCCTCGGCGCCACCTGGAACGACGACCTGGTCCGCCGGATCGGCGAGGCCGTCGGCAACGAAGTGCGGGCCAAGCGCGCCCAGGACGACCGCGTCGGACTCAATGTCTGGGCCCCGACCGTGAATCTGCTCCGCCACCCGCTGTGGGGCCGCGGCGAGGAGGGGTACTCCGAGGACCCGGCCCTCACCTCCGCCATCGCCGTCGCGTACACCCGGGGACTGCGCGGGGACGACCCCCGCTACTGGCGCACCGCCCCCGTGCTCAAACACTGGCTCGCGCACAACAACGAGACCGACCGCGACACCGCGTCCGCCTCGGTCCGCCCGCGCGTCCTGCACGAGTACGACCTGCGGGCCTTCCGCGACGCGGTGCGGGCGGGGGCGGTGGCCGGCGTCATGCCCGCCTACAACCTGGTCAACGGCCGCCCGAACCACGTCTCCCCGCTCCTGCGGCAGTACCTGCGCCGCTGGACCGACCAGCCGCTGGTCGTCTGCTCGGACGCGGGCGCCCCTTCGAACCTGGTCGACTCCGAGCACTACTTCGACACCCACGAGGAGGCCGCCGCGGCCGCCCTGAAGGCGGGCGTCGACAGCTTCACCGACCACGGCACCGACTCCACCGTCATGACGGGACGTATCCGCGACGCGCTCGCGAAGGGGCTCATCGACGAGAGCGACATCGACACGGCGGTCCGCCGTCTGCTCGCCATGCGCCTCGCGCTCGGGGAGTTCGACCCGGAACTCGACCCGTACGCGCAGGTCGACGACCTGGACACCGAGGAGCACCGGGCTCTCGCCCTGGAAGCCGCCGAGCAGGCAGTGGTCCTGCTCAAGAACGACGGCCTGCTGCCCCTGGAGCCGAAGCCGGGCCGGACCGTCGCGGTCGTCGGACTGCTCGCGGACGCCTGCAAGCTCGACTGGTACAGCGGCACGCTCATGCACCGCTCGACGCCGCTGGACGGAATCCGCGCACGGTACGGCGCCGAGAACGTCCTCTTCGCGGAGGGCGCGGACCGAGTCAGGCTGAAGAGCCCCGACGGCTGGCTCCACGTACCCGCCGCCGACGGGGCGACGGAAGGGGAAGCGCGCGGCGCGGAAGGCGCCCTCGACCCGGCTCTCCTCGCCGGCCGCACCGACCTGTCCCCGCTGACCTGCGGTGACGAGGCAACCGAGCTGGCTCTCGTCGACTGGGGCGACGGCGTCCTGACCCTGCGTACCGACGAGGGGCTGTACCTTTCCGTCGCCGACGACGGATACGTCAGGGCGTCCGCGGACGAGCCGGGCGGCTGGGTCGTCCAGGAGACGTTCCGCCTGGAACCGGTGGAGGGGCACCCCGGCGGGCACCGCCTTCTGCACATCGGGACCGGTGGGTACGTGTCTGTCGCCGGCGACGGCGCGAAGGTCGCCGACGCGGGCGAGAGGATCTCCCGGGACGGCGCCACGGTCTTCGAACGGGAGACCGTCGAGCACGGCGCCGACGCGGTGGCCCGCGTCGCCGCGGCCGCGGACACCGTCGTCGTCGTGGCGGGCAACGACCCCCACATCAACGGCCGTGAGACCGAGGACCGTACGACCCTCGCCCTCCCCGCCCAGCAGGACCGGCTGTGGCGCGCCGCGCACGCCGCCAACCCCCGTACGGTCCTCGTCCTGGCCTCCGCCTATCCCTACGCGGTCGGCGACGCGAGGGACGTCCTGCCGGCCCTGCTCTGGACGGCGCACGGGGGGCAGGCCGCGGGTACCGCGCTCGCCCGCGTCCTCGCCGGCGACGTGTCCCCGGCGGGCCGGCTCCCGCAGACCTGGTACGCGAGCGACGACGATCTGCCCGGCCTGCTCGACTACGACGTCATCGGCTCCCGGCAGACGTACCTCTACTTCGACGGCACACCCCTCTTCCCGTTCGGCCACGGCCTCGGTTACGCCGACTTCACGTACTCGGCCCTGCGCACGGAGGTGGACGGCGAGCGACTGCGCGTGTCACTGAGCGTCACCAACGACGGCGGGCTCGCCGCCGACGAGGTGGCGCAGCTCTACGTCCGCGCGGCCGGACCCGCGAAGACGGCCGAACCCGTCCCCGAGGGCCTGGGGCGCCGGCTCCCGGACCTCGGCGCCCCCCAGGACCTGCCGCGGCGCAAGCTGGTTGCCCACCGTCGGCTGCACCTCGCGCCCGGTGCGGCGGAGCGCGTCGAATGGGACGTACCCCTGGAGGAGTTGGGCCACTGGAGCGTGGCGCACGGCCGGTGGACCGTCGAGCCGGGCGCCTACGAGATCCTCGCGGGAGCGTCGAGCGCCGACATCCGGCTCATCGCGACAGCGGTCGTCGACGGAAAGGCGCAAGGCCCCCGCCCGGTGGCGACGCGCGGTCTGGAGGCCGTCGACTACGACCGGCAGAAGGACACGGGGATCCTCGACCGTACGAAGAAGGAGGGTGACGTCGTGGCACCCGCGTCCGCCGACAGGGAGGGGAGCCTTGTCTACCGGGCGTGCGACTTCGGTGAGGGTGTGTCCGGACTGACGTTCCTGGCCTCGGGGGAGGGGAGCATCACCGTGAGCGTGGGCGGCCACAGCCTGGCGCTCCGGTTCCCGGACACCGGCGGACCGTACGCGTACCGCACCTTCGAGGCCGCGCTGGACCTCCGGGGGGTGCACGAGATGGGTATCGGCCTCAAGGGCGCCATGCGCCTCGCCCGCGTGGACGTCGTTCCCGCCATGAAGGAGACCGCATGAAGTTCACCGACGGCTTCTGGCTCATGCGCGAGGGTGTCCGGGCTTCCTACGCGACCGAGATCCGTGATCTGCGCGTCGACGCCGACCGGTTCACCGCCTACGCCGCGGTGAAGCGTGTCGCGGCGCGCGGCGACACGCTCAACACCCCGCTGATCACCGTCGAGTGCTTCTCCCCGGCCGAGGGTGTCATCGGCGTCCGCACCACCCATCACGCGGGCAAGGCCCGGCGGGGGCCGGACTTCACGATCCTGCCGGACGACACCACGGCGGTCGCGGCCCGCACCCGCCGGGACGGTTCGGCAACGGAACTCACCAGCGGGCCACTGACGTTGCGGATGGACGGGGACGGCCCCTGGGGCATCACCTTCCTCGATGCCGACGGCCGGCGCCTCACCGGGGTGGACCCGAAGGGCACGGCGTTCGCGTCCGCGCCCGACGGCACACATCACATGATCGCCCAACTGGGCCTGGAGGTCGGTGAGTACGTCTACGGACTGGGTGAGCGCTTCACTCCGTTCGTCAAGAACGGGCAGACCGTCGACATCTGGCAGGCCGACGGGGGCACCAGCAGCGAACTGGCCTACAAGAACATCCCGTTCTATCTGTCCTCACGTGGCTACGGCGTTTTCGTCAACCACCCCGGCAAGGTCTCCTTCGAGGTCGGTTCGGAGTCGGTCGGGCAGGTGCAGTTCAGCGTCGAGGACCAGTCGCTGGAGTACTACATCGTCGCCGGACCTACGCCGAAGGATGTCCTGTCCCGTTACACGGCCCTGACCGGCAGACCCGCGCTGCCGCCGGCCTGGTCCTTCGGCCTGTGGCTGACCACGTCCTTCTGCACGTCCTACGACGAGGAGACCGTCGCCTCCTTCGTCGACGGCATGGCCGAGCGCGGGATCCCGCTCAGCGTCTTCCACTTCGACTGTTTCTGGATGCGCGAGTACCAGTGGTCGGACTTCCTGTGGGACCCGGAGGTCTTTCCCGACCCCGAGGCGATGCTGGCCCGCCTCAAGGAGCGGGGCCTGCGCATCAGCATGTGGATCAACCCCTATATCGCCCAGAAGTCGGCCCTGTTCGCGGAGGGCGCCGAACACGGCTACCTGGTGCGGCGCGCCAACGGTGACATCTGGCAGTGGGACCTGTGGCAGCCGGGGATGGCGCTCGTCGACTTCACCAACCCGGCCGCCCGCGCCTGGTACAACGACAAACTGCGTCTCCTGCTCGACCAGGGTGTCGACTGCTTCAAGACGGACTTCGGCGAGCGCATCCCCACGGACGTCGTCTGGCACGACGGCTCCGACCCGGAGCGGATGCACAACTACTACGCGCAGATCTACAACCGCACCGTCTTCGAACTGCTGGAGAAGGAGCGCGGAGCGGGGGAGGCGGTGCTCTTCGCCCGGTCGGCGACGGCGGGCGGACAGCAGTTCCCGGTGCACTGGGGCGGTGACTGCTTCGCCTCCTTCACCGCCATGGCCGAGTCCCTGCGCGGCGGGCTGTCGCTGAGCCTGTCCGGCTTCGGCTTCTGGAGCCACGACATCGGCGGCTTCGAGGGCACCCCCGACCCGGCGGTCTTCAAACGCTGGCTGGCCTTCGGCCTGCTGTCCTCGCACAGTCGGCTCCACGGCAACGTCTCCTACCGGGTCCCGTGGGAGTTCGGCGAGGAAGCCGTCGACGTGGCACGGAAGTTCACCCTGCTCAAGCACCGGCTCATGCCCTACCTCTACGGAGTGGCCGCCGAGGCGCACCGTACGGGCATCCCGATGATGCGGCCCATGCTGGCGGAGTTTCCCGGCGACCCCGCTTCCCGCACCCTGGACCGGCAGTACATGCTCGGCCCGGACCTGCTGGTCGCGCCGGTCTTCACCGAGAACGGCGAGGTCGAGTACTACGTCCCCGAGGGCACCTGGACCTCACTGCTGACCGGCGAGCGCGTCACCGGTCCCGCCTGGCGGCACGAGACGCACGGCTTCGACAGCCTGCCGCTGTTGGTCAGGGACGGTGCCGTACTGCCGTGGGGCGCCGACGACCAGCGCCCGGACGCGGACTGGCTGGACGACCTCACCCTGCGGGTCTTCGGCACTGGTACGGACGAGCGCACGGTCACCGTGCCGGACCTGACCGGCGCCCCGGCGGCGAAGTTCCATGTCGTGCGGGACGGGGCCGGGGCCCGTGTCACCGCGGAGGGGACCGACCGGGTCTTCCGGGTGACCACCGACGCATCCGGCGCGGAGGGGGAGGGGTCCGGGACGGTCGTCGTCGCCTGAGGTCCGCCCCGTCATCTCGACCTCGGTGGCGCTCTCCTGCGCGACGGGGCCAGGTGGCGGGCGGCCTCGCGCTTCTTCAACCGCGCAACCCGGGAATCCCCCGCTAACCGGAGCGGTCCGAGGCGGGCCAGACGTAGGGCAGGCCGTCGGGGTCGTCCGGGAACAGGGAGGCGTAGACGTGCGGGGCCTTGGTCCGCAACGAGGACCGGTGGCTGCGGTGAAAAGCAGGGTCCCCCAGCCACGGCGGCAGCTCGTGGTCCGAGGCGAGCCGTGCTTGAGTGCGCACCCCCGGATCTGTCCGGTGGGCCGAAAACTCGGCCACGAGCGAGGCGGCGCACGTGTCCGCGCGGCCGGTTGCCGTCCACACCCGGCAGATCTCGAGTCCGTACCGCACGAGCGCCTCCTCGTAACCGGCCCACATGCGCACGGCCGGGTGGTGCCGCCACCCGTAGCCGGGGACCGTCAGACCGCGGAGGACCTGGAGTGCTTCGACCCGCTGCTTGCCCAGGCGCCGGTCGTCGAGCGACTCGGCCGAGGCGACGAAGTCGGGATAGGGCAGGAACGTCTGCATGCTCAGCCCACCTTCTGAGGTGGATGGACCGGAAGGGTCAGACAACAGATTGCCCTGGGTCCCGATCTCGCACAACCGGATGCCTTGCGGCTTTCCCCCGGGTGCCTGCCGGGCGGTCACCAGCCGGTATGAGCTGCCCGGTGTGGAGGGTACGTACAGCGAGGTGACGATCGCAATGGAAGAGCAGATCGCTGGGTATCTCCAGGGAGTCTGGGAGAAGGAGGTGGTGGGAGCCGGGCTGTGGACACCCTCATTTCCCGTACCTCTCCCAGACGAACCGGAGAAACCCGCTCCGCCGCTGGTCAGCGGCCTTCCCACCCTGGAGTACTAGTGGTTGTCGTCTGGATCAACGGTGCGTTCAGCGCGGGCAAGAGCAGCGCCGCGGGCGAACTGATCGATCTGATCCCGAACAGCACACTGTACGACCCGGAGGTCACCGGCGCGGGGTTGCGCAGTCTGCTGCCGCAGAAGAGACTTGCCGAGGTCACCGACTTCCAGGATCTACCGATCTGGCGGCGGCTCGTGGTGGACACGGCGGCGGCGCTGCTCGCCGAGGTGCCCGGGGTGCTGGTGGTGCCGATGACCCTGCTGCGGCAGGAGTACCGCGACGAGATCTTCGGAGGGCTCGCCTCCCGGCGCATTCCCGTGCGGCATGTGGCGCTCTCACCTGAGGAAACGATCCTGCGCAGCCGGATCGCGGGCCGCGAGGAGTTTCCCGGCGACGAGGAGCAGAGCGAGCGGGTGCGCCTGTCGGCATACGAGCACATCGGCCCGTACCGCGACGCCCTCGACTGGATCGCCGAGGACGCGCATGTGGTCGACAACAGCGCCCTCACGCCCCGGGAGACCGCCGAGCGGATCGCGGACGCCGTGCGCACCGGCAGCGCCGCGCCGTGCCCGATCGTCCAGAGCCCGGAGCCGACCGCCGAGACGGTGGCCGCCGGGGTGCTGCTCTTCGACGAGCGGGACCGGGTGCTGCTCGTCGACCCCACGTACAAACCGGGATGGGAGTTCCCCGGCGGGGTGGTGGAGGCGGGCGAGGCTCCGGCGCAGGCCGGGATCCGTGAGGTCGCCGAGGAGATAGGCCTCCACCTCGGCCGGGTTCCCACCCTGCTGCTCGTCGACTGGGAGTCGCCCCGCCCGCCCGGCTACGGCGGGCTGCGCTTCCTCTTCGACGGCGGCCTGCTGCGCTCCGAGGACGCCGGCCGGCTGCTGCTGCCCGGATCCGAGCTGCGCGGCTGGCGCTTCGTCACCGAGGAGGAGGCCGCGGGGATGCTGCCGCCCACCCGGTACGAGCGGCTGCGCTGGGCCCTGCGGGCGCGCGAGCGGTCGACGGTGCTCAACCTGGAGGCGGGGGTGCCGGTGGGCTGAGCGGCGTGCCGGGGCTTCAGGGCAGGCCTCCCCGCACGCGGGCGCCGCTCACGCGCCGTTCGCCGCCGCGTCCATCGCCGCGGCCGCGTTCTCGGTGAGCGGGTCGCCGTGACCGAAGCAGACGGTACGGGGCGCGAGTGCGGCCAGTCGCCGGAACGTGGCGGCCGCCCCGGCCCGGTCCGCGTTGAACACACCGAGCATCACCCGCCGCTCCACGGAGGCGACGGTGTCCCCGGTGAACAGCACGCCGTGGCGCGGCAGATGGAGGGCGATGGAGCCCGCCGTGTGACCGGGAGCGTGGACCACCAGGGCCCCGTCCCCGAACGGCAGCACCTCGCCGCCGGTCACCTCGCGGTCGACCCGGGTGGGCGGGGCGGCGGGGCACGTCAGCCCGTGCTCCCACAGCGGCAGTTCCCAGTCCAGCAGGTCCGGCTCCGGTACGGGGCGCTCGCCCCGTACCACCGGGGCGTCCAGCGCGTGGGCGATGATCTCGGCGCCGTGCCGGTCCGCCAGCTCCTGCGCGGCCCCGTAGTGGTCGCGGTGGCCGTGGGTGATGACGATGCGCCGGATCCCGGCCGGGTCGAGGCCGCGTGCGCGGATCGCGTCCTCGATCGCGGCGGCCGACTCGACGTCACCCGCGTCGATCAAGGTCAGATCCGCCTTGTCGCGCCAGAGATAGGCCTGACCGATCCGGAAGCGGAACATGTGCAACTGGGGGAGTACCTCGACGAGATCCATGCGGCGAACGTACGCAGGGGCGGACGTCCGCCGCACGTATCTACGCTTCGGGCGACTTCGCCGAGGGCGTAGCGGCGATCGGGGCCGCTCCGTGGGGCGGCCCGGGAGGTCAGACCTTCTTCGACTCCGCGTAGTTCCGCAGGAACAGCGCCTCGGCGACCGACATCCGCTCCAGCTCCTCGGGCGACACGCTCTCGTTCACCGCGTGGATCTGCGCCTCGGGCTCGCTCAGCCCGATCAGCAGGATCTCCGCCTCCGGGTAGAGGCCCGCCAGTGTGTTGCACAGCGGGATGGAGCCGCCCATCCCGGAGGACTGCATCTCCTGGCCCGCATACGCGTCCCGCATCGCGTCCGCCATCGCCGTGTACGCCGGGCTGGTCATGTCCGCGCGGAACGGCTGACCCTGGCCCACCTGTTCCACCCGCACCCGCGCACCCCAGGGGGCGTGGGACTCCAGGTGGGCGGTGAGCAGCTTCGTCGCCTCGGCGGCGTCCTGGCCCGGCGGCACCCGCAGGCTGATCTGCGCCCGCGCGCTCGCCTGCACGGACGGCGTCGCGCCGACGACCGGCGGGCAGTCGATGCCGATGACGGTGACGGCGGGACGGGCCCAGATTCGGTCCGCGACCGTGCCCGTGCCGATCAGCTCCACCCCGTCCAGCACCTTGGCGTCCCGCCGGAACTCCGCCTCCGGGTACTGGAGCCCGTCCCAGTCGGCGTCGCCGGTCAGCCCGTCGACCGTGGTCGTCCCGTCCTCGGCGCGCAGCGAGGCCAGCAGCTGTATCATCGCGGCCAGCGCGTCCGGGGCCGCGCCGCCGAACTGCCCCGAGTGCAGGTTCCCCTCCAGGGTGTCCAGCTGCACCCGCAGCATCGTCATCCCGCGCAGCGTCGCGGTGACCGTCGGCAGCCCGACCCGGAAGTTCCCGGTGTCGCCGATGACGATCGTGTCGGCCGCCAGCAGCTCCGGGTGCGCTTCCGCGTACCTCTCCAGACCGCCGGTGCCCTGCTCCTCGGATCCCTCGGCGATCACCTTCACCGAGACCGGGACGCCACCGTTCGCCTTGAGGGCGCGCAGTGCGAGCAGGTGCATGATGAACCCGCCCTTGCAGTCGGCCGCGCCCCGGCCGAACCAGCGGCCGTCGCGCTCGGTGAGTTCGAACGGCGGGGAGATCCACGCCGACTCGTCCAGCGGCGGCTGCACGTCGTAGTGCGCGTAGAGCAGCACGGTCGGTGCCCCGGCCGGACCGGGCAGGAACCCGTAGACGGACTGTGTGCCGTCGGGGGTGTCCAGCAGGGCGACGTCCGTGAACTCCTCGGCGCGCAGGGCGTCGGCGACCCAGTTCGCCGCGCCCTCGCACTCGCTCCTCGGGAACACCGCCGGGTCCGCCACCGACTGGAACGCCACCAACTCGGCCAGCTCCTCCCGGGCGCGGGGCATCAGCGAGGCGACGGTCTCGGGAATCGGACGGGCGGTCATGGGCACGCTCCTCGTGGGTGCGACGTTAGGGGTAGGGCGCGGTGTGTACGCGACCGTGTGCGACGCCGTCGGGGAGGCGACGCATGTACGACGAAATCATGGCCGATCCTCCCACAGGAGGGCTTGGCCGGAACGCGCCGTAGGATGCCGTGAGCAGCTTGGGGCCACTGGTCGGATCAGGAGCAGAAGCACATCGTGAGCAGCGAGAACGCAGACGCCGGACGTGAGCCGGAAGAGTCGTCCGTGTGGGATGTCGTCGTGGTCGGCGCCGGACCGGCCGGCGCATCGGCGGCGTACGCGGCAGCCGTGGCGGGCCGGAGAGTCCTGCTGCTGGAGAAAGCGGAACTGCCGCGCTACAAGACCTGCGGCGGGGGAATCATCGGGTACTCGCGGGACTCCCTGCCGCCGGGGTTCGAACTGCCCCTGAAGGACCGCATCCACTCGGTCACCTTCTCGCTCAACGGCAAGCTGACGCGCACCCGCCGCTCCCGGCGCACGCTCTTCGGGCTCGTCAACCGCTCGGAGTTCGACGCCGGGCTGGTCGAGGAGGCGCAGAAGGCCGGAGCCGAACTGCGCACCGGGGCATCGGTGGTGCGGGTCGAGCAGCACGGTCCCGCCGTGCCCGACCGGCGGACCGTCGCCGTGGTGCTGGCCGGCGGCGAGACGGTGCTCGCGCGGGCGGTCGTCGGCGCCGACGGCAGCGCGGGCCGGATAGGAGCCCATGTCGGGGTGAAGCTCGACCAGGTCGACCTCGGCCTGGAGGCGGAGATCCCGGTTCCGGCCACCGTCGCGGAGGACTGGGCGGGCCGGGTGCTCATCGACTGGGGCCCGATGCCGGGGAGTTACGGCTGGGTGTTCCCCAAGGGGGACACCCTCACCGTGGGCGTCATCTCGACGCGCGGCGACGGCGCGGGCACCAAGCGGTATCTGGAGGACTTCATCGCCCGCCTCGGCCTCGCCGGGTTCGAGCCGGCCATCTCCTCGGGCCATCTCACGCGCTGCCGCAGCGACGACTCGCCGCTCTCCCGCGGCCGGGTCGTGGTCTGCGGGGACGCGGCCGGACTGCTGGAGCCGTGGACCCGCGAGGGCATCTCCTTCGCGCTGCGCTCGGGCCGCCTCGCGGGGGAGTGGGCGGTCAGGATCGCCGAGTCGCACGACGCGGTGGACGCCCGCCGACAGGCCCTCAACTACGCCTTCGCCATCAAGGCCGGTCTCGGCGTGGAGATGGGCGTCGGCCGCCGCATGCTCAAGCTGTTCGAGCGCCGCCCGGGGATGCTGCACGCGGCGGTGACCGGCTTCCGTCCGGCGTGGAGGGCGTTCGCCGGGATCACCCGGGGAACGACGTCGCTGGCCGAACTGGTCCGTACGCACCCGCTGGCGCAGCGGGCCCTGTCCGCGATGGATCGCTAGGGGCTGTCGGCAAACAGCCGTCGTCGCCCGGCGGACGGCCCTTGGCACCCCGCTCGTCGTGACCGCGCCGATCGCGCCCCCATGGCCTGTACGGCCGCCGCGGGGGCGCGGTCATGCCTCGACCGTGATGCGGAAGACCGGGTGGTCGGGGCAGGCCGCCAGCAGTTCGGCGTCCGTGGATTTCGCCGTGATCCCCTGGAAGTACTGGTTGACCTCCCAGCCCCACCGCTCCAGATAGGCCCGGATGATCCGGGCCTTCTCTGCGTCGTCGGCGATCTCCACCGCGGTGAAGCGGCTGACCTTGCGCCCCAGCCGCAGCTCTCCGCCACCCGCGACGCGCATGTTGCGCACCCACTGCGAGTGCCCCCGGGCCGAGACGATGTACCGCTCGCCCTCGAAGGCGTGCGCGTTGACCGGGATGCGCTGCGGTTGGCCGCTCTTTCGCCCGCGCACCGAAAGCTCGGCCGAGCCCATCAGGCTGATGCCGTGCCGGGCCAGCCATCCGACGATTCTGTTGAAGCGGTGGGCTGCGGAGCTCGCCCGGAGGTAGTAGGCCTGCTGCGGCATGGTGACTCCCTAAAATTGAGAGAGCAGTGCTCTCGCTCAAGAGCAGTGTGCGCTGGATGGCCACTCAAAGCAAGAGCACTGCTCTCATTGTGGATTTGCGATCTCGTTTCTGGTCGGTGCTCCCTATGCGTGGCAGACTGATCGGATGAGCACCATCCGAGGGGCCCGGGAACGCGCCCGCATCGAAGTGACCGCGGCCATCAAGGGCGAGGCCAGGAAGCAGCTCGCGGAGGAGGGCGCGGCGAAGCTGTCGCTGCGGGCCGTGGCCAGGCAGCTGGGCATGGCCTCCTCCGCGCTCTACCGCTACTTCCCCAGCCGCGACGACCTGCTCACCGCGCTGATCGTTGACGCGTTCGACGCGATCGGCGCGGTCGCGGAGCGGGCGGCGGGGGAGCGGGCGGGGACGGTCCCGCCCGCCGAACGCTGGATCGCGGTGGCCTGTGCCGTACGGGAGTGGGGGCTCGCCCACCCCCATGAGTACGCGCTGATCCACGGTTCGCCCGTCCCCGGCTACATCGCCCCGATGGACACGGTGGGGCCCGCGTCCCGGGTGGGCCTGGTCCTCATCGACATCGTCCGTACCGCGTCCCGGGCCGAGGACCTCACCCTGCCCTCCCTCGCCCCGGAGCTGCGGTCCGACGCGGAGCGGATGGCCGCCGAGTTCGCCCCGGACGTGCCTCCGGCCGCCGTGGCGGCCCTGGTCGCCGCCTGGGCCCAGCTGTTCGGCCTGATCTCCTTCGAGCTGTTCGGCCAGTTCAACCGGGTCGTCGAGGCGCGCGAGCCGCTGTTCCGGCAGGCCGCGGGCGACCTGGCCCGCTCGGTCGGCCTGCGCGCGGTCAAGCCGTAGGGCCGCGCTGCTGCGCATCGGGTCCGGTGCGCCCCGTGCGCCACAGCTGGGCCGAGGGGCACCCGACCCCCCTCGGCCCGGCGGCACTCACCAGGTGACGGCGGAGTTGTCCGTCCAGATCCGGGCCACCGAGCGGTCGCCGGCCAGGGTGACGGCGGTGAGCGGCAGCCGGTTCCAGAGGGTGAGGTAGAGCCCCTCCGCCGTACCGCTCAGTTCGCAGTCGAAGCCGTCGCCCGGCCGGGTCCCGGCCTCCGACCGCACGGCCTGGGGCGGATCCTGGGAGATCCGCACCGTCCAGGTCGCGTCCGTGTCCACGGCCCGCACCCGCAGCGTCCGGGGCTTCTTGGAACGCACCTTGCTCTTGGGCCGGGCGTGGAACCCGGTGAGGAGCTCGTCGATGCCGTCGACCGCCCGGTCCGAGGACACCGCGGTCAGCGGACCGCCGAGCGCCGACTCGGCGTCCACGCGGTGCACGGTCGTCTCGTTGAGCTGGCGGCGGGACCAGAACGCCAGGGGTGAAGGGGCCGGCATGAAGGTCCAGCAGTCCAGGTCGGCGGGGGCTTCCTCCAGGGACCTGACCAGGTGGCGGTGCCCCTGGCGGAACCAGTCCAGGAGTTCGGCCCCGTCGAGGGCGGGTTCGCCGCCGTCCGGCCGGTAGGTGGTGTGGCCCTCGGTGATGAACGCCGCCGCCCAACGGTGCACCATGCCGGTGTGCCGCAGGAGATGACGTATCTGCCAGCCGGGACAGGTCGGGACCGATGCCCCCGATCCGGCCCGCTCGGCGGCGGCCGCGAGCAGCCGCCCTTCCTCGGACAACGACGCGATGTGCTCGGCGATCTGCATGGCGGCGATTGTGCCAGGGGGTCTGTTCGGCCCTCAGACGCCCTGCGGGTGCGCGGAACCGGCCGACCCGGCCCGGCGCACCAGGCGGGCGAACCAGCCCAGAGCCAGCGACTGGACGAGGACCGAGACCGCCAGGCCGAGCACCAGGAACCAACCGGGCCCACCGGCCTCGGCCCCCGCCAGGGAGCCGCCGAGGAAGAACAGGAAGATGGCCGGGGCCGCGAGGAGGAACAGCCAGACGCCGGAGAACGAGGCGTCCTCGTGGGCGACGAACAGGGTGTCCACGGCGACGAACAGCGTCGCCGCGAGCACCAGCCCGAGGTAGATCAGGGAAGCGGGGTTGCGGAACGTCAGCCGGACCAGGGTGTTCAGGTGCGGGTGGTCGGTCAGGCGCTTCATGGTGTGCTCCCCTGCTGCTGCTGCTGCTCGCTCTGCCTCTTGCTCGGTCGAGGCTTCCATCGTGCGCCGGGGGAGCGGGTCCTGCCTGAGTACGGCTACTCAATCGACCATGTGTGCGGGTGATCAGGTGTCCGCGTCCGTCGTCGCGTTGCGCGCTCCGTAGCCCAGGGCGGCGGCCGCCGCTGCCAGCAGGGCGACTGTCGTCAGGGCCAGCGGCAGCGAGAACCAGTCGGCGAGGAAGCCGATCGCGGGCGGGCCGAGCAGCATCCCGCCGTAGCCGAGTGTCGACGCCGCCGCGACTCCGCTCGGTCCCGCGAGTTCGCCCGCACGCCCCACCGCGACGGGGAAGATGTTGGCGAGCCCGAGGCCGGTGACCGCGAACCCGGCCAGCGCCAGCCAGGTGGTCGGCGCCAGCGAGCCCAGCAGCATTCCGGCCGAGGCCGTCGCGCCACCGAGGACGAGCGTGCGGGTCTGCCCGAGCCGTTCCAGGAGCATGGTTCCGGTCAGCCGGCCCGCCGTCATCGTCAGGGCGAAGAGCGCGTAGCCGGCGGCGGCGAGCCCGGGGTGCGCCCCCAGGTCCTGTTCCAGGTGCAGCGCGCCCCAGTCGGCCAGCGCCCCTTCCCCGTACGCCGTGCACAGGGCGATCGCGCCGAAGAGCACGACGACACGGCGGGCCCGGGGCGACAGCCGCTGCTTCGTCGCTTTCCGGTCGACGGGCTGCGGAGCGGCGGGGGCGGGGCGGTGCCGCAGCAGGGCGGGTCCGGCGAAGGCGGTGACGAGCAGACCGGTCCCGGCCAGCAGGAAGAGGTGCGTGGACGCGGCCAGACCCCCCGCGACCAGCCCGCCGAGGCCGGCGCCGACCATGCCGCCCAGACTGAACGCCGCGTGGAAGCTCGGCATCACGGGCCGGCGCAGTTCGGCGACCAGGTCGACGGCGGCGCTGTTCATCGCCACGTTCATTCCGCCGTACGCCGCTCCGAACACGAGCAGCACGAGGCCGAGGGAGAGCGCCGAGTGGGTCTGGGCGGGCAGGGCGATGCTCAGGGGAAGCAGGACGCCGCAGACCACGGTGACGGCATGGCTGCCGTAACGGCGGCACAGCCGGCCGGTGAGCATCATGGTGATGACCGCCCCGGCGGAGACGCCGAGCAGGGCGAGGCCGAGAGTGGAGGCGGAGGCTCCGGTCTGCTGCTTGATGGCCGGGATACGGACCACCCAGCCGGCGAAGAGGAACCCGTCGAGGGCGAAGAACACGGTCAGCGCGGTACGGAGGCGGGCCGACGAGGGTGGGGCGGTGTCTCCGCCAGGTCCCCCCGGTAGGGCCGTCCGCAGTTTGTTTAGTTGCGGCACAAACTCAGCATAGGGGCGCTCGGGCGACGGGCGCAACACTGTCGCACGCCGTACGTTCCGGGGGCCCGGCCGAGGCCGGGACGGGCTCCCCGGGCAGGCCCTGGGCGTCCAGGGCGCCTCCGGATCATGGGAGACTCGCCCCCATGAACGGCAAGGCGACCACCACCCGGACGAAGTTGGAGAGGGGCCGCAGTGCGCTCGGGCCCGCACTGGAACTGGTCCACACCGGACGCGCCCCCACCCGGGCCGTGCTCACCTCCGAACTCGGCGTCACCCGCGCCACCGCCGGGGCGGTCGCCGCGGAACTGGAGGCGCTCGGGCTGATCCGGGTCGACTCCAGCCCCGGGTCGGCGGCCGGTTCCCAGGGGCGCCCCTCGCACCGGCTGTCCGTCCTGGAGACCGGCCCCGTCGTCCTCGCCGCCCAGGTGCACGCCGACGGCTTCCGGGCCGCGCTCGTCGGGCTCGGCGGCCGGATCGTCGCCACCTCGCCGGGCTGCGTCGCGGTGATGGCCGACCCGGCACAGGTGCTCGGCGAGGTCGTGGAAGCGGGGGCGGAGCTGCTGCGCGAGAGCGGGTCGCGCTGCGTCGGGGCCGGGCTCGCGGTGCCCTCCGCGGTCGCCGAGCCGGAGGGCACCGCCCTCAATCCGCTGCACATCGCCTGGCCCGCCGGCTCCCCGGTCCGCGACATCTTCGTCGCCTGCGTACGCGAAGCGGGCATCACCGGACCCGCGTTCACCGGCAATGACGTCAACCTCACCGCGCTGGCCGAGCACCGGCACGGCGCGGGCCGCGGCGCCCAGCACCTCCTGTGCGTGGCCACCGGCCACCGGGGCGTCGGCGGGGCCCTCGTCCTCGACGGCCGCCTCCACAGCGGGAGTTCGGGCCTCGCGCTCGAGGTGGGGCATCTCACCGTGAACCCCGAGGGGCGCCCCTGCCACTGCGGCGGGCGAGGCTGCCTCGACGTGGAGACCGACCCGCTGGCCTTCCTCACCACCGCACGCCGCGAACCGGGGCCCGAGGAGTCCCTCCTCAAGCAGGCCGGGAACCTGCTCCGTACGGAGTACGGCGACCCCGCCGTACGGCACGCCGCCGAAGCTTTGATCGACCGCCTGGGCCTGGGGCTGGCCGGACTGGTCAACATCCTCAACCCGGACCGGATCATCCTCGGCGGGCTCCACCGCGACCTGCTGGAGGCGGACCCGGAGCGGCTGCGCGCCGTCGTCGCCGACCGGAGCCTGTGGGGGCGCAGCGGCAGCGTGCCGATACTGCCGTGCACCCTGGCGCACAACAGCCTGGTGGGCGCCGCCGAACTGGCCTGGCAGCCGGTCCTCGACGACCCGCTCGCGGCGTTGGCCTGACGCCCGCAGGTCCCCGCCGTCAGCGCTGGGGCGTGACCCCTACCCGCCCCGCCCGGCCCGGTCAGCCGACGACGGCCGACCGGGCGGGCGCGGCCACGATGTCGTCGGGGGTGATGGTCACGGCCCCGAACGGCCCGTCGGTCATCGACCCGTAGACCGCGAGCGGTGGCAGGGTCGAGGCGCCGGTGGCCGCGGGCAGGGTGAACCAGACGGCCTTCCCGGCCGAGCCGATCGGTCGCACGCCCCAGCTCTCGCTGACGGCGGCGATCAGGGCCAGCCCCCGGCCCGACGTGGCGAACGAGTCCGCCTCGTTCACCGTGGGCAGGCGCGGGTCGTGGTCGTGGACGGAGACCGTCAGACGGTCGAGCAGCAGCTCAATGTCGACGGTGCATGACTTGTCCGGCTGTGCGTGCCGGTGGACATTGGTGAGAAGCTCGGTGACGCCCAGGGCCGCCTGGTCGATCAGAGGATCGAGATGCCAGTAGCGCAGTTGCGCCGAAATGATTCTGCGGACCTGACCGATCCGCGACGGCAGGGCCTGGAGCTCCACCGTGCAGTGCCTGCTTGGCTCGCTGATCACGGCTGCGACTCCCCGAAATAGGTCCGGAAGAAGAGAAGAGAAACGAACGGAGCCGGCGGACGACTTGACTGCCGAACCCGCTCTGCTCTTGTCGTGTCTGCTCGTGTCGCGCGATCCGGTCCGTGGAGCGGATCGCTCTGTCACCGAGGGTGCACCTTCAGTGACATGGGACCAGCGTGGCCCAGGGGATACGGCTCCGCAACTCGCGGCGGAGCCCGGCGGCCCGCGAACCGGCCCGCCGGGCCCCTACCGGCCCCGGTCAGTCCCGGCGGCCGCGCGCGTGGCGCAGCGCCTCCAGGAAGCGCCGCAGTGGAGCCGTCCCGTCGCGTCTGCGGCTGCGCTGCCCCATCGTCAACCGGTAGCGCACCCCGTTCACCCGGGCGATGACGGAATCCGCCGCGATGAACCACCACGTGCGGGCGCTGACCGAGCCCACCGGGGCGCTGTCGATCTCCCGCCCGTTGCTCGTGAGCAGCGACAGCCGCCCGTCCTTCACCACCACCTGACCAGCCCTGGTCAGCGATCTGGTGAACCGCTCGATCCTGACCCCCGAAGCACTGAACTCGACGTCCGTCATGGCGGATTCGCCCCCCTTCGACACCACTCCCTGCTGTGCAGTGTGCCCCGGTGCGGGCCGGATCGCCAGAGGGCCCATAAGTACGACGGGTCCTCGGCCGCACCGCCCGTCGCCGCCGCCCTCGCGGGCGGTGGTCAAAGGCAGCGCTATGGGCCATCAAAGTGACCGTTTGCGCAGGTGGGGTGCATATCGTGGAGGTGCGAGCACCGGATCGACGACCAACAGGAGCAGGCCCATGGACACCAGTGAGCACGCAGCCGGGCACGGGGCCAGGGCGACCGTGGACGTCGACCGCAGCGACCCGGAGTACCGGGCCTGGCTGAAGGAGGCCGTGCGCAAGGTCCAGGCCGACGCGAACCGCTCCGCCGACACCCACCTGCTGCGCTTCCCGCTGCCCGAGGTGTGGGGCATCGACCTCTATCTCAAGGACGAGTCGACGCACCCCACCGGCAGCCTCAAGCACCGCCTCGCCCGCTCGCTCTTCCTGTACGGGCTCTGCAACGGCTGGATCCGGCCCGACAGGCCGGTCATCGAGGCGTCCAGCGGCTCGACGGCCGTGTCGGAGGCGTACTTCGCCAAACTGATCGGCGTCCCGTTCATCGCCGTGATGCCGCGCACCACCAGCCCGGAGAAGACGCGGCTCATCGAATTCCACGGCGGGCGGTGCCACTTCGTGGACGACTCGCGCACCATGTACGAACAGTCCGCGGCCCTCGCCGCCGAGACCGGCGGGCACTACATGGACCAGTTCACCTACGCGGAGCGCGCCACCGACTGGCGCGGCAACAACAACATCGCGGAGTCGATCTACCAGCAGCTGCGCCTGGAGCGCTACCCGGAGCCCGCCTGGATCGTCGCCACCGCCGGGACCGGCGGCACCTCGGCGACCATCGCCCGCTACGTCCACTACCTCCAGCACGACACCCGTATCTGTGTGCCCGACCCGGAGAACTCCTGTTTCTTCGACGGCTGGACCAACCACGACCCGCTCGCCACCAGCGACCGCGGCTCGCGCATCGAGGGCATCGGCCGCCCGCGCATGGAGCCCAGCTTCGTGCCCGGCGCCATCGACCGCATGATGAAGGTGCCCGACGCCGCGAGCGTCGCCGCCGTCCGCGCCCTGGAGCGCGCCATCGGCCGGAAGGCGGGCGGGTCGACGGGCACCGGACTGTGGAGTGCGTTCAAGCTGATCGCCGAGATGGTGGAGCGGGGCGAGCGCGGGAGCGTCGTCACGCTGCTGTGCGACCCGGGCGACCGCTACCTGGACAAGTACTACTCCGACTCGTGGCTGGAGGAACAGGGCCTGGACATCGCCCCGTACACCGCCGCCATCGATGCCTTCCTCACCACCGGAACCTGGCCCTGCTGAGGCCTGCTCCGGCCGCACAGCTCAGGGCGCCGTCGTCGCCAGCCGCGCGTCCAGGCGGCGCACGGCGTCCCGGAAGGACCGGCCCACCCCCGCCCGCGCGAGGCTCAGCACCAGGCGGAACAGCCCCGTCCCGTCGGCGGCGAAGGTCCACTGCACCCGAGTTCCGGACCCCTCCGGAGTGAGCCGCCACTCCTCCAACAGGGCCCGGAGACCCGGTGCGTTGGACTCGTCGGCCCGGTAGGCGTAGCACGTGTCCGGTTCGGCGGCCACGATCGTCTCGCGGAACCGGACGCCGCCCCGCAGCCGCACCTCGCGGCCCGCCCCCTCATGGGTGGGCGCGGCCAGGGTGACGGCGGTGAACCAGGACGGCCAGGACGCGACATCCTCGGCGAGCGCGCGGTACACCACGCCCACGGGCGCGGACACCTCGGCGGCGAACACCAGACGAATCGGCGCGGAATCGACGAACTCCCGTCCCACGGTACGGAGTAGGCGTGCCATCGCGTGCACCTCTCGGTGGTCTGCGGCGTGTTGGGCCGGGCACACCCTAGCGGCAGGACCGTCAGTTGTCCGTACCACTGTCGGCCATCGACGCCCGCCGTTCCTTCTCCTCGGCGGCGGCGGCCTCGGCGATGTTGCGAGCCATCCCGCCGAACACCACCGAGTGGAAGGGCCACACGCTCCACCAGTACGCGTGACCGAACAGCCCGCGCGGATGGAACAGGGCGCGCTGCCCGTACACCGTCCGGCCCCGGTCGTCGCGGCGCACCGACAGCTCCAGCCAGGCCAGGCCCGGCACCCGCATCTCGGCCCGCAGTCGCAGCAGCTCGCCCGGCAGGATCTCCTCCACCCGCCAGAAGTCCAGCGAGTCGCCCACCCGCAGCCGCTGGGCGTCCCGGCGGCCGCGCCGCAGCCCCACCCCGCCGACGAGCCGGTCGAGCCAGCCGCGTACCGCCCAGGCCAACGGGAAGGAGTACCAGCCGTTCTCCCCCCCGATGCCCTCGATCACCCGCCACAGCGCGTCCGGCCCGACCGGCACGGTCAGCTCCCGCTCGTCGCGGTAGAGGCTGCCGCCCGCCCACTCCGGGTCCGTGGGCAGCGGGTCGCTCGGCGCGCCGGGCACCGAGGCGTTGGACCAGCGGGTGTCGACCCGCGCCTCCTGGATCCGTTTCAGGGCCAGGCGCAGCGCCCGGTCGAAACCGATGGACCCGTCCGGCGGATCGGGGACGTACTCCTTGATGTCGTCCTCCCGGCACACCACCTCGTGACGCAGCGACTCCGTGAGCGGCCGGGCGATGGAGCTGGGCACCGGGGTGACCAGACCGACCCAGCGGCTGGAGAGCGTCGGGGTGAGCACCGGCACCGGCAGGATCAGCCGTCGCCGCAACCCCGCCACCCGGGCGTAGCGCTGCATCATGTCCCGGTACGTCATGACGTCCGGGCCCCCGATGTCGAAGGCCCGGTTCACGTCCTCGGGCAGCTTCGCGCTCCCCACCAGATACCGGACGACGTCCCGTACGGCCACCGGCTGGATCCGGGTCCGCACCCAGCTCGGGGTGATCATCAGCGGCAGCCGCTCGGTGAGATACCGCAGCATCTCGAACGAGGCGGACCCCGAGCCGATCACGATCGCCGCTCGCAGCACCGCCGTCGGCACCCCGGAGTCCAGCAGGATGTGCCCCACCTCGGCCCGCGAGCGCAGATGCGGCGACAGGTTCCGCTCCGGCACCCCGCTCGGGGTCAGCCCGCCCAGGTACACGATCCGGCGCACCCCGGCCGCCCGCGCCTCTTCGCCGAAGGTCCGGGCCGCCCTGCGGTCGGTCTCCTCGAAGTCCGAACCGGAACCGAGCGCGTGCACCAGGTAGTACGCCACATCGACGTCCCGCGCCGCCTCCGCCAGGGACGCGGCGTCGGTCACATCGCCGCGCACCACCTCGACCCGGTCCGCCCAGGGATAGTCGCGCAGCTTCCGCGGCGTTCTGGCGAGGGCGCGCACCCGGTACCCCGCATCGAGCAGGGCGGGCACCAGCCGGCCGCCGATGTAGCCGGTCGCCCCGGTCACCAGAGCACGCGGACGCGAACTGTCGGGGGTGTCCGGGCCGTCGGCGGGACGCGGGTCGCCGGAGCCGCTGTCAGAGGCGTCGTCAAGATCCGTCACCCTGCCGAGTCTGGCACCGTACCGCCCATCCGACCGGTCGGGCACTCCGTACGGCGGCATCGATACCAGCGGGTGACGTCTCCCGGGCCCCCTCCGGCTCAGCGCACCGCCGCCAGCGTCTCGCCCCCGCGCAGCGACGCCGTCAGCTCCACCTCGGCGTCACGGGGCGCCCGTACCGCGAACGTCGCCCCGCCCGCCGCGCCCCGCACCGCCCCGGTCGCCTCGATCCGGGTCACCGCCCGGCTTCCCGCCGCCAGGACGTACCACCGGCCGGAGGCCGCCTTCCAGTGGGTGCCCGCCAGGACGTGCTGCCCGAACCTGCTGCACAGGGCCGTGTCGTCGCGGTCGGCGACCACCGCGGCCGGGTCCGTGGGCGAGGCCGCGGGGCCGAGGAACTGCACCAGCACCCGGCCGGGGCCCCGCCAGGTGTCGGCCCGGGTGCACAGCCAGCCGGCCGAAGCCCTGCCCTCGGGCAGCTTCTGCTCGGCGAAGGCCCAGTTGTTGACCGCCCGCACCCCGGAACCCGACAGGGTCCGCAGGGAACACGCCGTACGCGCCCAGGCGAGCAGCGCCTCGGCGCCCGTCGCCTCGCGCGGCTGCCGGGCCGGCGCGCCCCGGCCGGGCTTCGGGGTGTACGTCAGATGCGCCGGAGCCAGGTCGCCCAGATCCGTCACCAGGAAGGCGTGCTTCTCCACGATCCGCCCGGACGAACGCAGTTGGAGCACCGGCCAGGAGTCGCACGCCCCGCCCGCGGCGGGCCGGGGCACCGGGGCGGTGACCCCGTCCCGCCCGACCTCCAGCGGCTGCCCCGGGGTGGCCGGCGCGAGCAGGTCCCGGGTGGTGGCCCCGGCGATCCAGGGGGCGAGCAGGAACCGCGCGCTGTCGCCCGTACGGCTGACGACGACGGCCGCGCCCGTCGTCACGTCCGCGTCATCGGTCCGCGCGAAGTCGAGCGCCGCCCCACCGGACCCGGACAACGGCTCCGCGTACCTCACCACCCGGACCCCGCCGTCGTGGAACAGCACCACGGCCGCCCCGTCCACCTCACCCGCGAACAGCAGCCGGGGCGGCTGGGCGGGCGGGACCGCCACCGTGCCCGGCGTGGTGGACACCCGGACCGTGCCCGGCGGACCGGACCAGGCCCGCAGCGCCCGGCCCAGCAGCTCGCCGTCGCCCGTGCGCCCGCCCCGGGCGGGCCAGGCGGTGAAGTCGACGCGCGAGGTGTCCGCCCACCGGTCCGCCGACGTCCGCAGCAGCCCTGCCGGATCGAGCACCGGGGCCGCTGCGCCCGCCGGGTTCCGGTCGTCGCCCGCGGGCCGCGTCCCCGCGTCGACGGCGAAAGCCAGGCCTCCGGCCACCACGCACAGCGCCGCGGCCACCGCCCGCACCCGGTGCCTGCGCCGCAGCAGGTCGCTGGGGCGGGTCTGGACCGTGCACGGGTCGAACTCGCCGGACCTGAGCATCGCCTGCGCCCCGGCCCGGTCCGGCCTCCCCAGCCGGGCCGCCCGGCGCACCGCGTCCGCCGGATCCGCCACCGCCGCCCCGGCCAGCAGCTCCCGCGCCCCGGACTCGTCGAGCCCTTCCAGCAATTGGAGGGCGAACGCCGCCCTGACCGCCCCGGGCACTGCGGACAGGGCCCGGTCCAGGGCCAGTTCATCGACGCCGCCCGCCCGGGGGAAGAGCCGCAGCCCCCACACCACCGGCACGGCCGGACGCAGCGCGGCCGGAGCCGGGAGCCTTCCGGGCCACCAACGGGGCCGCCGCTCGTGGGCCAGCGCCGCTCGCAGCACCCGCAGCCGCATCCATCCGTACGCGGCGCCCGAGGCGCCCTGTTCCGGCCCGACGCCCTCCGGCGCGGGCTCCGGGCCCTCCGGAGCATCCGACCCGCGGGACTGGGCGGGGACCCGCGGGTGCCGCACGCGGCTCCCGGCAGCGGGCAGGGCCCGCTGGACGACGGCGTGCGCGGCCAGGACCCGGCGGTGCCGCCCGAGCGCCGGCGGCAGGACGACGTAGGCGAGCCGTACCAGGCGGGGATAGTGCTCCACGAGGGCGGCCTCGGCCTGCTGCACGCCCGTGCGGTCGGGATGTGCGTCGGTCCGCTGCTGCGGTTGGTGGATCGGCATGAAATGGGTGCCTTCCGGGCCGTGGCTGGGATGTCATACCGACAAACGAGTCAATCGTGTGACGGTCACATCGCCCGCGCCGAAGCGGCCACCCGGTCGTCGGCGATCTTCGCGGAGAAGCCGACGTCCGCCTCCCCGGCGGTCCTACCGGTCGCCGGGAGAGGCGAGCAGGGCGTCCAGGACCTTGCCGAACATCCGCCGTCCGGTGGAGGCGAGCAGCGGATCACCCCACCGGGGCACCAGCCGCACCCGCAGTTCCTCGACCCAGACCACATGGGAACCGGAATCCGTGGGAAGCACGTCGATCGAGGCCCGGCCCAGCACCACGGCCCCCCGCTTCTCCAGTCGGCAGACCCCGGCCCGGCCCCCGGCGGGCGGCGTCCACCGCACCACTTCCATCGGATCGTCGAACGCCAGCGGGCCCAGCCCCGTACGCGCCACGAAGACCGTCCCGAGCTGCGAGGGAAGCCCGGTCGGGACCGAGATCGCGGTCAACGGCACCTGCGCGCCGTGCCGTTCCCAGTCGGTCACCCGGCGCCATGCCTCGGCTGCGGGGAGAGGGGAGAAGCGCTCGATCCGGAAGACGGCCACACCACGATCCTATGGGGTGTCCGGCGTACCCGCCGATCCGAACGGAATCCGGAGCGCCCCGCCTCAGCCCTCGGTGGCGGGCGAAGCGTCGGCGGCCCCGGCGGGAGAGTCGCCCGCCACCAGCAGACCCGGCAGACGTTCCTCGATCTCCGCGCGCGTCCCCGGGGCCAGACCGGCGTCCGTGACGAACGTGTCGACCTCCTCCAGCGCCGCGAAGGAACTCAGGCCCACCGTGCCCCACTTGGTGTGATCGGCCACGACCACGATCCGGCGCGCCGCCCGGACGAAACGGCGGTTGGTCTCCGCCTCCGCGAGGTTGGGCGTCGAGAGCCCGGCCTCGGCCGAGATCCCGTGCACGCCGAGAAACAGCACATCGAAGTGGAGGGAGTCGATGGCCCGGTCCGCGACCGGCCCGACCAACGAGTCCGAGGGAGTGCGCACCCCGCCCGTCAGCACCACCGTCGCCGCCCCGGGCCGCGCGCCGCGCCCCCCGGCCGGACGCTGCGCGTCGTGGAACACGTCGGCCACCCGCACCGAGTTGGTCACCACCGTCAGATCCGGCACGTCCAGCAGATGCCGGGCCAGCGCGAAGGTCGTCGTCCCGCCCGAGAGCGCGATCGCACTGCCGGGCACCGCCAACGCCGCCGCCGTCCGCGCGATGTCCTCCTTGGCGCTCGGCTCCAGCGCCGACTTCGCCTCGAACCCGGGCTCGTGCGTACTCGCCTCGACGACCGGGACCGCGCCGCCGTGGACCTTCTCGATCACGCCCTGGCGGTCCAGCGCGTCCAGGTCCCGGCGGATCGTCATGTCGGAGACGTTCAGCTTCCGGGTCAGCTCGTTGACCCGGACTCCACCACGCCTGCGCACCTCGTCGAGGATCAGCGCACGTCGCTGCTCCGCGAGCAGGTTCTGATTCTCGCTCAACGCCGGGTCCGGTCCTTCCCTCTGCCGTACGGTCCGCAGCCGTCTGCGCGACACGCTCATCCTGCCACGCAGGCATGTCCGGCGTATCACCTGGGGAGATTCCGTGAGACCGCTTCACGCACCCTGCCCGTGCCCGGAATCCTGGGCTTCGACCGGCGGGTGTCACCACGCCCGGGGCCCACGACGTCCCGGCCCCGCACCCATCCGCTCCTGAGCACGTCCTCGTCGGCCGCGAGGCCGACGCGCCCGAGAGAGAGTCCCCCTTGGCTCCTGCCGCCCTGCCCCCGTCCCCGCCCTCCTCCCCGGCTGCCCAGCACACCGGGGCCGCACTGGAACTGCTCGTCCACGGCGTCGGCGGCGCCACCCCGCAGGAGATGCTGGGCGACCCCCGTACCGTCCGCGTCACCGGGGACGAGACCGCGGCCGTGTACCGGCGCACCGAGGACGCCCACGGCGAGAAGCACCCCGAGCGCTACCGGGACGAGCCCGTCGCCGAGGCGTACTGCTGGTCCGGCCTCACCTCCGGCAACGGCTCCCGCGCCCTGTGGCTGCTGCTCCTGCCGTTCATGGTGGTCAACCTCGCCCACTGGATGCGCCCCACCGCCACCGGCCGCACCCGCGCGGTCCGGCTGTACGGCGTGCTGGTGCGGCTCGTCGCGCTCAGCCTCACCGTGCTGCTCACGGCGGCCGCCTGCGAAGTCGCCCTGGACCTGCTGGCCTGGCAGTGCGCGGGTGCCGAGGCCTGCGCCGAACGCCGCTCCTGGCTCGGCTTCCTGTCGGCCCAGCAGGGCGGCTGGTGGTCGCAGCCCGGCCGCCGCCTCGCCCTGGCCGCCGTCGTGCCCGTGGCCCTGGTGGGGCTCCTGTGGTATCTGTCCAACCGGACCTGGAGCGCGTACGAGTCCCAACGCCCCCTGGACGAAGGGGACATCGGTGACGGCGCCCACGACCCCGAAGGGGTGCACGAGGCCCACGGCCCCGACGCACCCGACCCGGAGACCGACGCCCCGCGCCCGCCCGGCCCGAGCCGCCCCGCGCTCGGCAGGCCCGGCTTCTGGTACGGCCGCCGCATCGTCGCCCGGCTCCGCGCCGCCCACACGGCGGCCGGGTTCCTCACCGTCGCCGCGGCCGTCGCCGGCGCCGCCGCCCGGCACGACCGGAGCGCCGAAGGACCGGTGCCCCCGTTCCTCGGCGCGGCCGTCGAGGGCGGCATCGTCCTGTGCGCGCTCATCGTCATCGCGGTCGTCTGCCGCCGGGGCCGCAGCGAACGGACCCGCGACACCAAACTGGACGCCGCCCTCATCACCTATCTGCCCGGCTCCGCGCTCGCCCTGCTCGCCCTCGCCGTCGTGTACGCCTCCTGGTCGCGCCCGGACTGGCAGTCCTCGGGCAGTCTGCCCGGCGAGACCGCCTTCCGGCTCCTCACCCTCGGCCAGGGCGTCCTCGTCGTGGCCCTCGCCGTGGTCGCCCACAGCCTCTACCGGCGCACCCCCGAACCGCGCACCGTCCTGCACGGACTCGGCGGCCCCGCGGTCGCGATGCTCGCCTGCGCCCTCGGCGGAGTGATGACCGGCGGAGTGGCCCAGCGCGTCGCCGACTGGCTCGACGGCCCGGGGAGCCCGGGCATGGGCCACGGCACCGACATCGCCGGGCCCCCCGTCCTGCTGAGCTGGCAGGCCTCCGTCATCCCGGTGCTCCTGCTGCTCCTGCTCGTCCCGGTCCTGGTGCTGATCGTCCGCACCACGCGCACCGCCCGCCGGTTGGGCCCGCTCATCGAGGCGGAGTACGCCCCCGAACCGCCCGACGAGGGCCGTACCCGCCGCATCGCCCGGATCCGCGCGACCGCCGCCCTCACCGACTCGGCGCCCTGGATCGTCGGCGTGGTCTCCGGGGCCACCCTGCTGCTCGGGGCGGGCGCGATCGCCGGCTCCTGGCGCAGTGACGAGGTGCCGGGCCGGGCCGCCGACGGGAGCTGGCCGCTCGTCGAATCGTTCGCCGAGGCCGCGCAGTCGACCGGCTCCTGGCTGATCGGCTTCGGCTTCGTCCTGTTCGTCGCCGGCGGCCGCCGTGCCTACAAGGACGCCTCGGCCCGCCGCACCATCGGCATCCTCTGGGACGTGGGCACCTTCTGGCCGCGCGCCGCCCACCCCTTCGCACCCCCGTGCTACGCCGAGCGCGCGGTTCCCGACCTCGCCTCCCGGATGTCCGCCTGGACGGCGACCACGCCCCGGGGCCGACTCGTCATCTCGGGCCACTCGCAGGGCAGCGTGCTCGCCGCGTCCGCCGTCTGGCAACTGCCCGACGCGACCCGCCGCCGGGTCGCGCTCCTCACCTACGGCTCACCCCTGGAGCGGCTGTACGGCCGGTGGTTCCCGGCCTACTTCGGCCCCGAGCCCCTGCTCGGGCTGCACCGCTCGGTGCACTGCTGGCGCAACCTGTGGCGGGACACCGACCCGATCGGCGGCCCCGTCCGCATCCGCGCCGAACGCGACCCGGGCGTCGACCGGGGCCCCTTGAAGGACCCGCTGGCCTACGGGCGGACCACGAAGCTCCCGCTGCCCGAACCGATCCTCGGGCACTCCGACTACCAGGCCGACCCCGCCTTCGCCGAGGAGCGGGCCGATCTCCTCGCCGAGTTGGGCCCGCTCGTCCCCCGGCAGGCGGAGGCGGGCCCTCAGAAGGGCAGCTCGGGGAGATCCTCCGGGTAGAGCAGGGTCAGGTCGTCCGTGCTCGTCTCGGCGAGCTGGGCGACCCGGCCCGCATGCCGCTCCACCATCGACTCGAAGGTCTGGCGGGCGGTGCGGCCGTTGCCGAAGGCGGGGCCCTTGGGCAGCGCCGTGAAGTACTTCAGCAGCGCCTCCCCGGTGCCCTCCGCCAGGCTGTACTCATGCTCCTCGGCCTGCTGCTCGACGATCCGCAGCAGCTCCTCGGGGAGATAGTCATGGAAGGTGATGGTCCGCGAGAACCGCGAGGCCACCCCGGGGTTGACGGTGAGGAACCGCTCCATCTCGTGGGTGTAGCCCGCGACGATCACGACCACCGCGTCCCGGTGGTCCTCCATCAGCTTCACCAGCGTGTCGATGGCCTCCCGCCCGAAGTCCCGGCCGGAGTCCTCGGGCGAGAGGGCGTACGCCTCGTCGACGAACAGCACTCCGCCACGCGCCCGGTCGAACGCCTCCTGGGTCCGGATCGCCGTCGAGCCGATGTGCTCGCCGACCAGGTCCACCCGGGACACCTCGACCAGGTGGCCGCGCTCCAGCACCCCGAGCGAGGCCAGGATCTCCCCGTACAGCCGGGCCACCGTGGTCTTGCCCGTACCGGGGGAGCCGGTGAAGACGAGGTGCCGGCGGACGGACGCGGCCTTGAGCCCGGCCTCCTGACGGCGGCGGCCCACCTCGATCATGTCGGTCAGCGCCCGCACCTCGCGCTTGACGCTGTCCAGGCCCACCAGCGCGTCCAGCTCGCCGAGGACCGCCGAGGAGTCCCGGGCCGGCTCCGCCGGCACGACCGGCTCCGGAGCGGGCTCGACCGCGCGCTGCCCGGGCAGCGCGCCCAGCAGACCGGGCGTGGACCGGGTCTCCGTCAGCACCGCGGGCGGCGGCGGGGCCGAAGCCGTACGCAGACCGCTCTCGTCGCTCGTGCAGTCCTGGGCCACCGGGCCGGTCGTGCCGGCGTCGCCCTCGGGGAACTCGTAACCGCCCCGGGCGCACCGCTCGGTGCGGCAGCGGGTGAGCGTGGTGCGGCAGCCGTCCATGATGTGGAAGCCGTAGCCCTCGCTGCCCGTCACCCGGCAGCTGTCGAAGGTGCCCCGGCCCTCGGCCGAGACGTAGAACCCCGCCTCGGCCGGCGAGGTGACCGTGCAGCGCTCGATGGTGGGGTCCGCGCCCTTGGTGACGATGACCCCGGTCTGCGCCGCGTCGATGGTGCAGTTGTTCAGCGTGCCGCCGCTGCCGTGGTCGCGGAACCAGGCGCCCGTGGACGCCTCCCGGATCCGGCAGTCGTCCAGCTGGGCGGTGGCCCCGTCGCTCACCGAGACGGCGGTGTTGCGGATCTGGGAGAGGTCGCTGTCCACGACGTCGGCGCGCGACCCCCGGTCGAGGACGAACAGGGCGTCGGGCACGTCGTGCACCCGGCAGGCGTCCAGTATCACCGTCGCGCCGTCGCTGACCCAGACCGCCGGGTAGTCGCCCGTACTGTCGTGGATCTCGCACTGGTTGGCGTCGACCCGGGTCCCCGGGTCCCAGACCGAGAGCCCGTTGCGTCCGAAGCGGCGGACGGTGGAGCGGGTCAGCGTGAGCACCGAACGCGATCGCAGGTCGACGGCGTTCTCCGGGATGTCGTGGATGTCGCAGTCGGCGAGGGTGAGCACCGCGTCGGTGTCCAGTGTGACGCCGTCCGCGGAGGTGCGGTGCACGGTGCAGTCGGTCAGGTGGGCCGAGGCCCGGGCGGTGACCTGGATGCCGCTGCCCTTGATCTCGTACACCTCGCAGCCGAACGCCTCCAGGCCGCTGCCCTCGCCGGTGACGCCGATCCCCGCCCCGGACGCGTGGTGGATCCGGCAGCGGTCCAGGCGCGGATGCCCTCCGTCGCGGACCGAGACCCCGGACTGGCCCGCGGAGACGATCTCGCACTCCTCGAACACACCGCCCGCACCGTCCAGCACGGCGATGCCGACCCCGGCCGGATTGTCGACCGTGCACCGCCGCACGGTGGGCCGGGCCGCGCCGCGCACCTCGATGCCCGCGGCCGACCGCGTCACGATCCGCAGGTCCGTCAGCTCCGCCGTGCCGTCCTCGACCAGCAGGGCCGGGGCCGCCGAGTCCTGGCCCTCGACATGGAGGTCCTGGATGACCGCGGAGGCGCGCACGGTCAGCGGTACGCCGTCGACCGGCGCGATCCGCACGGAACCGACCGATCCCTCGGGCCCGCGCAGCGTCACCGCGCGGTGGACGACGAGGTTCTCCCGGTAGGTCCCGGGCGCGACGGTGAGGACGTCGCCGTCGGCTGCCGCCTCCAGGGCCGCGGAGAGGGAGGCGTACTCGCCCGTGCGGCGGCGCCATCGCGATGTGCCGGTGTGCGTCACCTGGACCGTGCCCTGTGCCATGGCGTTGCTCTGCCCCCACCTCGTGCTGTGCGATGCCTCGGGTCCGTCCGTCGCCGGGGAGGCGGACGGGGTCGGACCACCGTAGCGCGCGTGAGGGGCGGGAGTTGACGAGTCCACCCCGCGGAGCCATGTCTCCCCCCGTCCGCTCCCGGCCGGGGGAGGCCGTGGTCAGCCGCCCTTTCCGGCCCTTCCCCAGTCCGGACCGGCCGCGGCCCACTCCCGGTCCAGCCGGGTGTACCGCCGCCGGACCATGCGTCGCACGGTCAGCCGGCGGCCCGCCTCGACGCAGGCGGCGGCGACCAGGAACGTGCCGATGCCGCCCAGCACCGCGTGGGTGCGGGCGGTGCGCCCGTCCATCGGCGGCGGCACCGGATGGCCCGCCGCGTCCGTCCAGATCCGCACCGGGGACCCCGGGCCGCCCGGCCGCGAGGAGGTGGCCACCTTTCCGCTGCGCGGACTGCCGTCCGGGGCCTCCCAGGACGCCACCACCCCATAGGGGCGCGCGGCCCGTTCGACGCCGCCCGCGGGATCACCGGCGAACCGTTCCCGCCCCGCCGGGCCCACCACGACCGCGTCGACGAAGTGACGCTCCTCGTGCTGGGCCCGTACCGACCGCTGGAGGGCGGCGTCGGCCGCCGTCCAGCCCGCCCAGCCGGCGGCCGGTGCGCCCACCACGAGGAGCACCAGCGCTCCGAGCGCCACCCAGGCCTCGCGGCGGTCGGTGGCACGGCGCAGCGGACTGCCCCGCCCGCGCAGCAGTGCCCACAGCACCCACACGCCCCGTCCCCCTGCCCCTTCTGTCGATCTGTCGGTCCATGCAGCTATCCATCCAGGATGTCGAGGATCCGGACGGCGTCCCCGACCCTGATCACTCCCGTCCCCTCGGGAATCAGATTCTGGCCGAAGACCAACTGCTTGCCGAAGCGCCGGTGGCGGGCCAGCGTGAGCAGCGGTTCCCTGCCCCGCTCGGCGGTGCGCTGGTCGGTCGTCGCGATCACGCAGCGGCTGCAGGGCTTGGCCACCGTGAAGGCGACATCGCCGATGGCGATCCGCCGCCAGCGGTCCTCCGCCCACGCCTCGGTCTCCCCGATCACTACGTTGGGCCGGAAACGGTCCATCGGCAGCGGGCCCTCCCCGGGCCGCCCGCCGGCGGCGATCAGGGTGTTGAGCGCGGCGAGCGACGCAGTGGTGGTCGCCAGCAGAGGGTAGCCGTCGGCGAGGGAGACCATGTCCCCGGGCCGGGCGAAGCGCGGGTCGACGGGCCTGCGGTGCGACGGATCGTCGAGATGCACGAGCCGGACCTCCGTGCCGAGGACCGCGCTCAGCCAGTCATGGGCGTCGCCGGGCGCCTCCTCCACCACCACGGTGTCCCGGTGCAGCTTTACGGTGATGACGCGTCCGGCGTCCGGCCCCTCGACGCGCTGGGGCGGAAAGCCCGGCGCGGACAGGAGCACGCCGCCGCCCGGCAGAGGTTCGGCCGAGATCCGCGCCATGGAGGGCTGCTGACGCTGTGTGACGGCCCTGGCCGCCTTGTCGACCAGCATCCAGCGGCGGTCGCCGTCGAGTCCCCATGGCTCGACGGCGACCAGGTCGCAGGCGCGGGCGGCAAGCGACTTCACCGGATAGACGTGGGCCGAACGGAGCACGGGAAAGCTCATGCGCCCATCCTGCCAGCAACTTCTGACCCCGTACGCGTGGATTAGCGGGCCCCGACCGACACCCGGATGTCCTGGATGCGGCTGATGCCCGGTGCGTCCCCCGGCGCACCTCGACGCACGGAGTCGCGGGTTCAGTACCCCCGGCTCTGGTACGGACGGTTGTACGGGTCCTCGTACGGCGACTGCGCCGGCGCGGGCCGCGGCGAGGCCGGGCGCATCGACTCGTACCCGGTGGCGGGCGCGGGCCGCGGCTGCTGGGGCTGCTGCGGGTAGCCGCGGACCGCCGAGGGCTGCTGCGGGATGTACGGCGCGGGCGCGTGCTGCAACTGGGCGGGCTGCATCGGCGCGTGCTGCGCCGGAGCCTGCTGGTACTGCGGCACCGGCTGCTGCTGCGGGTAGCCGTAGCCGGTCTGCTGCGACGGGGCCGCGGGCAGGGCGGGCAGCGCCGACGGCAGGGCCGGCAGGTAGCTGTTGCCGCTGTCATAGGCGGCCGGAACCCGGATGGGAGCGATCTGAGGGGTTCCCCGCTCCGCGACCAAGGAGTCGTAGATCGGAGTTTCGGGGAACGACGCGGCGTAGTAGCCGCCGCCGAAGGTGGAGCGGGGGGACGTCATGCCACCTAAGTTAAGCCCACGATGTGCTGTATGGGGAGCCCCAACCTTTGGGTTATCCGTTTTACGCTGGTTCTGTGCGGCCGGCCCGCCAAAGCATCGTTAAAGGTTTCGTTAACGGGAGGGACCTTTCCGCTGGTGAGCGAGGGCTTCGGCCCCGCGCTCCCGACCGTGAAGGGGAAGGGCGTCGAAGCATCCGGGAGGCAAGCGAATAGCGTTTGGCCAAAGCGCGAGGGGCACGGTTCGACGTCACGGAGATCGTCCGCCGGCCCGAAAGGCCCTGCCTTACCCCGACCCTCGTAAGGCTTTTGGCACCGCCCTCACCCGCCCGGCCCGCTGGTACCGGCCGTGCGCGGTGCGCGGCGCGGGAACCGGCCGGCCAGCGGCAGCACCAACAGGGCGGCCAGCCCGCCCGTCAGGGCCAGTGCCGGGTAGCCGTCCCACGCGACGACCAGGCCGGACGCCAGGCTTCCGGCCGCTCCGGCGGCCGCGAGCCCCACGTCCACCAGCCCCTGGGTCGTGGCGCGCCGGTCCGGGGGCAGGGCGTCGGTGACGATCGCGGTGCCGCTGATCAGCCCGAAGTTCCAGCCCAGGCCGAGGAGTACGAGAGCGGCGCCGAGCGCGGGCGTCGAGCCCGCGGGTGACAGGGCGGCCAGTGCCCCGGCCGCCAGCAGCAGCGGTCCGGACGCGCAGGCGACCCGGCGTCCGCCGACCCGGTCGACGAGCAGCCCGGTGAGCGGGGAGGGCAGGAACATCGCTCCGACGTGCAGGGAGATCACGAGCCCCGCGGCCCGGGCGGTATGACCGTGCGCCAGCATGTGCACCGGTGTCATCGTCATGATCCCGATCATCACGACCTGGGTCAGGATCATCACCGTGGCGCCGACGGCGACGTCGTGACGCCCGGCGGGCGCCGCGGCCCCGGCGTGGGGCCCGTCCGTACCCGCCCCACCCTCCTCGCCGGTGTCCACGGCCTCGTCCGGGGCGCCCGCCGCCCGGACGGCCAGCTCCTGGGCGAGCCGGAGCGGATCGGGCCGCAGCAGACAGGCGAGGACGACCGCGGTGGCGGCGAACGCCGCGGCCGCCAGCAGGAAGGGCCCGGCGAGACGCGGCACGCCCCAGACGTGCGCCGCCTCGCCGGCCGGCCCCACCAGCATGGGGCCGGTCACCGCGCCCAGGGTGGTGGCGAAGAGCACCGTGCTCACGGCCCGTCCGCGTCGGGCGGGGGAGGCCAGGTCCGCGCCGGCGTAGCGCGCCATGAGGCCGGTCGCCGTACCCATCCCGTACACCACGAGGGCCGGGAAGAGCAGCGCCGCGCTGCCGGTGGCGGCGGCCACCACGACACCGACGCTGCCGAGCGCCCCGGTCGCGTAGCCCAGTGTCAGTCCGGGGCGGCGGCCCCAGCGGGCGCAGAGCCGGCCGATGCCGAGTGCGCCGAGTGCGGCCCCCGCGGTGAAGAGCGCGCTCGGTACTCCCGCGAGGCCGGTGGAGCCGAGCATCTCCTCGGCGAGCAGGGCTCCGACGGTTATCCCCGCGGTGAGACCGGCGCCGCTCATGATCTGGGCCAGTACCAGCACGGCCAGAATGCGCCGCTGTTCCGGAATCCCACCCGTGGCGACCGGATGTCCGCTGCGAGTCGACAAGGGAGAGCTTCCGATCGTCATGCGGGCGAGGAGATTTTCACTCAGGCAATGGCCATGGGTTTCAGCTCCGCGATGTCCGCGAGGGAAATGCCCAGCTGATCGCGGAGGAACCGGACCATGGTCCAGTGCGGCAGCGCGCCGTCGTCGAACGGCCCGAATTCCTGGCAGTAGAGGGGGATCCAGCGCAGTGCCTCTTCCAAAGCCTGTTCGCGTCCCGGCTCTTCCTGGTAGTCCTCGTAGGCGATGCTGCGGTGATGGATGAAGAACCGCCCGGGAAGCCGTTCTTCGCACAGCGCGCGATATTCGCGGGTTTGCAGGATGAGATAGTGCCATATCTCGTCGATGTCCTGTTCGACGGGCAGGAAAAGCCCGGCCAGCCGGTCCCGGTAGCGGGAGACGAGGTAGAGGTACCGCAGGCATTCGGTGACCTGACGTTCCACGAAGTCCTGGGGTGTGTCCGGCGCCTGGTCGCAGAAATGCCGTACCACCTCGGTGTGCAGCGCGTCCCCGAGAAGACGCTTCAGGTCGTCGGCGGAGAGTGTCTGTCCGCTGGTCATGGCACTCCGTTTCTGAGGGGGGAGGTGGTGGCGCGTCAGGTACCGGCGCTGACGAGCCAGGCGTACTTGCCGGAGCGCCCGATGGGGATGTGGGTGCGGTGTTCGATCCGGCAGTTCCGTCCGGTCAGTTCGGTGAGGCTCTGCCGCAACGCGGCTGCCTCCGTGGCCCCGAGGGGTTCGTCGGTGAACGTCGTGTGCAACAGAGTGGCGTCGGCGTCGCCTTGCAGGTGCAGTTGGTGCAGGAAGATCCGGGGGGAAGCGTCCGCGATATGCCGGTCGAGGTCGCCCTGGGCGACCGGGCCGTTCGGTGTGCTCAGCAATTCCTTCTGACGGCCGCAGAATTGGGTGATCGCCGCGGGGTCGGGCGAGCCGTCCAGGGTGCGCACACAATCGCCCGACCGGTAGCGGACGAGCGGCATGTAGGGATTGCGCACACTGGTGACGATGAGCTGGTGGATCGTGCTTCCGGGGGCCACCGGCAGGAGCTCGACGCTCATCCCGGCCAGGTGGGGGCAGTAGCGGCCCTCCCGGTCGCTGTAGTAGAGGTAGCCCAACTCCGTACTGCCGAACAGATCGATGACCGGGCAGGCGAAGCGCCGGTGCAGGAACCGTCGTACGTTCACCGGGGTGTACTCGTAGGCGGTGATGACGCTGGCCGGCGCGGGGAACGCGTCCAGCAGGCCCCAGGCCTCCGCCTTCCGCACCAGGTGCGCCAAGTGGTAGCCGGAGCAGTCGAGGTGGTACCGGCCCTGGGGGTGTGTGCTCCGTGCCAGATCGATCTCGCGGAGCATCCGCAGGACGTCCTTGCGGACCCACTGCGCCGGATCCAGCCGCAGGTTGAGGTAGCAGGTGCGCTCGTCGAGCCAGCGGTCGGCCAGGATGGGTATTCCCTTGTGCTCCACGCCGCGTCGGGCGGCGTTGACCCGCGCCACGTGTTCCGTCGCGAGCACCGTGGTGAGGGAGACCCGGCGGCAGCCCGACTCCCACGTCTCGCCGATGTCGGGGTGGTTCCGCCACAACTCGTAGTAGGAACGGAGCAGGAAGTACGGAGGCCGGATGATCTGCATCCGGGCGTGGTTGGTGCCCGTGGACAGGACGAACTCCGCCTCGCCGTTCTCCAGCGCCGCCGCCAGCCGCGGCGTCATCCAGTTGTCGGGGAATCCGCGGGCGATCTCCGGCTTGTCGAGCAGGGGGAAGTGGCCCTTCGCCAGGGACTCCTGGTAGATCGGTATGTCGCGTATATGCTCGATGACCTCGCTGGTCGGCTGGCCCTTCATTAATTCCTTCTCATGTTTCGCATAGCTGAAGAAATATGGGCTATGAGGGGGGCGGAGTCGGGGCGCCCGGGAACATACTGTGGTGGGGGAGGGATCTCTCACAGAGGTGATCCCGGGCGTCCCCGGCCGATCAGGAGATACAGCCGGCCTTCGGCGCGGCGCTGATACACCCGTTCTTGGGTGCTGCGCTGATGCAGCCGTTCTTCGCGGCCTGCTGGGCCGAGTTGGCGGCGAGCCAATTCTGCCAGACGTTGTCCTGGGCCATCTTCTTGATCAGGTGTTCCATGAGGTCCTCCGATGGTAGTGCGGAAGGTACTCCCTGAGGCCGGCCGACGGTGAATGGATTTCTCCTCGACCTGCCCGCTGAATGTAAAAGCGTGGTTGAGCAACTGTCAATGAATGGCAATGTCGAACCCATGGTAAGCAGCCCCATTCGAGACCGGTTTGGCGTGATTCCGCTCTGCGGTTGTCGCGTCGGCGCCGACTGGGGCCGTGGCTCGCGCCCCGGCCGCGTCATCCGCAGAGCCCCTGATGGAAGCGGGTCGCCCGGCTTGGCCGGGGGCCGCCGACGCGGTGACCGACGTGGCGACAGCCGCCGAAGATGAGAATGTTTTCCTCATGTCCGTCCCCGGGACCCCGCGAAGGCAGACTGGTCCGATGCTGTGGCGTGGGGTGGGGTCGGTATTGGCGGGATGCGGAGCAGGAACACTGGTGTTACTGGTCGTATGGATATGGCCCGGGCAGAAGGTGCCGCCCTCCATGGGGCCTGTGGTCGTCGTGCCCTTCCTGCACGGTCCGACGCCTCCGGCCACCGCACCGACCGTCCCCGGCCGTCCCGCCGTGTCACCGACACCGCCCCCGGCCACGCCGGCCCCGTCCGGCTCCTGCCCGGGCGGCCGGGCCGTGTCGCCCCCGCCGCCGCCCGAGTCCGACGACAAGAGCGCCGACTCCCCTGGGCTTCCCCAAGGCGGCGGGGCCGGGGGAGCGTCACGGACCACCGGTGACGACGAGAAGGCCTCACGCGTTCCCAGGGGCGACGTGGGCGACGTGGGCGACGAGGAGGGCGAAGAGGACGAGCCCGACGACGAGAACGAGGAAGCGTCACACGACAACCGGGGGGATGCGGACGACGAGTGGGACGACTGATGCTCAGGCGCCCGACCAGCGCCCGGTCCCGGATCGTCGGCTGGATGCTCATGCTTCTCACCGCAGCCCTGGCCGTGCCCACTTTCGGGATCACGATCGTCTGGCAGGCGGAGCTCGACCGGCAGGTCGACGCGCAACTCCTGTCCGAGGCCGACAAGCTACGCGCGTTCGCCCGTACCTCGCGCGACCCGTACAGCGGTGAGCGCTTCACCACGGGCGCCTCGCTGCTGACGGCGTTCATGGCGGTCCACCGGCCCGAGCACAACGCAGCCTTCTTCAGCGTCGTGAACGGACGGGCCGACCGGCGCAGCCCCGGCCCGGTCCCGGTCCGGCTGGACCGGGACCCGGAGGTCGTGGCCCTGATGGCGCGGACGGCCGACACCCGTATCCGGTCGCTGGACTCCCCGGCCGGCACGGTTCGCTACGGTGTCGTCCCGGTACAGATGGCGGGCGACCACGTCGACACCCGGCTCGTCCTGGTCACCTTCCGCGACAGGGCACTGCGGCAGGAACGCCACATGGCACGGCTGCTGCTGGCATCGGGAAGCTTCGCCCTGGTGGTCGCGGGACTGGCCAGCTGGCTGGTCGCCGGCCGGGTGCTGGCTCCGATCCGGCTGGTCAGGCAGACCGCCGAGCGGATCAGTGAGACGGACCTGACCCAGCGGCTGCCGGTGCGGGGCAACGACGACGTGGCGGAACTGGCCGAGACGTTCAACCACATGCTCGACCGGCTGTCGGGCGCCTTCACGGCGCAACGCCAGTTCCTGGACGAGGTGGCGCACGAACTGCGGACCCCCATCACGGTCCTGCGCGGACATCTGGAGCTGATGGACGAGGACCCCGACAGCCAACGCGGCCAGACCCGCGCCCTGCTCTTCGACGAACTCGACCGGATGCGGCGGATCGTGGAGGACCTGCTGCTCCTGGCCCGCGCCGAGCGCCCCGACTTCCTCACCCTCGGCCAGACCAGTCTGACCGACCTGGTGGTCGACACGGCCGCCAAGGCGCAGGCGCTGGGGCGCAGGCACTGGACGGTGGCCGAGGTCGCCGACGTCAGCGTGCACCTGGACGAGCAGCGGATCACCCAGGCCCTGATGCAGCTCGCAGCCAACGCGGTCAGTCACACCGGGGAAGGGGACGCCATCGAGATCGGGTCGCGCCTGTGGCGCGGCAGAGTGCTGCTGTGGATCGCGGACACCGGGCCCGGCGTGGCCCCGGAGGACCGCGAACGGATCTTCCAGTGCTTCTATCAGGGGGGCACCGCGGTCCCCGCCCGGGCCGCTCCCGGCATCGGACTGGGCCTCGCGCTGGTCCGCGAGATCGCCCAGGCACACGACGGCGTCGCCCACGTCGAGGAGGCGGCCGGGGGCGGCGCGAGATTCGTCATCGACCTTCCCGCACTGCAGCCCACGACGGAAGGAATCCATGGTGAGCAGGATCTTGATAGCCGAGGACGAGGAAAGAATTGCCGCCTTCGTCGAAAAAGGCCTGCGCCGTAGCGGGTACGTCACCCGGGTCGTCGCCGACGGAGCCTCCGCCTACGAGCACGCCCGCGGCCGGGACTTCGACCTCCTGATCCTCGACCTCGGACTGCCCGGCGACGACGGGCTGACGGTGCTGCGCAAGCTGCGGAAGGCGCGCATCTCCCTGCCCGTCGTCATCCTCACCGCGCGCGACAGCGTGAGCGACATCGTGGCCGGACTGGAGAGCGGCGCCGACGACTACATGGTCAAACCCTTCGCCTTCGACGAGTTACTGGCCCGCGTGCGCCTGCGCCTGCGCCGTGAGGAGCCGGCGGAGAACTTTCTGCTGCGGGTGGGCGACCTGATCCTCGACCTCCGCACCCGCCGGGCCCAGGTGGGCGAGCGCGTCTCCGACCTGTCCGCCCGTGAGTTCGCCCTCGCGGAGATCCTTATGCGCAACCCCGACCGGGTGCTGTCCCGCGAGCAACTGCTCAGCCAGGTATGGGGGTTCGACTACGACCCCGGTTCGAACATCGTCGACGTCTACATCCGCTATCTGCGGCGCAAGATCGGCGCCGACCGGGTCCAGACCGTGCGAGGCGTCGGCTACCGGCTCCGGGCCTGACCACCGGGGCGGGCGCGCTCGCCCGGCGGCGGACGCGTCCCCGCCGGACCCCACCGGACCCCATGAGACCCCATGAGAACAGTCTCACCGCCGTCTCACCGCCACCTCATCGCCCGCCCCGAGACTCCTCCTTACGGGTCATCGGTGACGCGAGGCCCGTGAGCGGCGCAGACGGTCGCCGCGGCCCCGCCCGTGAACAGGGCGCCGCCGCCACACCGGACCAGCAGACACGGAGGCGAACCCCCCGCCTGCCCTGCGACGCGAGCACCCGCACCTGATCCCCCGTGGCACCCGGGCCACCCGTGTGCCACGAAGGCCCGGTTGTGGGCGGGGTGAGAGCCCGCCCCGCGTGACGAGCCACACGCCACTTCCGTATGGAGGACACTCCTGTGCGACAACTCATCGACCACGCCCGCACCTTTTCTGCCCGCTGCGGCGGAGCAGGCCGCGAACTCAAGGAATTCGAGGGCGGCCAGAAGCCCTCCGCCATGTTCATCACCTGCTCCGACTCCCGGGTGGTCCCCACCCTGCTGACCGACTCCGGCCCCGGCGAGCTCTTCGAGATGCGCACGGCCGGAAACATCGTCCCGCCCTACGATCCGGACGCGCCCACCAGCGAGATGGCGACGATCGAGTACGCCGTCTGCGTACTGGAGGTGTCCGACATCATCCTCTGCGGGCACTCCCACTGCGGCGCCGTCGGAGCCCTGGCCCGGGGCGACGACCTGCGGACCCTGCCGGCGGTACGCGGCTGGCTCGGCAGATGCGCCCCGACGGCCGGTTCCCAGCACCCCGACGAGTTCGGCCCCGACTGCGAACAGCCCGTTCAGCGCCACGCGGTGGCGCAACTGGACGCGTTGCGCGACTACCCGTGCGTGAGCCGCGCCGTGCGCGAGGGCCGGCTCGGCCTGCACGCCTGGTACTACGAGGTCCACACCGGCGCCGTGCAGGCCCACCGGCCCTCCACCGGAACCTTCTCCTCCCTGTGACAGCGACCCACCGGTGAACACGCGGGCCGCTCCCGCCGCCACCTGCTGTCTCCCCCCACTCCTCTAGGAGCTGAAGCTCTCATGTCGTCTCCACAACTCCGGTTACGCCCGGACGCCCTGTCCCGCGACCTCCTCGCCTCGATCGTGGTGTTCCTCGTCGCCGTCCCCCTGTGCGTCGGCATCGCGGTCGCCTCCGGTGTCCCCGCGGAACTGGGCCTGGTCACGGGCATCGTCGGCGGGCTGATCGCCGGCGCGATGCCCGGCAGCTCGCTCCAGGTCAGCGGCCCGGCCGCCGGGCTCACCGTCCTGGTGTACGAGGCGGTCACCACCCACGGCGTCGCGGCGCTCGGCGTCCTCGTCCTGTCCACGGGGCTCCTCCAGGTCGGGCTCGGCCTCGTCGGCTTCGGCCGGTGGTTCCGCGCCATATCGACCGCCGTCGTCCACGGCATGCTCGCCGGCATCGGTCTCGTCCTGATCGGCAGCCAGCTCTACGCCATGGCCGGGGCCAGCGCCCCGGGGAACGGCCTCGACAACCTGGCCGGGCTGCCGGAACTGCTCACGCAGATCACGGGGGCCACGGCGATCTCCTCCACGGCGATCGGCGTCGGCACCGTCGCCGTACTGATCCTCTGGAAACGGCTTCCCGGACGCCTGCCCCAGGTGCTCCCCGGGCCGCTGGTGGCCGTGGGCCTGGCCACCGCGGCGGTGGCCGTGTTCGACCTGCCCGTCGCTCCCATCAAGGTGCAGGGGCTGATCGACTCGATGCGGCTGACGGGCCTGGACGACTTCGGCCTCCTGGCCGACGTCGGTCTCCTGGGCGTCATCCTCGCCTTCACGCTCATCGCCTCGGCCGAATCCCTCTTCAGCGCCGCCGCCGTGGACCGGATGCACGACGGCCCGCGCACGCAGTACAACAAGGAACTCATCGCCCAGGGGACGGGCAACACCATCTGCGGCCTCGTCGGCGCGCTGCCCATGACCGCCGTCATCGTGCGCAGTGCAGCCAACGTGCAGGCAGGTGCGTGCACCAAGGCCTCCCGGATCATGCACGGAGCGTGGCTGCTGCTGTTCGCGGCCCTGTTCCCCGCCGTGCTCGGTCTGATCCCCGTGGCCGCCCTCGCCGGGATCCTGGTCCACGCCGGCGCGAAGCTCATCCCCGTAGCGACCTTCCGACCGCTCTGGCGTGAACACCGGGGCGAGGCCGTGGTCCTGGTGGTGACCGCGCTGGCGATCGTCCTCACGGACATGTTCATGGGCGTGCTGCTCGGCATCGGGCTGGCCGTGATCAAGACGGCCTGGGAGACCTCCGCCGTCCGCCTCGACATCGACGAGCAGGACGACCGCACCACGGTCTCCCTCAGCGGCAGCGCCACCTTCCTGCGCCTGCCGCTGATCCTCGACACCCTGGAGGCCCTGCCGAAGGACCGGCCGGTAGAACTCGATCTCTCGCGGCTCCGCCACCTGGACCACGCCTGCCGCACCGCCCTGGAGGCGTGGACCACGCACAGCGGAGCTGTCCAGGGCTCCCGGGCGGCCCCGGACGACACACCGCGCGAGGCCGCCCTCGCGGGTGCCGCTCCGGACGGTGAGGGCCCTCCGCGCACCGAGGGCCGCTAGCGGGCCACGAGGGCCGCTAGCGGGCCACCGGGACCCGAGGGCGTGTCCGGCGGACCTTGACCGGGTCCCCGGACACGCCCTCGTCCGCCACGGTCCCGGCGCCCGGAGGCTTTCCCGCCACAGGCCGTTAGGTTGTGGGGGGAAAGCCTGCGGGCAGCCGGATTCGTGATGGGGGCGAGCATGACCATGCAAAAGGGAAGCAACGTCGCGGTGCCGGCCGACACGGTGCGCGTCGAGCTGGGCCGGCACGCCGCAGCGGGCACCCCGGACGTCGACGCCTCCGCTCTCCTGCTGGTGGCGGGCAAGGTCCGCGGCGACGCGGACTTCGTCTTCTACAACCAGCCGGCCCACGCGTCCGGCGCGGTCCGGCACGAGGGCAAGCGGACCGCTCCCGACCATGTCACCGACACCCTCGTGGTCGACTTCGGCAAGGTCGAGCCGGCGATCGACCGGATCGTCGTCGCCGCCTCGGCGGACGGTGGGACCTTCGGCCGGGTGAGCGGACTGTACGTGCGGCTCACCGACGCGGCGAGCGGCGCGGAGCTGGCCCGCTTCGACAGTACGGACGCCACGGTCGAGACCGCCTTCATCCTCGGCGAGCTGTACCTGCGACAGGGCGCCTGGAAGTTCCGCGCGGTCGGACAGGGCTACAGCACCGGCCTCGAAGGCCTGGCGACGGACTTCGGCATCTCCGTGGACGAACCGCAACAGGCCCCTCCCGCCCCGCCCGTCCCGCAGTCCCCGGCGGCCCCTGCCACCCCGTCGCCACCTCGCCCCGTCGCCCCGGCCCCCGCCCCGGTGGTCCCGCCCCCGGCCCCCGTCCCGCCCGCGGCCCCCGCGCCCGCCGCCCCCGTGGGGGCCCCGCCCGCCGCGACGCCCGTACGGCTGACCAAGGTCACGCTGACGAAGAGCTCGCCGTCCGTCTCGCTCGCCAAACAGGGCGGCACCTCCGGCGCGCTGCGCGTCAACCTCAACTGGGAAGTGCGCAAACAGTTCAAGAGCTGGGGAGCGAAGCTCGGCCGGGCCGTCGCCCTGCACGCCGATCTCGATCTCGACCTCTGCGCACTGTACGAACTCGCCGACGGCCGGAAGGGGGTCGTGCAGTCGCTCGGGAACGCGTTCGGCTCACTGAACAGGCCGCCCTTCATCCATCTCGACGGCGACGACCGCACCGGCTCCTCCTCCAGCGGCGAGAACATGACCATCAACCTCGACCACAAGGACCTGCTGCGGCGCGTACTGATCTTCGTCACCATCTACGAAGGCGCCCGGAGCTTCGCCGATCTCCACGCCACGGTCACCCTCCAGCCGCAGAACGGCGCGGCCATCGACTTCTCCCTCGACGAGTGCACCGTGCCCTCCACCGTCTGTGCCCTGGCACTGATCACCAACAACGGCGGCGACCTCACCGTGCAGCGCGAGGCCCGCTACCTGGTCCCGGACCGGGGCGTGAGCCCGCAGCGCACCATCGACGCCGCCTACGGCTGGGGCATGAACTGGACGCCCGGCCGCAAGTGACCCCCCGCGCCCGCCCGGACCGGCCGCACGCCTGCCCGCGGCGTCACCGGTCGGGCGCGGCCTCCGGGCGCGCGTAGGTGCGGCCCTTCCAGGCCGCGCCCCGCCCCCGGTAGTGCTGCACCGCCGAGTCCACCGTCATCAGCAGGTACAGCACCGCCGTCAGCGGCAGCAGCGGCCCCAGCCACAGCGACTGACGGTAGTACGCCAGCATCGGCAGATACGTCGCCGTCATCACCGCCCACGCCGCGCCGCCCGCCCAGGCCGCCGCCCCGTCACCCGTCAGCAGCCCCGCCGCCAGCGTCGCGGGCGGCGCCACATAGACGAGCAGCAGCCCCGGGACCGTCCCCGCCAGCAGCAGCGGACTGTGCCGCAGCTGGGCGTACGCGCTGCGCGCGACCATCCGCCACAGATGAGCCAGCCGCGGATAAGGCCGCACGCTGTCCACCCGGTCCGCGAGCCCCAGCCAGATCCGGCCGCCGCTGCGCCGGACCTCCCGCGCCAGCGAGACGTCGTCGATCACCGCCTGACGGATCGAGTCCGGGATCCGCGCCCGCTCGGCGGCCTCGGTGCGCAGCAGGACGCAGCCCCCCGCGGCCGCCGCCGTCCGCGACCGGGCCCGGTTCACCCGGCGGAACGGGTAGAGCTGCCCGAAGAAGTAGACGAACGCCGGCACCACCAGACGTTCCCAGACGCTCTCCACCCGCAGCCGCGCCATCTGCGACACCAGGTCGAAGCCGCCCTCGCCCGCGGCGCCGGCCGCGGCCACCAGATCGCGCAGGCTGTCCGGCTCGTGCGCGATGTCCGCGTCGGTCAGCAGCAGGAAGTCCGGCTTGTCCCGCCGGGCCACCGCGATCCCGTGCCGCAGGGCCCAGAGCTTGCCCGTCCAGCCCCGCTCCGGCTCCCCGGGCTCCACCACGGTCAGCGGGAACCCGCCGTACCGGGCGGACAGCTCCCGGGCCAGCTGCCCGGTGCCGTCGCTGCTGCAGTCGTCGACGAGGGTGATCCGGACGTCCCCCGGATAGTCCTGGACCAGCAGCGACGGCAGGCTCACCGGCAGCATCTCCGCCTCGTCGCGGGCCGGCACCACCACCGCCACCGACGGCCAGCGCGCCGGGTCGGTGCGCCGGGGGAGCCGCTGGTCCGTCCGCCAGTAGAAGCCCTGCCCCAGCAGCAACCACACCCACGCGATCAGCGAACCCACGGCGATCCAGGCAACGGCGCTCATCCGCCGCAGTCTGCCCCACTGAGCCCGGTCCGCAAGGGCTGTCGGCTAGGGTGACCGGGTGAAGATCGCGCTCATGGACTCCGGAATCGGCCTGCTGGCGGCAGCGGCCGCAGTGCGCCGCCTGCGGCCCGACGCCGAACTCGTCCTCTCATCGGACCCCGGCTCCATGCCCTGGGGCCCCCGCACCCCCGAGGACATCACCGCGCTCGCCCTGGACGTCGCCCGCGCCGCCGCGGCCCACCGGCCGGACGCGCTGATCGTCGCCTGCAACACCGCCTCCGTCCACGCCCTGCCGGCGCTCCGCGCCGCACTGGAGCCCGCGCTGCCGGTCATCGGCACGGTCCCGGCGATCAAGCCGGCCGCGGCGGGCGGTGGCTCCGTCGCCATCTGGGCCACCCCGGCCACCACCGGCAGCCCCTATCAGCGCGGGCTGATCGGTGACTTCGGCGGTACCGCGGAAGTCACCGAGGTCCCGTGCCCCGGGCTCGCCGACGCCCTGGAGCACGGCGACGAGACCGCGATCGACCGGGCCGTAGCGGCCGCCGCCGCCCTCACCCCGCCAGACGTTCGGGCCGTCGTCCTCGGCTGCACCCACTACGAGCTGGTCGCGACCCGGATCCGCGACGCCGTGCAGCGGCCCGGCCGCCCGCCGCTCGCCCTGCACGGGTCCGCCGGAGCGGTCGCCGCCCAGGCGCTGCGCCGGATCGGAGCGGACCCCGCCCCGACGGCCGAGCCCTCCGCCAGGCTCACCGTGCTCCAGGCCGGCCGCCCCGCCGCCCTCCCGCAGGCCGCCCTGACCTACGCCGAGGGCCGGATGCTGGCCGCCGCGGTCCCCGCCCGCTGACCTAGGGCCTCCGCCTTGCAGCTGCACGCACCGGACTCCGCTCCCTGATCCGACCTGCTCCAAACGAAAAACCCGAACTCCCGGGGAGCCTTCGGCGGATCTGGGCCGGGTAGCCCGATCGGCCCCCGCAGCCCCGGCCGGTAACCCGGAACGCGGCTACGCTGCCGCATATGACGGACCTCCCCGAGAGCGCGACGCACGGGTCGAGCCAGGCGCCGCCCACGGAGTGGAACGGCCGCGCCACCAACCGCATCCAGTGGCTGCTGGCCCTCGCGGGCGCGGGCTGCGTGGCCCTCGGCATCGAACTGGCCGTCGACGGCGCCTGGACCTCGGGCATCGCCCCGCTGCTCATGGCGGTGATCGGCTGCCTCGCCGCCGGACTGCTGATCCTCTTCGGAACGCTCGCCTTCGTCCATGTGGCAGTCAAGGTCGACGGGGACAGCCTGGAGGTGCGCTGCGGCCACGCCGGCCTGCCGCGCCGCCGGATCCTGCTCAGCCATGTGACGGGCGCGGAATACGTCCCCCGGATCCACCCGCGCCAGTGGGGCGGCTGGGGCTACCGCTGGCGTCCCGAGCAGGGCACCGCCGTCGTGGTCCGCAAGGGCGAGGGCGTGGCCCTGCACCTCGGCGACGGCCGCACCTTCACCGTCACGGTCGACGACGCGGAGACGGCCGTACGGTTCATCCGGCAACGCCTGCACCTGCCGGCCTCCGGGAAACGACCGGGCGACTGACCGGGCGACTTACCGGACCACCGACCGGGCCGCCCGCAGCCGGCCGAGAGGCACCCCCCAGCCGCCCGCGTCCCGGCCCCGCGCAGGTCAACGCCGCCGCTCACGGCCGCCCACCGTAGACTCCGCCGGGTGAGCGCCACCATGACTTCCGTCGACGACCCGCCGCCCGCCCCGGCCGCCCCGGCCGCCGGACTGCTGCCGCGGCTCCTCCGCCCGGCCGCCGCCGTGCTCTCCGGGCTGCTGCTCTACGGGAGCTTCCCGCCCCGGCCCCTGTGGTGGCTCGTACTGCCCGGATTCGCCCTGCTGGGATGGGTGCTGCACGGGCGCCGGCTCAGGTCCGCCTTCGGCCTCGGTCTCCTCTCGGGCCTCGGTTTCATGCTTCCGTTGCTGCACTGGACCGGTGAGGACGTCGGACCGGTGCCGTGGCTGGCCCTGGCCGCCGCGGAGGCGCTCTTCATCGCCGTGGGGTGCGTCGGTATCGCCGCGGTGACCCGGCTCGCGTACTGGCCCGTGTGGGCGGCTGCGGTCTGGACGCTGGACGAGGCGGTCCGCGCCCGGATCCCGTTCGGCGGCTTCCCCTGGGGCAAGATCGCCTTCGGCCAGTCCGAGAGCGCCTTCCTGCCGCTCGCCGCGCTCGGCGGCACCCCGCTGCTCTCCTTCGCCGTCGTCCTGTGCGGCTTCGGGCTCTGCGAGGCCGTTCGACAGCTCGTCGCGTACCGCAGGACCGGAAAGGCGCCGCGCGCCGCCGTCGTCGGCGCCGCCGTGAGCGTCCTCGTGCCGGTCGCCGGGGCCCTTGCCGCGCTGCCCCTGGTCGACGACTCGGCGGAGAACGGCACGGCCACCGTCGCCGCGATCCAGGGCAACGTGCCGCGCCTGGGCCTCGACTTCAACTCCCAGCGCCGCGCGGTCCTCGACAACCACGCCCGGCGCACCGCGCAGCTGGCCGAGGACGTGAAGGCGGGCAAGGAGAAGCAGCCCGACTTCGTGCTGTGGCCGGAGAACTCCTCCGACCTTGATCCCTACCTCAACGCGGACGCCCGCCAGGTCATCGACGACGCCGTCAAGGCGATCGGCGCCCCCACGGTCGTCGGCTCGGTGGTCGAGAAGGGCTCCGACAGCCTCCGCAACACCCTGATCGAGTGGGACCCGGAGCAGGGCCCCGTCGACACGTACGACAAGCGGCACATCCAGCCGTTCGGCGAGTACATGCCGATGCGCACCGTCGCCCGCTTCTTCAGCGAGGACGTCGACCGGGTGCAGCGCGAGTTCGTCCCCGGCACCGAGGTCGGCGTCTTCGACCTCGCAGGGACGAAGGTGGGGCTCGTGACCTGTTACGAGGCCGCCTTCGACGACGCCGTACGCGACACCGTCACCCACGGCGGTCAGATGATCGCCGTGCCGAGCAACAACGCGACGTTCGGCCGCAGCGAGATGACCTACCAGCAGCTGGCCATGTCCCAGGTGCGGGCCGTCGAGCACGGGCGGGCCGTCGTCGTCCCCGTCACCAGCGGGGTCAGCGCGGTGATCCGCCCGGACGGCACGGTCGTCGAGAAGAGCGGGATGTTCACGCCCGACGCCCTCGTCGACGAGGTCCCGCTGCGCTCCTCGCTCACCCCCGCCACCCGGATGGGCCCCCTGCCCGAGGGCGTCCTCGCGCTGCTGGCCCTGGCCGGCCTGGGCTGGGCGAGCGTCTCGGCGTTCCGGGCCCGCCGGGGCCGGGGGCCGGGCAGTAGCACCTGACCCTGCCACGTAGGCTCGGATCCATGGCTACTCCCGACTTCATCCGTGACCTCCGCGCCACCGCCGGGCACCAGCTGCTCCTGCTGCCCGGGGTGACGGCGATCGTCCTCGACGACGAGGGCCGCGTGCTGCTCGGGCGGCGCGCGGACACCGGGAAGTGGTCGGTCATCGGCGGGATCTCCGAGCCGGGGGAGGAGCCGGCGGCGACGGCGGAGCGCGAGGTGCTGGAGGAGACCGGTGTGCACTGCGTGGCCGAGCGGGTGGTGCTCACGCAGGCGCTGGATCCCGTGCAGTACGCGAACGGCGACATCTGCCAGTACCTGGACGTCACCTTCCGCTGCCGGGCGACCGGCGGCGAGGCGCGGGTCAACGACGACGAGTCGCTGGAGGTGGGCTGGTTCCCGCTGGACGGGCTCCCGCCCCTCGGCGAGTTCGCCCTGTTCCGGATCAAGCAGGCCCTCACCGAGGGCCCCGCCTGGTTCCAGCCCACCCCGCGCACTCCGTGACCTTCTAGTTCACCGTGAAGGAACGCGTCGTCCCGGTGAACGGCGTGATCTTCCCGAGCAGGCTCCTGGCGTCCCCGTGGTGCACGATCCGGTACGTGCCGGGTGCCGTGTCCGCCGCGATGTCCCAGGTGATCGTGGCCTTCGAGGTGCCGGTCAGACCGTTCAGCCGCGTCCAGCGGTAGGTGGTCTCCCAGTCGCCGTCGTCCAGCACGCGCTGCCAGGTGCCGTCCTCCAGCCGCTGCACCTCGAGGAAGGTGGAGCCCCGGCGGACGTTGTTCTTCGGGTGTCCGGTGGCGAACTCGACGGTCGCGGTGGAGCCGCGCGCGTACGAGTTCTCCGGGGCCTTCAGGACGCCGCCGAACGCCTTGCCGACGGGCGGGTTGTCGTACACGACCCCCGTCTGGAAGGTGAACTGCCGGCCCGACTCGTCAGGAGGCGTCGCGCCCCGCTCCAGGCTGGTGCCCTCGCGCAGGGAGTCGGTGATCCGGGCGTACTCCTGCTGGTAGGCGGGCAGGGTGTAGCGGCCGTACAGCGTGGAGCCGCCCTCGTAGTTCTGGGTGTCGTACTCCTCCGGCGTCGTCACGTACTGGCTGTAGGCGTTGGCGTACCCCTGGAGCAGGACGCGGTCCAGGGGGACGTCCAGCCGCTCGGCCACCGTACGGCGTACGCGGAGGCCGGAGGCGATCGTGAACTCGCCCGGGGCGGCCACCAGGTGCAGCTCGCCGATCTTCATGATCTGGAGCGGGAGGCGCTTCGGGGTGACCGGGTGGACGGTGCTCAGCAGCCCCGTGGGGATCAGGCTCGCCTTGGGGTACTGGCAGGTCGCGAGCCAGGACGGGGTGTCGATGCGCAACGCGTCGATGATGGACGCGACCGGGGTGCGGGTGCCCTCCTCGAAGCCGGGGATCGCGGGGCCGTCCTCGACGCTGCCCGCGAGCGTGGACGCGCCCACGACGGCGGGGCAGGTGCGGTGCTCCTTGCCGTCCGGGGTGTACTCCTGGCGTACGGTCACGTTCTCCATGTCGACGTAGGCGAGCCGGGAGTCGACCCCTCCGGAGACGGGCCGTGTGTCGTCGTAGATCTCGCGGGCCTTGTCGAGCTGCCGCTCGCCGATGACGCGCGCGTTCTCGAACTCGTCCTCGGTGGGCCCGGATCCCGGCTTCAGGTTGAGGTTCGGCGACATGTCGCCGGCGTTGGTGTTGGGGAAGGCCGCGACGAACCCGGGGGTGTCGTCGAGATAGCGCACGCCCTCATGGTCGTGCTCCCAGGCGTAGGCGGCATACCCCTTGTTGTCGGGGCTGATGAGGGTGTTCTTGTTGGTGATCGAGGTGTTGTGGGTGGCGAACCAGCTGATCGCGCCCGCGTCCCGGTCGCCCTGCTTGAAGCGCAGGACGGTCATCGCCGGGTCGATCGCGTCCGGGAAGGCCGCCCGGTCGGCCGCCGGGTTGCGGTCGAAGGCCTCGCGGGAGCGGTTGACGCTGGCATCGGTGAGGGTCCCCGTGCCCAGGCTCATCGTGCCGGGCTTCAGGTCCTCGTGGGCCTGGGCGACGGACTCCGTCATGCCGTCGACGATCGCCCGGTAGGTCTCCTTCTGGAAGCCGAGGACGGAGAGGTTGTAGGCGACGTGGTGGGAGTAGCCGCCGGGCCCCGAGTGGGTGTGGGTGGCCGACAGCAGGACGTTCTCCTCGTCGTACAGGTCTCCGTAACGCTCCTTCAGACGGGCGATGACCTCCTGCTGGACGGAGTGGAAGATCATCGCGAGGTCGGCGTTGACGTACACCACGCGCTTGCCGCTCGACCGGTCGACGACGACGAAGGCGCGCGACCGCTGCCGCTGATGGATGCCCGACGTCTTCTGGTCGAAGTTGGAGTAGCCCATCATCCCGGTTTCGGCGGCCTCGCCCGTGACGTCGGAGATGCCTCGCCCGACGAGGTAGTCCCCTCCGCCGGCGGTGTTCGACGCCGACGCGGGGGAGGGGGCGCCGAGAGTGACCGTGCCGAGGACGGCGGCGAGCACCGCGACGGGGAGCCTGCGTCGGGAGCGGCGGGTGGTGGGGGGTGGCATGGAACCTCCTGGGGCGGCAGAGGGGATGCCCGGGCCCGGTCGGCGGCTCGCCGATGGGAGGGGCCGGGGCAGTGTCCCGACCGTAGAGGAGTGTGACCTGCGTCGCATAGATGTCTACCGGCCAGTAAGGCGGTGTGCCCGCGAGCCGTCTCGTCCAGCAGGCCCGGGAGCACCTGGACTTCCGCCGCCACTGCCTGGAGCTGACCGGAGCGTGGAGCCGCTACGACGTCCTCGGCGGCACCGCCGGGACCGGCGTTCGCCCTCGCCCTGCACACGTACGCCACCGGGAACGCGCCGGCCACGTCCTGGGACAGCGCCCTGCTGCTGAGCTGACCCCTCAGGCCCGTGCGGGGACAAGGTGACGCGGTGCGATAGTGGGGGCGCGTCGGCAAGGGGCCGACCGGAGGGGGCGCCGTGTACTACGAACTCGCCGATCGGCTGGTCATCGGGATCGCGTCCAGCGCGCTCTTCGACCTGACCGAGTCGGACGCCGTCTTCCGGGAACAGGGCGAGGAGAGCTACCGCGCCTACCAGGAGCAGCACGTCGGCGACCGGCTCCGCCCGGGGAGCGCGTTCCCCTTCATCCGGCGCCTGCTGTCGTTGAACGACCTGGGCGAGGTGGACGACCCGTTGGTCGAGGTCATCGTCCTGTCCCGGAACGACCCCGACACCGGCCTGCGGGTCATGCGCTCCATAGAGAGCCACGGCCTGCCCATCAGCAGGGCCATCTTCATGCAGGGCCGCTCGCCCCACCGGTTCATGCCCGCCCTCAACATGTCCCTGTTCCTGTCGGCGAACGAGAAGGACGTCCGGGAGGCCGTCGCCGCCGGGCTGCCCGCCGGGCACGTCCTGGGAGCTCCCTACGAGGACGACGCCGACGACCACGACCTGCGGATCTCCTTCGACTTCGACGGCGTCCTGGCCACGGACGCGTCGGAGCAGGTGTTCCAGGAGGGCGGGATAGAGAAGTTCCGCGCCCACGAGGTCACCAACGCCGGGATTCCGCACGACGCCGGGCCGCTGAGGGACTTCCTGGCGAACGTGAACCGGATCCAGCAGCGGGAGGAGCTGGAGCGCCGGAAGAGCCCCGACTACCGGATCCGCCTGCACGTCTCCATCGTCACGGCGCGCAACGCACCGGCGCACGAGCGCGCGGTGCAGAGCCTCAAGGGGTGGGGCGTGACCGTCAACGACGCGTTCTTCCTCGGCGGCATCGACAAGGGCCGGATCATGAAGATCCTCAAGCCGCACATCTTCTTCGACGACCAGCAGGGCCACCTGGAGAGCACCTCGCGGACCACCCCGAGCGTCCACGTGCCGTTCGGGAAGCTCAACGAGCCGGTGGCGCCCACGGCCGCGCTCGGCAGCCGAGCGTGACCTCCTGGCGCCACGCGTCGTAGCCTTCGCGCCGCAGTCCGGAGGCAGCGCGAAGGCTCGTGAGCAAGCCGGCCCGCCCCTGCTGCGTGCCGCCGGGCGGCGGGGTACGGTCACCCCCAGGGCCTCGGCCAGCGGGAATTCGGTCAACGGCCTTGTACGGACAGTGAGTAGAGGAGAGACATGAGCGTCGACAACGACGATTTCCGCCGCCGGATCCGGTCCGACATTCCGCACTCCGCGCGCGTCTGGAACGCATGGCTGGGCGGCAAGGACCACTACCCGGTGGACCGGGAACTGGCCGACGTGGTGAGCGCGGCCTACCCGCAGATGGTCGACATCGCCCGTGCCTCACGCGCCTTCCAGATCCGGGCGATCCACCACCTCGCCTCGGCGGGGGTGCGCCAGTTCCTGGACGTCGGGACCGGGCTTCCGGTGGCGAACAGCACGCACGAGGTGGCGCAGAGCATCGCACCCCAGTCGCGGATCGTCTACGTGGACAACGACCCGATCGTCCTGGCCCACGCCGAGGCGCTCCTGACCAGCGCCCCAGAGGGCCGCACGGCCTACGTGGACGCCGATCTGTCCGACACGGACGCGGTCGTGGACGAGGCGGCCAAGACGCTCGACCTGTCCGAACCCGTCGCCGTCCTCCTGCTCTCGACCCTGGGTCACCTCGCTCCGGCCGAGGGCATCGAGGTCGTACAGCGGTACCTGGCCCGGATGCCGGCGGGAAGCTACCTGGTGCTCTGCGACACGGTGACGACGCCTCAGACGCTGGCCGCCCAGGAGGCGTACGCGTCGGGCGACAACCCGCCCTACCTCGTCCGGAAGCCCGAGGAGATCACCGACTGCGCCAAGGGCCTGGAGCTGGTCGAGCCGGGATTCGTCTCGATCGACCGCTGGCGGCCCGAGGAGGACGACGCGGTGCCGGTCGACCAGTGGGGGCTCGTCGCCCGCAAGCCGTAGCCGTACGGCGGGCGGGGGTCTGCGCGGCTGACCAGGCTGTGGGTCCGGGAGGGGGCGCCCGGACCCACGTGCGTCTCCCGGACCGTCTCCCGGACCCGCATGCGTCTCGTTCAGTCGCTCCGCCGCTTGATGGCCGTGTCCTCGCGCAGTCGGCTGGTATGGCGGGCGAGTGAACCCACACGGTCCGCCAACTTCCTGTGTTCCGAAGCGAGATGCGGTCCGAGCGCGGTCAGCGGGGCGACCAGCGCGGCGGCGTCGTCCGCACCGAGCGCCTGTCGGAGCAGGTCCAGTGAAGCGTCGGCCGCGGCGGGGAGGTCGGCCAGCGCGGTGATCTGGCTGGCGAGGGACCGCAGGTCGGCCGCGTTCCGCCGGGCCCATGCGGTGATCGAGCGGTCGCCCGCCCGGCGGTCCCGGGTCGCCTGGACCCGCTGTTCCCCGGTGCTGCCCGCTGAGCCGGGGCGCAGTCGCAGGTAGCGCCGCTCGGCCGCCTGGCGGCTGGCGACGCCCAACGGATCTGCCAGATCGGCCCAGCTCGCGCCCGCCGCCCGGGCCGTCTCGATCAGCCCGGGCTCCCAGCCCGCGAGCCGCTCCCGCACCTCACGCAACAGGTGCAGCGAGGCCAGGGCCTGAGCCCGATCGGTGGCAACCGACGGTCCGGAGCCAGTGTCCTCGGAGCCGGTGTCCTCGGAGTCGACGTGGGCCCCGCGGAGTGCCTCGTCGATGTTCTTCAGAGCCGCCGACGCCGCGAGAAGGGAGGCGGCGCCCGGGGTGGGGGGCTGGAACGGCTCGGGCCGGGCTCGTGGGGACACGGGAGCTCCCTTGCTCGCTCGAAAATCTTGTCATCCTTTCGGCGACACGATCAGTTGTCATCGAATGGATGACATGCTACAACGGTCTCAGGTGAAAGGCACGGGCCGTCCGCCCGATCGACTGGAGGTGTTTCCGTCATGCTGATGCGTACCGACCCCTTCCGTGAACTCGACCGGATCACCGAGCAGCTCCTCCGCCCCGGCACCTGGTCGCGGCCCTCGGCGATGCCGATGGACGCGTATCGAGAGGGCGACGAGTACGTGGTGGCGTTCGATCTCCCCGGCGTGCCGCCGGACGCGATCGACATCGACGTCGAGCGGAACATGCTGACCGTCAAGGCCGAGCGCCGGCCGGCGGTGAACGACGACCATGTGCAGATGGAGCTCTCCGAGCGTCCGCTGGGCGTCTTCTCCCGGCAGATCGTGCTCGCCGATTCACTCGACACCGAACAGATCGACGCCGAGTACGAGGCGGGGGTGCTGACCCTGCGCATCCCGATCGCCGAGCGCGCCAAGCCACGCAAGATCGCCCTTGGCGGGGAGACCCGGCGCAAGCAGATCAGGGGCTGACCCGGCTCGGCCCACGACAGCGCGAGGGCAGGGACGGCCTCCCCTTTCCCTCCCCGCTCCCGGCCCTCGCCCGGCAACGACCCGAGGGGGTAGCTGCGGTGACCCTGCGATGGGAGGCGTTCCTGGATCGGATCCGGGAGCGCGGCGAGTACGGGACGCGAACGGAGGCCGAACGCGCCACGCGCGTCGTCCTCGCCCTCCTCGGCGCCCACCTGGTCGGCGGAGAGCGGGCCGAACTGGCCGCCCGGCTGCCGGAGACCATGGCCCTGATCCTGCTCAACCCCCTTCAGGCCGCCGAGCCGCTCTCCCCGGAGCGTTTCGTGCGTGCCACCGCGGCCTGGATCGAGGGGGCCGGCGAACAGACCGCCCGATGGGACGTCGGAGCTGTTCTGAGCGTCGCGGCGGAGGCGGCGGGCGAGGAACTCACCCGCCGCATTCTGCTCCAACTGCCGCCCGGGTATGACGTGCTCTTCGGTGGGCACACGCAGGACGCATGATCTAGATCCACCCCGCCGCCCCTCCCGTGCCGCCGTGCCGGCGCGCCGTCGGAGCGGGCGGCGCCCCGATCCGAGCAGTAGTACTGATGAGAAAGGCTGCCGAAACGATGATCCATGAGCCGCGTAACGCCGGCGCACGGGCGGGCGCGACGGTCGACCAGCTGCTGGAGAAGATCCGTTACGAGGGCGCCTACCCGACGCGCGAACGCGCCGAGGAGAGCCTCCGCGCTGTGTTGGGTGCGCTCGGTCGGCAGGTCACCGGGGATGAGCGCGTCGCGCTCGCCGCGGCCCTGCCCAGGGAGGCCGCCCTGGTGTTCACCTCGGAAGTGCCCGCTGTGAAGCAGCTTCCCGGTGCCGCCTTCGTCCGTGATCTCGCCGTGCACACCGGCGGTACCCCGGCGACCGCCCGATGGGACGCCGGCGTCGTCCTGAGCCAGATCGCCGCTCTGATGGGGGACGCTCTCGTCGCCCGAGTAGTGAGCAGCCTGCCGCCCGGCTACGCGCTCCTCTTCGGCCGCGCCGAACTTCTCGCCCAGGCCGCCTGATCCGAGGCTTCGCGGCGGCCCGGTCCAGGGTCGCCGCGAAGTGGGGTGGCAGGCACCGCTGCCCGGGGACGCTGTCCCGGGGCCCGCGGCTACCGGCGGATCGTCACCGGCTCGATCTCCGCGTTGTTGTGCCGGCGCGCCCAGTTCTCCAGGGCGACCCGGCAGGCGTGGTCGAGGTGGCGCAGACCGGTCAGGTCCAGCTCTATGGGCTGGTCCTGCGGGAGCTTCTCCAACTGCTCCAGGATGCGGGGCAGTCGCAGGAAGGTGGCGTTCCCGGTGAGGGCCACCACGACCCGGCCGCCGGTGAGCCGACGGGTGGTGAGCTGGACGTGTGAGGTCTCCCAGGCCGACTTGACCACTGCCAGCAGCAGGCCGAGCACGACCCCCTCGAACAGGTTGGTCACCACGATGGCGATCGCGGTGACCGCCAGGAGCACGGCCTCCCCGCGGTGTTCGCGCCACAGCGGGCCGAACTCCTTGGCGGGCACCAGCTTGCACCCGGCGTGGACGAGGATCCCGGCCAGCGCCGCCAGCGGGATGATCCCGACGGCGGCGGGCAGCAGCGCCGCTAGGAGCAGCAGCCACAGGCCGTGGGCGATCCGCGAGAGCGCGGTGGTCGCCCCGGCCTGGACGTTGGTGGTGCTGCGGACGATGACCGCGGCCATCGGGAGCGCGCCGAGCGCCCCGCAGATGGTGTTGCCGACGCCCTGGGCCACCAGCTCCTTGTCGTAGTCGGTGCGGGGCCCGTCCTGCATCCGGTCGACGGCCGCCGCGCTGAACAGGCTCTCGGCCGAGGCGATGAGGGCGATGGCCAGGACGGTGCCGATGATCGCCACGTCGGCGAGCCGGGCGAAATCCGCCCCGCCGGGCGGATCGATGGCCTGCAGCAGCCCGTTCACATCGGCCACCGCCGGCCGCAGCCCGGCCAGGGAGGCGACGGCGGTGGCCAGGACGACCGCGACGAGGGGTGCAGGGACGAGACGTACGGCGGCCGGGAGCTTGGGCCACAGCAGCAGCACGGCGACCGTTCCGGCGCCCAGGCCGAAGGCGGTCAGGGCCTCCTGGGTCGTGGCGATCTCGACGGCGAGACCCGGAAGTCCGGCCAGCTTGGCGAGACCGCTGCCCGGCTGTTCGGTGTCGGCCATGGCGTACACCTGGCCGAGTACGAGGATCAGGCCGATGCCGCCGAGCATGCCCTGTACCACGGAGACGGAGATGGCGCGGAACCAGCGGCCGAAGCGCGCCAGGCCCAGCACCACCTGGAGCAGTCCGGCGGCCAGCACGATCGGGCCGAGCGTGCCGAGGCCGAATTCCTTGATCGCCTCGTAGACGAGCACGGTGAGTCCTGCGGTCGGCCCGCTGACCTGCAGTTTGCTGCCCGGCAGGAAGCCGACGACGAGCCCGCCGACGATGCCGGTGACCAGGCCCAGTTCGGCCGGGACTCCGGAGGCGACGGCGACGCCGACGCACATCGGCAGCGCGACCAGGAAGACGACGAGCGACGCGAGTAGGTCACGCCGTACGACGTGGGGGTTCTTGAGTTCCTTCGCGGAAATCACGGTGGGTTTCCCTTGTGGGTACGGTCGCGCCCGGCCGGGGGGCCGAACGCACGAGCGTGGGGGGAGGGAAAACCGTCAAAGGCGGGCGAACTCGGTTCCGCGCTCCGGTCGGTGGACGCTGACGGAGCCGGTGTGCACTTCGTAGTACCAGGCGTGCAGGCCGAGGGTGCCCTCGGCGAGCCGCTCGCGCACCGCGGGGTAGCCCCGCAGAGTGTCCAGCTGGGCGAGGGCGTGGGCCTGGATCGCCACGGGGAGGCCGTCGGGGCCGGCCGCCGGGTCCCTGCCGTCCGTGGAGTGCTCCAGCCAGTGGCGGACGGCGGGCATGGCGGAGAGGTCGTCGCCGCGGAACACGGCGCCCACGGCACCGCAGTGGGAGTGCCCGCACACGATGATGTCGCGCACCTGGAGCGCGCGCAGCGCGTACTCGATGGTCGCGGCCTCGCCCGTGGGCCGGTCTTCCGGGGGATAGGGCGGAACGATGCTGCCCGCGGTGCGGAGTTCGAAGAGCTGCCCCGGGCGGGCGCCGGTGATCAGCGAGGGGACGACACGCGAGTCCGAGCACGTGATGAAGAGTGCTTCGGGGGTCTGGCCGTCCGCGAGATGTTCGAAATGCTTTGCGTTCGCGGCGACGTGCTCGGTGAATGTCCGGGCGTGTTCTACGAGGGACTGCATGGTGGCCTGCCTCCTGCATCCGGCGGTGCCGGGGAGCGGTGTGGTCGGGTCATATTGACGAATGAGCTGTTTTTTACCGGATGAATGTTCGGAAGGGCGAGGGTGCCTCACCTTGCGTTTTGCCGGATGGCAGTCGCGGTGAAGCCCGCTCCGGTTCACTCCTTGCGGATACGACTGCAGCAGAGCATAACGACCAGAACTTTGCTATCGCATTACCTTCTCGTGAAGGAACACAAATGCGCCACCCATGTCATTCATTCGGCTTGTTCTTTGTGATAGCCAATGAGTGGGGGCGCTGCGGAGGAAGGCTGAGCCGTCAGATGCGGCGGCCGTGCAGAAAGAGGTGCGGTTCGGGTGCGCCGGCCGGGTGGTCCGGGGTGAAGAGCGCGCTGTGCTCCCACTCCACGGCGATGCCCGCCCGCGTGATCAGGGCGGTGAACTCCTCGGCGCCGAAACTGGAGACCCGGACCGGCTGCCCCATGAACACCGCGTCGACGCCGACGGCGTCCACCGGTACCGTCGCGGCGACCAGCAGTCCGCCCGGCCGCAACGACCGCGCGAGCCGCTCCAGCAGTTCGCGCTGGTCACCCCGCTCCAGTTGCAGCAGCGAGAAGTACACGCAGACCGCGTCGAACTCGCCCTCGGACAGGGGGAGACCGCGGACGTCCGCACACCGGAACTCCGCCTCCGGCACCTGCCGGGCCGCGAGCGCGGTCATCACCGGCGACACATCGACGCCCAGCACCCGGTGCCCCGCGTCCGCCAGGGTCCGTGCCGTGGGCCGGCCCGTACCGCTGCCCACGTCCAGCACCCGGCTCCCGGGGGTCAGGTCCGCCAGCAGCCGCTCCAGCGACTCGCGGTGGGCGGCCGAAGCGGCGAAGGCCCGCTCGTACTCCGCTCCCAGCGCGTCGAACACCGCCGCGGCCGGATGCCCGGGGCCGGCGTCCGCGTCCGGAAGTCCCTGGCCGCCACGGGGTTCCCCGCTGTCACCGAGTCCCTGGCCGTCACCCATCGAGGCGATCCTTCCGTGGTCGGCGGCGGGCCGGGATCCGCGTACCCGGCCGCTGTGAGCGTCCCCCGAGAGCGCCTGAGTATGCCGCTCCCGCACCCCTGAGTACGTTCCCCGATGTTCCGGTTCCCGGGCCGCTGTTCGATGGGCGCATGACCTCCGAAGCGCCGCGCCGCCCCCGTATCCAGCACGTCACCACCGCCGGCTCCGCCCTGGCCGTCACGCTGCTCCCGCTGGTGGTCGGCGCCCTGCTGGCCAAGACCATGGCGGCGGACCCGATGACGTCGGTGAACGCGCTCGTCACCAGTGGCGGCCACCGTCCGCGGGTGTCGCCCAGGGAGTGGCGCCGGTGCGGTGGCCACGCGTTGCGGCGGCTGCGGACCGCCGACCGGGCCTCCCTCGTCCGCGCCGGCACGCGCTGACGCCGCCCGGCCGATTCGGTCCGGCCGGACGGCGTGGCGACGGGCGCCGGCTCAGCGGACCGGCTGGACCGGCCTCTTCCCCTCCGACGACGGCCGCGCGAACTGGGTGCGGTACAGCTCCGCGTACCTCCCGTCGGCCGCCAGCAGCTCGGTGTGTGTGCCGTTCTCGACGATCCGGCCCGCCTCCACCACCAGGATCCGGTCGGCCGCCCGTACGGTCGAGAGCCGGTGGGCGATCACCAGGGCGGTCCGGCCCGCCAGCGCTTCGGCCAGGGCCTCCTGGACGGCGGCCTCCGAGGTGGAGTCGAGGTGCGCGGTCGCCTCGTCGAGGATCACGACCCGCTGACGGGCCAGCAGCAGCCGGGCGATGGTCAGGCGCTGGCGCTCCCCGCCGGAGAGCCGGTAGCCGCGCTCGCCCACCACCGTGTCGAGCCCGTCCGGCAGCGAGGCGATCAGACCGTCGAGCCGGGAGCGGCGCAGGGCGTCCCAGACGTCGCCCTCGGAGGCGTCGGGCCGGGCGATCAGCAGGTTGGCCCGCACCGACTCGTGGAAGAGGTGCCCGTCCTGGGTGACCATGCCGAGCGTGTCCCGGATCGAGTCCGCGCTCAGATCGCGTACGTCGACACCGTTGAGCCGCACGGAACCGGTGTCCGTGTCGTACAGCCGGGGCAGCAGCTGCGCGATCGTCGACTTGCCCGCTCCGGAGGAGCCCACCAGGGCGATCATCTGGCCGGGTTCGGCGCGGAAGGAGACGTCGTGCAGGACCGTGGCGCCGCCCCGGTCGTCGAGCGTGGCGACCTCCTCCAGCGAGGCGAGGGAGACCTTCTCGGCGGAGGGGTAGCCGAAGGACACCTTGTCGAACTCCACGGAGACCGGGCCTTCCGGCACCCGGCGGGCGTCCGGCTTCTGTTCGATCAGCGGCTTCAGGTCCAGGATCTCGAAGACCCGCTCGAAGCTGACGAGCGCGCTCATCACCTCGACCCGGGCCCCGGCCAGCGCGGTGAGCGGCGCGTACAGCCGGGTCAGCAGCAGCGCCAGCGCCACGACGGCACCCGGCTCCAGGCTGCCGCTCAGGGCGTAGTACCCGCCGAGCCCGTAGACCAGGGCCAGTGCCAGGGCGGAGACCAGGGTGAGCGCGGTGATGAACGCCGACTGGGCCATCGCCGTACGGATGCCGATGTCACGCACCCGGTCGGCGCGGGCGGCGAACTCGGCCGACTCGTCGGAAGGGCGCCCGAAGAGCTTGACCAGCGTGGCGCCGGGGGCGGAGAACCGTTCGGTCATCTGGGTGCCCATCGCGGCGTTGTGGTCGGCGGCCTCCCGCTGGAGTCCCGCCATCCGGGCCCCCATCCGGCGGGCCGGCACGACGAACACCGGAAGCAGCACCAGCGAGAGCAGCGTGATCTGCCAGGAGATCGTGAGCATCACGGCGAGCGTCAGCATCAGGGTGACGACGTTGGAGACGACGCCGGAGAGCGTATTGCTGAACGCCCGCTGCGCGCCGATCACATCGTTGTTGAGCCGGCTGACCAGGGCGCCGGTCCGGGTCCGGGTGAAGAAGGCGACCGGCATCTTCTGCACATGGTCGAAGACGGCGGTGCGCAGGTCCAGGATCAGGCTCTCGCCCAGGGTCGACGACAGCCAGCGGGTGAGCAGGCCGAGACCGGCCTCGGCGACGGCGATGAGCGCGATGAGCAGGGCGAACCGGGTGACGGTCCCGGTCTCCGCACCGTTCACGATCGCGTCGACGACCTTCCCGGCCAGCAGCGGGGTGGCCACCGCGAGCAGCGCCGTCAGGACGCTCAGCACCAGGAAGCGGTAGATCCGCCGCCGATGGGGCCGGGCGAAGACCATGATGCGGCGCAACGCCGTCCGGGAGAAGGGCCGGCGGTCCTGCTGGGCGTTCATCGCACTGTGCAGCGAATGCCACGCGGTGACTTCCATGTCCATGGGGCGCTCCGAAGTCTGATGGCCCCCGGTCTCCCCCGACGGCCTGCGGATCCCGAGGGCCGTGCGGCCCCGGGTTCACTCGGAACGTTAGGACCTAAAGTTTGGTTGAGGTCAAGGGTGACGGGGCGGAGGCGTCGGAGCACGCCCCGGTCTGGGCGATCGCGCGGGCGGTCGGGACGGTCATGCGGACGGTCGGGACGGTCATGCGGGGCTGGCATGATCAAGGGATGAACGAGTGCATGATCGCCGCGTGTGACGGGGCGTCGAAGGGAAATCCGGGCCCGGCCGCCTGGGCATGGGTCGTCGCCGACGCGGAGGGGAACCCCGTGAGCTGGGAGGCCGGTCCGCTCGGCACCGCGACGAACAACGTCGCCGAGCTCACGGCGCTGGCAGAACTGCTGGAGTCCACCGGCCCGGCGGCGCGCGTCGAGGTGAGGATGGACTCGCAGTACGCCATGAACGCCGTGACGAAGTGGCTTCCGGGATGGAAGCGCAACGGCTGGAAGACCTCCGGTGGCAAGCCCGTCGCCAACCGTGAGCTGGTCACCCGCATCGACGCCCTGCTCGCCGACCGCTCGGTGACGTTCCGCTATGTGCCCGCGCACCAGGTGAACGGCGACCCCCTCAACGCGATCGCCGACCAGGCCGCCAGTGAGGCGGCTGTGGCCCAGAGCCCGGCCGGTACGGCGCACGGTGCCACGGCTCTGCCGGTACCCGCGCCCGCGCGGTCCACGAAGGGGCGCTCGGAGGCGTCCGGGGCGTCCGGCGGCGCGAAGGGGCGGAGTGCGGCGGGCGCGTCCCGGGGCGGGCGGTCCACCGGCACGATCGCGGCGCGCTTCGCGGGCCGGTGTCACTGCGGGAAGCCGTACGCGGCCAAGGAGCCGATCGCGAAGAACCCGAACGGCTGGGGCCACCCGGAGTGCCGCACCGCTCCCGCCTGATCACGCGAGGACGTCGGGAGGAGATGCCCGGAGGGCGGTCCGCCCGGTCGCGCGGGCGTCGTGGAGATGCCGCGGGTGCGCTGTCGGGAGGCTCAGACGTCGGCCCAGACGAGGCGGCCCGCCAGTGCGGCGCGGGTGCCCCAGCGGGCCGCCAGCGCGTCGACGAGCAGGAGGCCCCTGCCGTCCTCCGCCAGGTGGTCGAGCCTGTCGTCGTCCGCGCGGCCGCCCGTCGCCGGGGACCCGGTGGCGGGAAGGCCCGCCGAGTCAGCCGGGGAGGCTGGTGCCGGGATCCGGGCGCGGCCGCGGTCCCACACGCAGATGCGCACGCCGTCCGCGGAGCGCAGGAGCCGGCAGCGGATCCGCCGGGTGCTGGTGTGCTGTACGGCGTTGGTGACCAGTTCGGTCACTATCAGGGCCGCCGCCTCGATCCGATCGGCCGGCTCGTCCCAGGCCCGCATGGCCTCCTGGACCCGGTGCCGGGCCTCCGGAACGCCCCCGGGCAATCGGGGAACCCACCAGCTGTGCGCACCACGGTTTACTCCGGCACTTCGGACACCTCCGTCACCTCGGACACCTCCGTTATCGGGGGCACGCTTCGCGCAACTGGCTATTTCCGACATGTATGCACTCTCGGCGCAAAGCGCATACTTTGCAAGCGACAGAGTGTGGAATGCTCCGCCCCGGGGCTCGACGAGGAAGGTTCTGCGCATGCGAGCCCGTTCAGGTCCCACCGTGGAGCACCGTGTTCTCGCGGTCCGCCTCCGTATGCTGCGGGAACGCGCGGGAATCAGCCTTCGGGCCGCGGCCGACGCACTGGACGCCCACCCTGCCACCGTCCGGCGCATCGAACGCGCCGAGACCGGACTCGACGCCCGGCAGGTCGGCGAGCTGCTCCGCTGTTACGGCGTTCCGCCCGCCGTGGCCGAGCCCATCATGGCCGGGCTCGGAGCCGCGAACCTGCCCGGCTGGTGGCACCGGTGGCGGGACGCGATGGACGGCTGGCAGCAGGACGTCATCGGAGTGGAGTCCTCGGCGAGCCTCGTACGGACCTGGCACCCGGCACTGGTGCCCGAACTGCTGCGCACCCCCGCGTACGCCGCCGCGCTCTACCGTACGCAGTACCCCGACGACACCCCCGGGCGCCGGGAGCGCCGTGTCGAGCTGCTGCGGGAGCGCCGCCGCCGCTTGGGTGGGCGCGGGGCCGCCCTGTGGGCCCTGTTCCCGGCCGTGGCCCTCCATACGAGGGTCGGCGACCGGGAGACCATGGACGGGCAGCGGGCCGCGCTGGCCGAGGCGATGAAGGAACAGCACGTCACCGTTCAGGTAGTGCCCATGGACCACCCGCCGCACCCCCTGACCGGCGTACCGCCCCTGCACATCCTCCGGGTGCCCGCACCCGAGATCGGGGACCAGGCGGTACTGGAGACCCCGGGCGTCCGGGTCGACGTCATCGACGATCCCGAAGCCGTGATGGCCCACCGCATCCGGCTGGACGCCGCGTGTGCCGCCGCACCCGGCCCCGGAACCCCGCTGCCGGAGTGACCCGCCGGGCCCGCCGCATCCCGGGCGGGCCCGGCGCGCCCGGGATGCGGCGGGCCCCGACGCCGTACAGCGTGGGGGAGTGGTGCAGCCGCGCAGGGCCAAGTGGATTCCGTTGGGGGTCGTCGTGCTGGCCGTCGTGCTGGACCTGGTGACCCCGACGGACGTCACCTCCGCACCCCTGCTGATGGCGGTTCCCGTCGCCGCGGCACCGCTGCTGACGCTGCGCGGCATCGTCGCGATCGGCGCCCTCTCGATGGCGGTCCACGCGGGCCTCGCCTGGTACGACGGCACCTTCGGCTGGCAGCGGGGCGTCGCCAACCAGCTCACCCTTCTGGCCGTAACCGTGCTGGCCGTCTTCATCAACCGCGCCCTGGAGGGCCGGGACGCCCGGGCCCGCCGCGCACGCCATATCGCCGCCGTGGCCCAGAGCGCAGTCCTGCCCAAACCCCCCTCGCGCCTCGGTGAGCTCAGGATCGCCGCCCGCTACGTGCCCGCCGAGAACGAGGCCATGATCGGCGGTGACCTCTACGTCGTGCAGGACACTCCGCACGGGGTGCGGGTGATGGTCGGGGACGTCCGCGGGAAGGGCCTGGGCGCGGTCAGCGCGGTCTGCGCGGACCTGGGGGCCTTCCGGTACGCGGCGGACGAGGCGGAGGACCTGCCCGGCCTCGTGACCGCGCTGGAGAGGGCCCTCCTGCGCGAGGGCGGCCGACGCGGCGGCCAGGAGCAGGACGAGGGGTTCACCACCGCGCTGATCGCCGAGTTCGCCGAAGACCTCGAAGCCGTACGCGTCGTCAACCGGGGGCATCCACCGCCGGTGCTGCTGGACGCCGAGGGCAGGGCCACCGTCCTCGGACCCTCCGAGGAGGCTCCCCCGCTCGGCATGAGCGCCCTGGGGCCGTGGTCCTGCCCGGTCGACACCTTCCCGTTCCCGCCCGGCGCCACCCTCATCTGCTACACGGACGGCGTCACCGAGGCCCGCGACGAGTCCGGGGTCTTCTACGACGCGTCTGTCCGGCTGCCCTTCCTCGTCCACCACCGCGCGCTGATCGGCGACCCGGCCACCCCGGCGCAGATTCTCCACCTGCTGATCGAGGACGTGGGGCGTCACACCGGCGGCCGGGTCCAGGACGATCAGGCGCTCCTCGCCCTGCACCGCCCCCGGGTCCGCCCGTACACGTAACGACCGCCACGCGCCGCGGCGCCGCGATCGGGACTTCGGTCAAGGAAGCACTTGACTATGAAGGTGCGTCTCCTCATAGTTAAGGACATGCCTAACTATGGCGGATCGCTGGACCGGGTGTTCCAGGCGCTGGCGGATGGAACGCGCCGGGCGATGGTGGAGCGCCTGATCCGGGGACCGGTGTCGGTCAGCGAACTGGCCAGGCCGCTGGAGATGTCGCTGCCGGCGGTCATGCAGCACATCCAGGTGCTGGAAGCCTGCGGGCTGGTCAGATCCGAGAAGATCGGCCGCGTCCGCACCTGCCGCATCGATCCGGACGTGCTGCGGACGGCCGAGGACTGGCTTGCGGAGCAGCGCACGTTCTGGGAACGGCGCCTGGACCGGCTCGGCGACTACCTGCTCGATGATTCCGGCACACCGGAGTGAGGAAGCCTGTGATGATCGACGGCTCTGTCACGCACGCCACGTTCACCCTCGAACGCCTCTACCCGGCCACCGCGGCCCGGGTGTTCGCCGCATGGGCCGACCCGAAGGCGAAGGCCCGCTGGTTCTCCACGCCCGACGCCGACCATGAACTGGACTTCCGGGTCGGGGGCCGGGAGGCCAACCGCAGCCGCCCGGACAGCGGCCCGTCGTTGACGTTCGAGTCGTTGTACCGCGACATCGTGCCGAACGGGCGCATCGTCTACACCTCTGTGCTGCACGTGGGGGAGGAGCTCGCGGCGGCATCGCTGACGACCGTGGTGTTCTGCCCGGCCGACGGGGGCACCCGGCTGGTCCTCACCGAGCAGGGCACCTTCCTCGACGGCCGGGAGGAACCCTCCTGGCGGGAGCTCGGCACCGGCGACTGGCTCGACGCGCTGGGCGTCGAGCTGGGTGCGGGAGGGCACGGGTGAGCTTACGGCCGTCCCCCTCGAAGTGGCGGGTGCTCGTGTTGCTGGGCACGGCGTTCTTCATGACCATCCTGGACGGCACGAGTCTGCTGACCGCCCTGCCGGCCATCGAGCGGGAGTTCCGGGCGCACGGCACCGCCGTCTCATGGGCGGTCACCGCCTACGCACTGGCCTTTGCCGGCCTGCTGCTGTTGTGCGGCCGCGCCGCGGACCTGCTCGGCCGCCGCAGGGTCTTCCTGGCCGGAATGTCGCTGCGCGTGCTGGCCTCGCTGGGATGCGGGTTCGCCCCCTCGACAGAGGCGCTGATCGCAGCCCGCGCTCTGCAGGGTGTGTCGGCCGCCATCATCGCCCCCGCAGCCCTGTCCATGGTGATGAACGCCTTCACCGAAGGCGCCGAGCGGAACAAGGCGCTGGGAATCTGGGGCGGGATCGGAGGATTCGGCGCCACCGCCGGGCTGCTGCTGGGCGGCCTCATCACCGACACTCTCGGCTGGCAGTGGGTCTTCTGAATCAACGTCCCGGTCGGGGCGGTGGTGCTGATCCTCGCGCCGGTGATGCTGACCGAGAGCCGGAACCGGGCGCGTGTCCGCTCCTTCGACCTGGCCGGGGCGCTGACGGTCACTTCGGCGCTCGTGCTGTTCGTCTACTCCATCACCAGCGTCCCTGACGTCGGGTGGTCCGGCTGCCACGTCCTCGGGCCGTTGGCGGGTGCGGTGGCGCTGACCGGCTTGTTCGTCGTGATCGAACGGCGGTCCAAGGCGCCGCTGGTGCCGTTCGGGGTGCTGCGGTCGCGTTCCCTGGTCGGCGGCGACCTCCTGCTCCTCGTCACGGGCGTGGCGGTCGACGGCATGCTCATCGTCCTCACCGCCCACGCGCAGTCGGTGCTCGGCTGGTCGCCCGTCCGGTTCGGTCTCACGGCCGGAGCGATGACCGTGGCAGCCGTGGGCGGCGCTCTGGTCTGCCAGCGGGTGGTGACGAGGGTCGGCGTGCGTCCGGTCGCGACCGCCGGCACCGCCCTGCTCGGCGGAGCCTGCCTGCTGCTCACCCGGGTGGTGTCCGAGCACAGCTCACCGGAGCTCCTGACATTCGCCCTGCTGGTCTTCGGGACGGGGATGGGCACCGCCACCGTCTGTGCGCAGATCGCCGCGTTCACCGGTGTCGCCGAACGGCACTCCGGTCTGGCCGCCGGACTCGCCGATACCTGCTTCGCCGTCGGCACCGCCCTCGGCGTGGCCATGGCCGGCAGCGTTGTCGCCGCACACGCACCGACACCTGGGACCGCCGCGCCGCAGACGCTGGTCTCCGGTCATCAGGCGGCGTTCGGCGTGGTCGGCCTCGTCGCGGCACTGGGCGGGGTCATCGCTCTGGTCATGCTCGGCAAGCGATCCACACCGGTCACCAGGGAGATCGCGGCGCCTTCCAATGACCAGATCGTGGCCGACCGCATTCCCGTCCGACCCATCGAGGAGCTTCCATGTCCGACCCCGACCCGGATACCGTGCTCGGCCCCTTCAGCGACTCCGGCGCCGACGCCACCCCCTGGCCGACCACACTGCGTGAGCTCCAGCAGGCACGACTGTTCTGGCTGTCCACCGTCCGCCCCGACGGCCGGCCCCACGTGACACCGTTGCTGGCCGTCTGGACCGGCGGCGCCCTGTACTTCGCCACGGGCGACCAAGAACGCAAGACGCGTAACCTCCACGGCAACCACCACTGCGTCATGACAACCGGGACGAACGTCCTGGACGGTCTCGACATCACCATCGAGGGACGCGCCGAGTTGGTGCACGACCCGGCAGAACGCAGCGTTACCGCCGAAGCCTACGAGGGCAAGTACGGCGACCTGCTGACGAGCCCGGACGGCACCTGGTATGGCCTCGGTGACACCATCCGCTCCGGCAGGGTCCTGCTGTACCGCATCGACCCGGACTCCGGATTCGCCTTCGGAAAGGGCCGGACGTACAGCCAGACCCGCTACCGCTTCGGGCGCTGACCTCCTACCGCCCACCGCCACCGAATGCCGGGCGCACCCCACTCCGGCCAGGGGAGGAGGGCCCGGCCCCGCCGAGGTGCATCGGCGCCGACCAGCTGTGCCACCTCAGGCCCCGACACCGGTACGGGTTTGAGGCGCCGATCGGCGGTCACCCGCACGGTAGACACGTACGGCAAGCGACGTACGACGTACCGACATCAGGAGTGAGCGGAGTTGAGCAGCATGGAGAACTGGCGCCTGCACGCCGCCTGCCGCGACGAGGACCCGGACCTGTTCTTCCCTATTGGGAGTACGGGACCCGCCGTCGTCCAGGCCAAGGAGGCCAAGGCCGTCTGCCGGTCCTGTCCCGTACAGGCCGCGTGCCTGGAGTGGGCCCTGGAGAACAAGCAGGAGTCCGGCATCTGGGGCGGCCTGTCCGAGGACGAGCGGCGTGCCCTGAAGCGTCGCAGCCGCCGACGGGCGGAGGCCCGGGGGCGGGGTGCGGCCTGACCCGTACCGCGGTACTCCCCGGCCCCGAACGGTGACATCACCGCCACGGGTTCGTCGTACGGGGAGGAATGGGTACACGATGAACCATGGACACCACCACCGTCTGGCTCGTTCTCGGCGCCGTGGCCGTGCTGATCATGCTGGCCTCGGCCATCGTGCTTCTGGTGCGCGTCTTCAAGGCCAGGAAGCTGTTGGTCGACGCCGGGATCCCGCTGCGCAGCAAGGCGCTCGTCTGGGCGGCCGTCATCTACACCGTGTCACCGGTCGACCTGCTGCCCGACCCCGTCTACCTGGACGACATCGGCTTCCTGCTGGTCGCCCTCCGTTCCCTCCACTCGGCGGCGTCGGCCGCCGGAGTGCGCACGGGTGCGCGGGGGAAGAAGGCCCCGTCGGAGAGCCGCCCCGACGCCGTGGGCCGAGGCCGGGCCCGCGAAGCCGATCCGCGCCCCGCGGACCCCGGTCTCCTCAGCTGAACGCGGGAGCCTCTTGCGAGGCCGCCCCCGGCGCGGGGTCCCGCGGCTCCGGGGAGTCGGGTCCGGGCGGCTGCGGGGCCGACTGCGAGCCCGGCGGGGTCTCGGGTGCACGAGCAACCGGTCGCGGACCTCCAGACTCAGCCCACTGCGCGTGACGACGATGACGGTACGGCCGTCGTCGGCCGGCCCGCGGAGCATGTTCATGACCGAGCGGTCCCTGCCGGGGGCGAGCCCCGAGGTCGGCTCGTCCAGGAAGAGCAGCGAAGGCTTCGTCAGCAGCTCCAGGGTCACGCTCACCCGCCTGCGCTGGCCGCCCGAGAGCGAGTGGATCGGCTGGTCGGCGCGTTCTCCGAGGCCGAGTTCCCGGATCACCTCGGCGACCCGCTCCCGCCGCTCGGCCTTCGCGTTGTCCTGCGGGAAGCGCAGCTCGGCGGCGTAATCGAGGGCCTTACGCACGGTCAGCTGCGCATGCAGGATGTCGTCCTGCGGGACGAGGACGAGGCCGGTGCGCCGGCGCAGCTCGGCGAAGTCCCGGTAGAGGTCACGGCCGTCGTCGAGCTCCGTGCCGCTGTCGGCCGGGCGCCGGCCGGTGAGCGCGTTGAGCAGGGTGGACTTTCCCGCGCCGCTGGGACCCACCACGCCGAGCAGGCATTTCTCGCCGCGACCGGGAAGGAGACCCGGTCCAGCCGGGTCCTGCCGCCGGGTCCTGCCGCCCTTGCCCGCCCGGCCGACGGTCACCCCCAGGCCCTGGACGTCCAGCGAGACCTCACCGGTGTCCACGAACTTCTGGAGGGCGTCGCCGACCAGGCAGAACGCCGAGTGGCCGATGCCGACGATGTCACCGGGGCCGACGGGTCCGCGGGTGACCGGCTGACCGTTGAGGGAGGCGCCGTTGGTGCTCTCCTCGTCCTCGATCGTCCAGCGACCGGCCTCGGGGTGCAGGATCGCGTGGTGCCAGGAGACCCTGATGTCGTCGATGACCACATCGCTCCCGGGGTCGCGCCCGACAGGGAAGTCCCGGCTCGGACTCAGCACCGTGCAGCCCAGATCGGTCTCCGGAGCGAGTTCGGGCGCCGCCGCCTCCGGCCCGCACCCGGAGGCCGAGAGGCTCAGCGGGGCACGGTGGCGAGGATGACCTTCCCACCGTTCGCCGCATCGACGACCTGTACCTCCTGGGCCAGCCGCTGGACCATCGGCCAGCCGAATCCGCCGGTCAGGCCGGTCAGATCGGGCGTCCGGTCCTGCGGGTGCGCCGGGCTCGGGTCGGTGACGCGGACGTGGACGCCCCTGCGGTCCGCGGTCAGCCACAGCGCGGTGACGGCCCCCGCGTGCAGGACGGCGTTGGTGACCAGCTCCGACACGAGGATCAGGAGGTTCTGGACCATGTGCGAGGTCGGCGCCGGGTGCAGCCCGGCGACGAAGGCGCTGACCGCGTCCCGCGCGTCGGCGGCCTTCTCCGGTCGGCAGATGAAGTCGGTGCGGGTCTCGCCGTCCGGTGAAAACGTCATAAGAATACGGTCGTCCATGGTTTCCACCCCGTCGTGTGTGCTTTCTGGTGCATCCCGGATACCCCCGAATCGGCGTTTCATGGAAGTCGGCTGCCGGGGCGGCCGGGCCCGTCGGCCCGGTGGGCAACCCGGAGGGTGTCGCCCGCGGGCAGTGTGCGCCCCTTCGGTGCACCGCGCAGCCGGGAGGTGTGGCGGAGGCCGCCGACGAGGCCGGGCCGGATCCTGGCGGCGTCGGGGTGCCGCTCTCCGTGGCGAGAGCTTGCGGGCCCCGGCGACTGTTCGCCCGTCGGCCGCCCCCGGCCGCCCCCGGCCGCCCAGAGGGTACAGGTCAGTTTTCTATCGTTGAAAATTCTGCGTGCACGACCGTTGTGCAGTGTTTGGTGTTGTGGCTCAATGTTCGACTATGTGCAGTGCCTCGCTGGTTCGAGGCACCCCCGGCTCTTCGACGAGGACGACGCCTTGAGACGACAACACCCGCGCCCCCGTGCCCTGTTCAGGGCCCTGACCTGCGCTGCTGCGCTGCTCATACCGGTCGGTGCCACTCTGGTCCCGACGGCGGCCGCCGCACCCGCCGTGCCGGCCGAAGCCACCGCCGCGAAGGCCTTCACGGCCGACGACCCGGTCACCGATGTCCACGGGCTGAAGGGCGAGTACTTCAGCATGTCCGCCCCGGGCGCCCGGGACTTCGCCGAACTCGGCGCCACCTCCCTGGACCCCGAGATCAACTTTCCCGGTCTCACCGGGACGTTCGAGTCGGCCACCGGCAAGACCGAGCACACGACGGCCCGTTGGACGGGGCAGCTGGAAGCCCCCGAGACCGGGGAGTACACCTTCTCCGCCATCGGCGACAACGGCTTCCGCCTCTCCCTCGACGGAAACGTTGTCATCGACCACTGGGAGCCGGACTGGGACAAGGAGCAGCACAGTGCTCCGATCTCCCTGAAGGCCGGGGAGAAGCACGACTTCAAGCTGGAGATGTTCCAGGACATCGGCGGCGCCAGCATGTTCCTGCGCTGGGGGAGCGACACCCTCGAGAAGCAGATCGTGCCCGAATCCGCGTTCACCCCGCCCCCCGACTTCGAGGTCTACCCGGTCGCCCTGAGCGTCGCGACGAACGGCAAGCGCCTCCAGGCCACCTTCCGGGACCGTGTCTCGGACTACCGGAAGGTGAAGGAGCACCTCAAGATCGAGGTCGACACCTCCCCGATGCCGGTGAAGTCGGTGAACCGGGCCTCGGACGACCCGAGGGCGCTGATCATCGATCTCGCCGCACCGGTCCAGAAGGACCAGCGGGTCAAGGTCGTCTACGACGGCCAGGGCGGTCTGAAGTCGGGGACCGAGACGGTCCCGGAGATCGGCCGCACCGCCAAGAACCTCTCCACGCACCGCCTCACCACCACCTGGGGCGACAAGCTGGACAAGAACCACCCGCTGCCCGAGTACCCCCGGCCGCAGCAGGTCCGCGACCAGTGGAAGAACCTCAACGGCCCCTGGGAGTTCGCCGGGGCCACCGAGGGCGAGCAGCCGGTCTTCGGCAAGAAGCTCGACGAGAAGATCATCGTGCCGTTCCCGGTCGAGTCCCAGCTCTCCGGCCTGGAGCGCGACGAGGACCACATGTTCTACCGGAAGCTCGTCACCGTGCCGAAGAACTGGTCGGTGGGGAAGGGTGACAAGGCCAAGGGCGGCAACGGCTCTCCCGACAAGCGCCTGAAGCTCAACTTCGACGCCGTCGACTACCGGTCCACGGTGTGGGTCAACGGCACCAAGGTCGCCGAACACACCGGCGGCTACACCGGGTTCACCGCCGACATCACCGACGCGCTGAAGGGCAACGGCCCCCAGGAGATCGTCGTCGCGGTCACCGACAAGACGGGTCCGAACCAGCCCAAGGGCAAGCAGTCCACCAACCCCGGCGGCATCGTCTACACCCCGACCTCCGGCATCTGGCAGACCGTGTGGATGGAGCCGGTGGCCCCCACCGCCATCGACTCCCTCACCACCACACCGGACATCGACACCGGCCGCCTCGCGGTCACCGTCAACTCCGCGAAGGCCTCCGCCGACGCCCGGATCACCGCTGTCGCCCGCGACCGCAAGGGCAAGGTCGTCGGCACGGTCACCGGGCCGGCCAACCGCGAGCTGAGCCTGCCGGTCAAGAACCAGCACCTCTGGTCGCCGGACGACCCCTACCTGTACGACCTCGACGTCTCCCTCGCCGACGGCCGCTCCAAGGACAGCGTCGAGAGCTACTTCGGGATGCGCCAGCTGAAGATCGACAAGGTGGGCGGCTACCAGAAGCTCGTCCTCAACGGGAAGCCCTTCTTCTCCCTCGCCATGCTCGACCAGGGCTTCTGGCCCGACGGGCTGTACACCCAGCCCAGCGACGCCGCCCTCACCTTCGACCTGAAGGCCCAGAAGGACCTCGGCTTCAACGCCGTACGCAAGCACATCAAGGTGGAGTCGCCGCGCTGGTACTACCACGCCGACCGGCTCGGACTGCTCGTGTGGCAGGACTTCGTCAACGCCGACATCGACAACGACGCGGGCAAGAACGCCTTCCTCACCCAGGGGAAGGAGATGATGGAGCAGTTCCACAACTACCCCTCGATCAGCGGCTGGATCGTCTTCAACGAGGGCTGGGGCGAGTGGGACCGCACCGAGACCGGCAAGATCGCCGAGGACGTCAAGGCACTGGACCCGTCCCGCGTCGTCAACGCGCACAGCGGTGTCAACTGCTGCGCGTCCAAGGGTGATTCCGGCAAGGGCGAGATCATCGACCACCACGACTACGTGAACAACGACCCGGCCTTCCCGGACGACCGCCGCGCCGCGATGGACGGCGAGCACGGCGGCTTCACGCTCCGGACGCCCGGGCACATGTGGCCCGGTGCGCCCGCCAACATCTACAGCGGGGTCGCGGACAAGGCCGCCCTCACCGCGAAGTACGTCGACAACACCCGCACGTACTACCTCGCCGCCGCCGGCGCCGAGCTGTCCGGTTCCGTCTACACGCAGGTCAGCGACCTGGAGAACGAGCTGAACGGTCTGTGGACGTACGACCGTCGGGAGATCAAGGTCGACCCGAAGAAGGTCCGGGAGATCAACCGCCAAGTCATCGCCGCCGGGGCCAACGCCGGTGAGCGCGACGAGCTGAAGGGCGGCGGCTCCTGGTCGCTCGACGAGAACAAGGGCGCCACCTCCCGCGACAGCGGCCCCAACAAGGCCCACCTCGCCCTGGAGGGCGGCACGTCCTGGGCGCCGGGCGTCACGGGCTCGGCGCTGAGGTTCGACGGTGAGGGGCAGTACGCGCAGAGCGCCGGCCCGGTCGTGGACACCACGAAGGACTACACGGTCTCCGCGTGGGCCTCGCTGGACGCGGTACCGGGCAATTACGCCACCGTCGTCAGCCAGGACGGCCGGCGCACCGAAAACCCCTTCTATCTCCAGTACGGGCAGGGCGCGTTCGCCTTCTCCACTCCGGGCGGCAAGCGCGCCCGCCTGGAGATCACCCCGGAGACCGGCAAGTGGTACCACCTGGTCGGGGTCCGCAAGGGCGACACGATCACGCTGTACGTCGACGGGAAGCCCGCCGCCACCACCGAGGCCGGACCGGCCGATGTGAGCACCGGCCCGCTCTCCGTCGGGCGTGCCCAGTACGACGGTGCCCGGGGCGACTTCTGGAACGGCTCCGTCGATCAGGTCGGGGTGTACGACAAGGCCCTGACCGCCGAGGAGGTGTCCGCGCTCCACGGCCGTCAACAGCCGTAACAGGGAAAGGACCGGGGTCCGCTTTCCTCGCGCCGGGCCGCCTGGCGCAGGGGAGCGGGCCCCGACCCCGTCCTCCGTTCCTACAACTCGCGGACCATGCGCGCCGGTTGCGTCATTCCCAGGGTGGAGGCGAGGTGCAGCCCGGCGGGGGATCCGCCCGCACGGCCGGTTCCTGAATGATCTTTCCTGTCCGAACATGTGACCGGAAGGATCGATATCGTGCGCAACAGACGACGTCTCGTACCCCTGTTAGCGGTAAGCATCACGGCAACCCTCGCCCCCGCGCTGGTCACCTCCACGGCCACCGCCGCTCCGTCGGCGTTCTCCCCGTCGAGCGCGTCCCCGTCCGCCGGCAAGGGCGCGCTCGACCGGTACGCGAAGCAGAAGCCGCGCTGGAAGCGGTGCGAGGCCGCCGCGCCCGCGGAGTTCCGGTGCGCCACGATCAAGGTCCCGCTGGACTACCGGAGACCCGGGGGCGAGCGGATCGACCTGGCCATATCCCGGATCAAGGCCACCGCACCCGGCAAGCGGCACGGTGTCCTGCTCTCCAACCCCGGCGGCCCAGGCGGCGAAGGCCTGTACATGCCGCTGTCGATGGCCGAGTCGCTCCCCGCGTCCGCGCGGCAGAAGTACGACCTCGTCGGCTTCGACCCGCGCGGTGTGGGACGCAGCAGCCCGGTCTCCTGCGGCCTGGAGCCGGAGGAGGAGGACTGGCTGCGGCCGTACAAGGAGGAGACGTTCGACGACGACGTCGCCTGGGCGCGGACGTTCGCGGACAAGTGCGAGGAGAAGGCGGGCGACGTGCTCCCGCACCTCACCACACGCAACACCGCACGTGACATGGACCTGCTCCGGGCGGTCCTCGGCGAGAAGAAGATCAGCTACGTGGGCTACTCGTACGGCACCTACCTCGGGGCCGTCTACACCCAGCTCTTCCCGCGGCGCGCCGACCGGTTCGTGCTGGACAGCGCGGTCGACCCGGAACGCGCCTGGCGCGGGATGATCCAGTGGTGGGCACAGGGCGCGGAGCCCGCGTTCGACCGCTGGACCGGGTGGGCCGCCGAGCGTTCGGAGCGGTACGGCCTCGGCGACACCCCGAAGAAGGTCGAGGGGGCCTTCTGGGACCTGGTCGCGCGGGCCGGCGAGGAGCCCATCGACCTGGACGGGCAGCTGGTCACCGGCGACGACATACGCAGCGGCATGCGGGCGGCGGTCTTCAGCCCGCACTCCGCCACCGAGGCGTTCGTGGAGTTGAAGAAGGCGGCCGACGGCAAGCCCGCCGCGACGGAGAAGCTCAAGGCGTTCACCGGATCCGAGGAGCGCGAAACGGCGGGCGCGGCGGTCGAGACGCCGGCCGACAACGTGTCCGCGAGCTTCTGGGCCGTGGTGTGCGGCGACAACTCGGCCGCGTGGTCCCGCGACCCCGAGAGCTACCGGCGCGACGCCATCGCGGACAGGGGCCGCTATCCGCTCTTCGGGGACTTCGCCTCCCACATCAAGCCCTGCGCGTTCTGGGACAGGTCCGAGGAGCGGGCGACCGAGGTGAACAACAAGGTCACGTCCCTGGTGGTCCAGAACGAGTGGGACTCGCAGACGCCGCTGCCCAGCGGCCAGGCCCTGCACCGGCAGCTGAAGGGGTCGAAGATGGTCGCTGTCCTCGGCGGCGAGGGCCACGGCGTCTACCCCAGCGGCAACGCGTGCACCGACGGCGCGGTCAACCGCTATCTGCTGACCGGCAGGCTCCCGGCGAAGGACGTGACCTGCAAGGCGACGGCCGAGTCGAACGCCAAGGCGCGGCAGAACCAGCAGGAGGACGTGATCCCGGGGTCTCCGCTCCCGGACCGCGCCCCTGACCGCTTCTGACCCCGCCGCACCTCGCACCCGACCGCGCCTCGCACCCGACCGTACCTCGCACCCCACCGCATATCTCGCCCCGCACACAGCCGGCCCAGCCGCGACGGAAAACCCTCTCCGTCGTGGCCGGGCCGGCCGGTCGTTCACCCGCTCATCGTCCTCGGTCCCCGGGGATCACGGGGTCCAGGGCGCGTCCACCGCCCAGGTGGTGTCCTCGGCGAAGGAGACCGGACTGTCGAAGGTCCGCCCGCCGCCGGGGGTGGCCAGCCACACCTCGGAGTCGATGTGTCGCAGATAGCTGCCGGGCAGATTGGCGCTGGTGAACCGCACCCCGCCACTGCCCGCGACCGCGCACCAGGTGGCATCCGCCTTGAACAGCGCCGAGTTGTCGTTGGCATCGCGCCGCACGCGGAAGTCTTGGTGGCGGAGGAACTCGCCGGGATAGTTCCGGGACTCGAAGGAGTAGCAGTTGCCGTTGGCGAGACCGGGGACGATCTTCCAGGTGGCGTCCGCCTTCAGCACCGCCGGACTCCCGCTGTTCACCACCTCGGTGAAGGCCAGCCCGTCGTAGTGCCGGAGGTGCTTCGTCGTGTGCCCGGGGGTGGTGACCCGCAGCGACCGGTTCTGCCCGGTGGGGAGGTTCACCGGGGGAGCGGGGTTCCGGGACGCCTGGATCAGGGCCTGGTTGGCGGCTCTGACCCGGGCGGTGTCGACCTTGACCACCTGGCGGTCGTAGGTCAGCAGCCCGTTCGCCTCGTTCTCGACGTCCGTGATCTCCGTGTAGACCGACGCGGAGAGCCCGGCGGGGAGTTGGCCGACGCGGATGGCGTCGAGGAGTCCGACGAACCGGTTGTTGAGAGCCGCGATGCTCGGCTGGTCCTCGTAGCTGAAGCCGCCGCCCGGATACCACTCGTGACCGGGCACCTTGTAGCCGAGCCCGCCGAATTCGCCCAGCACGGCGGCCCGGGTGGCGCTCGGCGCGGTGTTGCCGGGGCCGACGTAGATGTGGTGGTCGACCACGTCGCCGTTCCCGCCGTCGACCGAGCCGCAGCAGTTGACGCCGCTCATGTTGTTGACCAGGCGCGAGGGGTCCTGGGCCTTGACCTCGTCGGCGATCCGGGCTTGGTCGTACTGTCCCCAGCCCTCGTTCTGGTTGACCCACATCACCACCGACGGCGAACTGCGGTGCTGGTCGATGATGGTGCGGTACTCCGTCTCCCACTGGGTGCGGGCCGGCCCGTCGGGCACCTTGCCGGTGTCCATCGACGGCATGTCCTGCCAGACCAGCAGACCCAGCTTGTCCGCCCAGTAGAACCACCGCTGCGGCTCCACCTTGATGTGCTTGCGGACCATGTTGAACCCGAGGTCCTTGTGCGCCTGGAGGTCGTACTTCAACGCCTCGTCGCTCGGCGCGGTGTAGATGCCGTCCGGCCAGTACCCCTGGTCCAGGGTGCCGGTCTGGAAGACGAACTTCCCGTTGAGCACCGGCCGCAGGATGTCGTCCACCTTCGCCAGGCCCACCGACCGCATGCCGGTGTAGCTGCCCACGGTGTCGGTGACGGCCGAGCCGTCGAGCAGGTCCGCCCGCACGTCGTACAGGAACGGGTCCTCGGGGCTCCACAACCGCGGATTCGGGACGGGTACGGAGATCTCCCCGCCCACCGCGCCGGTCGCCGTGCCCACCACCGTACCGCCAGTGGAGACGGTGATCCGGGCGTTCCGGCCCGCCGCGCCCGCCGACTGGACCTTCACCCGCAGGGTGTTGCTCCCCAGGTGCGGCGTCATGTCGAGGCGGGTGATGTGGGCGGCGGCCACCGGCTCCAGCCAGACCGTCTGCCAGATGCCGGAGGCCGCGGTGTAGAAGATCCCGCCGCCCGGGTGCGGCTTCACGTCGTTGATCCGCTGCTTGCCGACCGCCTGCCCGCCGGTCTGGCTCGGGTCGTACACGGAGACCACGACGGTGTTCGTACCCCTGTTGAGCTGCGGGGTGATGTCGTACGCGAACGAGTCGAAGCCACCCTTGTGCGCCCCGACCTCGGTGCCGTTGACCCAGACGGTGGTCTGCCAGTCGGAGGCCCCGAAGTGCAGCTTGACCCGGCGGCCGTCCCAGTTCGCGGGGACGGTGAAGGTCCGCTTGTACCAGAGCTTGTCCATCTCGGTGATGCGCCGCTGGATGCCGGAGAGCGCGGACTCGGCGACGAACGGGACCCGGATCTGCTCCGGGAAGGCGGCGGGCTGCCCGGCGTCACGGCCGGTGACGGCGAAGTCCCAGATGCCGTTGAGGTTCGTCCAGTCCGGCCGGGTCAGCTGCGGGCGCGGATACTCCGGCAGCGGCTTGTCGACGGAGACCTGGTTCGTCCACGGCGTCGTCATGGGCGCCGGCTTCGGCTCCCAGGCGGCGGGCGCGGCGGCCGCCGGCGAGGTGCCGGTACTCACGAGGGCGGTGGCCACCAGGGCGAGGAGGCCGGTGGTGGCCGTTAACCTCCGCCACCAGGTGCGATGGCGGGGTGCGGGTGCTGGTCGCATGGTTTGAACATCCCTTTCATGGTTGTACGGGGAGGAGCGGGGGGACGTCAGGGAGGGCCTCACCGGAGCCGCCACAGGTGATCGGCCGTTCCGTTGTCGTCGTACTGGACGACGTGGGAACTGTCGGCCGTGGACATCCCGTCCACGGCCAGCACCTTGGCGGAGTTCCGGTTGCGGACGCGGTACCAGCCGTCGCCGTCCGGTACGAGCTGCCAGAGGTGGTCGGCGGTGTCGTTGTCGTCGAACTGCACGACGTGCGCGCTGTTCGCGGTGGACATCAGGTCGACGCCCAGCACCTTGCCGGAGTGCTGGTTACGGATCCGGTACCAGCCGTCCCCGTTGGCCACCAGCCGCCAGAGGTGGTCGGCCGTCCCCGTGTCCCCGAACTGCACGACGTGGGCGCTGTTCGCGGTCGACATGCCGTCCACGCCCAGCACCTTGCCGGAGTGCCGGTTCGCGATCCGGTACCAGCGGTCCGCCAGCCACGGTTCCGCGTCCGGGGCGGCCGTCGGGAAGGCCGTGACCCGCAGCCGGGCCGCACCCATCGGCACCAGGGTGACCTCCTCGACCGGCTCGGCCGAGCGCGCCGGACTCGCCTGGAGCGGAGCGACCACCCGCTCGTCGTCCGCCGTCCACTCCGGGATGCGGCGGGCGCGGGCGGTCATGGTGAGCGGGGTGCCCTCCAGGGTGAACGGGTTGTCGCCGGCCGCCCGGCGGGTGGAGCGGTGGCGCAGGGACGCGGTGGGGCGGTCGGTGTCCAGGACGAGGCCGTAGTTCCAGGGGCTTGTGGCGTGGACCGCGTACTCCGGGAACGTGTCGCTGCCGCCGATCCGCTCGTACCGCTCCCCGATCCGCAGGGAGTACGTGAGCGGCCCGTGGTCCACGCTGACCGAGCCGTGGTTGTCCGCCCAGGTACGTACGGCGGTCCGCTGCGGCAGCCGCAGGGTGACCTCGTCGCCGCTCGACCAGGTCCGCTCGATCCGGGTGAAGGCAGGTCCGGCCGGGGCGGCGACCCGCCGGCCGTTGACCCGGATGTCCGGGTCCGCGCACCAGGCCGGAACGCGCAGGACCAGCGGGAAGCGCAGGCGCTTCGGCGAGGTGAGGGAGAGCGTGACGGTGTCGGTGAAGGGGTAGCCGGTCTCCTCGGTGAACGTCACCTCCGTGCCGTCCGCGACCTTCGCCGTCACCTCGCTCGGCGCGTACATGGCCGCCGCGAGCCCGCCGTCCGGGGTGGCGAGCCACAGCTCCTCGGTGAAGTACGGCCAGCCCATGCCGTAGTTGTGCGGGCAGCAGCGGTACTGGTCGACGCCCGGCAGATACGCGAGCATCGCGAAGCCGTTCTGGAACTGGCGGTCCCGCTTGGGCGCGTTGTCCAGGTCCACGCTGTTGGCGCAGGTGATGTAGTGCACCGCCCTGCCCGACGGATCGAGCGCCGCCGGAGGCGAGTTGAAGGCCAGCTCCTCGCAGCGGTCCGCCCACAGCGGGTCCCCGGTGATCCGGGTGAGCAGCTGGTGGCTCGCCATGAACTCGACGATGCCGCAGGTCTCGAAGCCCTGGCGGGGGTCGCCGTGGCCCGGCCGGGCGTTCTCGTCGCCGGCGAAGCCGCCTCCGGGGAACTGCCCGTAGGCGTCCATGGCCTTCGCGTAGGTGCCGTAGGTGTTACGCGTGTCGGTGGCCGAGCCGCTGCGCAGCGCGAACTGGGCGGGCTCCCGGAAGCCCTGCGCGATGTTGACGTTGTGCGGGTTGACGAGGTTGTCGCCCCAGTCGGCCCCGTACCGGTGGATCTTGTCGACGAGGTCCAGGAGGAACGCGTCGCCGGTGCGGTTGTAGAGCCACATGGCGCTGTCCAGGCCGTCGCCCCAGCGCAGGGCGATCCAGCTGGTGTCGAAGGCCCCCGGGCCCTGGGCGACCATGTAACGGAAGAAGCGGCTGAGGAAGGGGATGATCCGGGTGTCGCCGCTGTACTCCTGCCAGGAGCGCAGGGCCAGGATCAGGGGGAGGAACGGCCAGAAGTCGGGCCCGCCGTTCAGCGAGGTGCGCAGTGCCTTCGGGCCGAAGAAGCCGTCGGACTGCCCGGTGGCGAGGATCGCGTCCAGCCAGCGGCGGGTGGTGGCCAGCGCGTTCGCGTCCCCGGTGACGATCGCGAGATCGACGTATCCGCGCAGCCAGTAGGGGACTTCCTCCCAGCCGCCCCGGTCCGGGCGCACCCAGCCGGTGGCCGTGAAGTCGAGGAAGTGCGAGAACTCCTCGTACCGGCCGCACAGCCCCTCCAGTTGGAGCTTCAGCTGCCCGGCCAGCCAGCCGCGCGCGGTCACCTTGCCGGGCGGCAGCTTCAGGAACGCGGTGGGGTGCAGCGGGGCGGCGTTGGGGGAGTAGTGGCCGCCCCGGGCGGCCCGGGCCCGGTGGCGGTCGGGGGTCGCGGCGGTCGCCCACCGGCTTGTCGCGCCGGTGGCGATCGCGGTGGCCACCGCGGAGGTGATGAGCTGCCTGCGGTTCAGGGGCATCGGTGCGGCTCCTGTTCTCGGGCACGGCCGCCTGTGCCGCGGCCGGCTCGGTGGGGGTGGCCGCACGGCGCCGTGGCCGTGCGGGGCGGGGCTGCTGGGCAGTGCGCTGTGCGGCTGAGGTGCGGCTGACGTGCGGCTGACGTGCGGCGGAGCGGTGAACGGGACGCTGCCGGGCGTGTGGTGGGGCCCGGAAGGACCGGGGCGCGGGGCAGCGGCGGTCGGCGCACGCCGCAGGCCGCCGTCGCGCGGCGGGCGGTCGGACGGCGATCGTTCTTCCAACGTTGAAAAACAGGCGTCCGGCGGTATGACAGCACGGCGTCGGGCGGGTGTCCAGGCTTCGCGCAGCGCCTGTGCCGAAGGGTGAGGCGTCGGCCGACGACGTGCTCCGGCGGTCCGCCGACACATTTTGGAAACGCATCGACATCGCTCTTGCCGCCCGTGCCGCACCGCATATATAACGTTGTAAACCGAGCCGCCGACAGACCCCGCAGGCTCTCACGGCCACTGTTCCCGCAGTACGGAGCAGGGGCGTGAGGAATGCGGCGGCAGCGGCCGCAGAGCAGCCGATGCCTCGTCCCGCATGCCCCGACCGCACGCCGACCAGCGTGCCGTCAACCCGCCAAGGAGCGTTCCGCGCATGATGATCCAGCGTCGATCCCGTACCCTCGCCGTGGCCTGCGTCCTCGCCGCCACCACGCTGGCCGCCGCCGGCTGCGCCAAGTCGGAGACCTCCAACAACGCGGGCGGCGACAGCAGCCAGGGAGCGCAGGAGGCCAAGTCCCCCGAGTCCACGTCCGGTTCGGGCTGCAAGCTGACCACCTACGGCGCGCCGAAACTGGACCTCAAGGACGCCGTGGTCGGCTTCTCCCAGTCGGAGAAGGAGGCCAATCCCTTCCGGATCGCCGAGACCCAGTCCATCAAGGACGAGGCGAAGAAGGTCGGCGTCAAGAAGCTCCTCACCACCAACGCCCAGTCCCAGCTGTCCAAGCAGATCAGCGACATCCAGGACATGCTGTCCCAGGGCGCCCAGTTCCTCATCGTCGCCCCGCTCAACTCCGACGGTCTGGAGCCCGCGTTGAAGGCGGCGGCAGCCAAGAAGGTCCCCGTCCTCACCATCGACCGCAAGGTCAACTCCACCGCCTGCAAGGACTACGTGGCCTTCCTCGGCTCCGACTTCGTCGAGCAGGGCAAGCGCGCCGCCGACGCGATGATCAAGGTCACCGGCGGCAAGGGCAAGGTCGCCATCCTGCTCGGCGCGTCGGGCAACAACGTCACCACCGACCGCACCAAGGGCTTCGTCGACCAGGTGAAGGCGGAGGCCCCCGGCCTGGAGATCGTCGCGCAGCAGACCGGCGAGTTCGCCCGCGACAAGGGCCAGCAGGTCATGGAGCAGCTCATCCAGTCCAAGCCCGACATCACCGCCGTCTACGCCGAGAACGACGAGATGGGCCTCGGAGCCGTCACCGCGCTGAAGGCCGCCGGCAAGAAGCCCGGCAAGGACGTCAAGATCGTCTCCGTCGACGGCACCCGCAACGCCGTCCAGGCCCTCGTCAACGGCGAGTACAACGCCGTCATCGAGTCCAACCCGCGCTTCGGCCCGCTCGCCTTCGCGACCGCGCAGAAGTTCTACGCCGGTGAGGAGATCCCCGAGAACGTGATCATCACCGACCGCGAGTACGACGAGGCCAACGCCAAGGAATCGCTCGGCGGAGCGTACTGACCCCCTTCGACGGCCGGCCCCCTTCGACGGCCGGCCCCCTTCGACGGCCGGCCCCTCGACGGCCGGCCGCCGCGACGCCCGGGGCACCCCGGGGCGCCCGGCGGCCCGGCCCCATTCCCGTAACACCGGAAGGCCAGGATTCATGGCACCAACCCCAGCGACACCCCAGCACCCGGAGACCGCCGGGGCCGGTGCCGCCGCCGTGGCGGACCCCGTCCTCGAAGCCCGCTCGGTGAGCAAGCGGTTCCCGGGCGTCATCGCCCTGGACGGCGTCTCCTTCGCCCTGCGCGCGGGCGAGGTCCACGCGCTCGTCGGCGAGAACGGGGCCGGCAAGTCCACCCTCATCAAGGTGCTCACCGGCGTCTACCGGAGCGACGAGGGCGAGGTGTGCGTCAGCGGCGAACCGGTCCGCTTCGCCCGCCCGTTCGAGGCGCAGCAGGCCGGGATCTCCACCATCTACCAGGAGGTGAACCTCGTCCCGCTGATGAGCGTGGCGCGCAACATCTTCCTGGGCCGGGAGCCGAAGAACCGCTTCGGGCTCATCGACTTCGCCCGGATGAACCGCGAGACCACCGAACTCCTCGACGGCTTCGGCGTCCGCGTCGACCCCAAGCGGCCCCTGCACACGCTCGGCATCGGCACCCAGCAGATGGTCGCGCTCGCCCGCGCCGTCTCCGTACGGGCCCAGGTCGTCATCATGGACGAACCCACCTCCTCGCTGGAGCCCCGCGAGGTCGAGACCCTCTTCCGGGTCATCGAGAACCTGCGCGGCCAGGGCATCGCCGTCCTCTACGTCAGCCACCGCATGGACGAGCTCTACCGCATCTGCGACCGGGTCACCGTCCTGCGCGACGGCCGCCACATCCACACCGGCGAACTGGCCCCGCTGGACCGCATGCAGTTGGTGTCCATGATGCTCGGCCGCGACTTGGCCGAGGTCCGGCGCGACGGGCTCACCGGCTTCGCCGCCGAAGGACACGACGCGGCCCGCACCCCCGTCCTCACCGCCAAGCGCCTCGACCGCCGCCACCAACTGCACGACATATCCGTGGAGTTGTACGCCGGTGAGGTGCTGGGCCTCGGCGGACTGCTGGGCTCCGGGCGCAGCGAGACCGCCAAGGCGCTCACCGGCGCGCTGCCCCTGGACGGCGGGGAGATCACCGTCGACGGCAAGCGCCTCGGCCGCCCCACCCCGGCCGCCGCCATCCGCGCGGGCATCAGCATGCTCCCCGAGGACCGCAAGGCCGAGGGCATCGTCCCCGGCCTCTCCGTCCGCGAGAACATCGTGCTCGCCGCCATGCCCCGGCTCTCCAGGGGCGGCATCGTCTCCCGCGCCAAGCAGGACCGCGTCGTCGACCTCTTCATGAAACGGCTGCGGATCAAGGCATCCAGCCCCGAGCAGAAGGTCGGCGAACTCTCCGGAGGCAACCAGCAGAAGGTGCTGCTCGCTCGCTGGCTCTGTCTGGAGCCCAAGGTGCTGCTGCTCGACGAGCCCACCCGGGGCATCGACGTCGGCGCCAAGGCCGAGGTGCAGAGCCTGATCGACGAACTCGCCCGCGAAGGGCTCGCCGTACTGCTGATCTCCTCCGACATCGAGGAGCTGATCGAGGGCGCCGACCGCATCGTCGTCCTGCGCGGCGGCGCGGTCGCCGGTGAACTCGCCGGCGACGAGGTGGACGAGAGCCGCCTGCTCGAAGTGCTCGCCGACCACACGCCCGACGCCGTGTTCGCCGACCACACGCCCGATTCCGGTGGGAAGGCCCCGGCCGCCCAGGAGGACCCCCGATGACCACCCAGGCCACCCTGCCACGCCCCGCCGCGAAGCCACTGGCCCGGCTGCGCGACCCCGCCTGGTACCAGGAGTACGGGGTTTACGCGGCCGTCGCCGTCGTCCTGCTGTTCAACGCGCTGTTCACCGAGCACTTCATGACGGCCGACAACCTGCGCACCCAGCTCGTCCAGGTCGCGCCCATCGTGATCGTCGCCCTCGGCATGGCCCTGGTCATCGGCACCGAGGGGATCGACCTCTCCGTCGGCTCCACCATGGCGCTCGCCGCCGCCCTGCTGCCGCTCTACCTCGGCTACGGGTTGGTCCCCGCGCTGCTGATCGCGCTGCTCGCCGGAGCGGTCGTCGGCGCGATCAACGGGACGCTCGTCTCGCTCGTGGGGCTGCAACCCATCGTCGCCACGCTCGCCCTGTTCGTCGGCGGGCGGGGCCTCGCCCTCGTGATGGCGGACGGTCAGCTCAAGCAGATCGTCAACCCCGACATCCTCGCGCTCGGCACCGGCTCCTTCCTCGGCATCCCGACGGTCGTCCTCATCGCGGGCGTCCTCGCGCTCGCCGTCGCCTTCCTGGTGCAGCGCACCACCTTCGGCCGCCAGATCGTCGCCATCGGCGGCAACCGCTCGGCCGCCGCGCTCTCCGGACTGCCCGTCAAGCGCGTCCTGATCGGCGTCTACATCCTGTGCGGGGTGATGGCCGCCCTCGCCGGCATCCTCGCCACCGCCCGGCTCACCGCCAGCGACCCGTCCTCGCTCGGCACCCTCATGGAGCTGTCCGCCATCACGGCGGTCGTCGTCGGCGGCACCCCGCTGAACGGCGGCTCCATCCGGGTGCTCGGCACCGTCGCGGGCGCCCTGCTCATGCAGCTGCTGCGCGCGACCCTCGTCAAGCACGACCTGCCCGACTCCACCGCACAGATCGCCCAGGCGGCCATCATCATCGCCGCCGTCTACGTCGCCCGGGAGCGTAGGTCCCGATGAACAACACCCCACCGGCCACCGTGCCCGCGGCCGAGACCCCGGCGCCGCTCAAGAGCGCCCCCTCGCGCCCCGAACCCCGCCCCGGACGCTCCACCGGCTCCCGGATCGGCGAACTGCTCCAGCGCCAGGGCGTCCTCGCGGTCCTGCTGACCGTGATCCTCATCGCCTCGTTCGTCTACCCGACGTTCGCGAGCCTCGACAACGCCCGGGGCGTCACCGTCCAGGCCTCGTTCCTCGCGATCGTCGCGCTCGGCATGACCCTGGTCATCATCACCGGCGGCATCGACCTCTCCGTCGGCTCGGTCTTCGCCCTCGGCGGCGTGCTGGCCGCCTGGGCCTCGCAATGGGGCTTCCTCGCCGCCCTGCTCGTACCCCTGGTGGTCTGCGGCGCGATCGGACTGGTCAACGGCCTGCTCATCGCCCGCGGGAACATGGCGCCCTTCATCGTCACGCTCGCCACCCTCCTCGCGGCGCGCGGCATGCTGCTCGCCTTCACCGACGAGGGCGCCACCACCTACCTGGTCCCCAAGGACTCCGCCTTCGCCGAGCTCGGCCAGGGCAGCGTCTGGGGCTTCGGATACCCGATCCTCGTCGCACTCGCCCTCTTCGGGGCGGGCGGACTCCTGCTCCAGCGGACCTCGTTCGGACAGACCCTGTTCGCCGTCGGCGGCAGCAGCGACGCGGCCACCCTCATGGGCCTGCCCGTCGCCCGGACGAAGATCCTCGTCTACACCCTCAGCGGACTGCTCGCCGGACTCGCCGGAGCGCTCAACGCCGCCCGCCTCTCCTCCGGCGTCACCATCGTCGGCGTCGGCATGGAACTCGACGCGATCTCCGCCGTCGTCATCGGCGGAACCCTCCTCATCGGCGGCGCGGGATCCATCAGCGGCACCCTCTGGGGCGTCCTGCTCCTCGCCGTGATCCAGAACCTCATCAACCAGATCGGCTCGCTCAACTCCTCGTACCAGTCGGTGGTCAGCGGCGGCTTCCTTATCGTTGTCGTGGTGGCGCAGCGTTACCTCGCGCGCAGCCGGAGAACCACCTGAACCGTACGTATCCGCAGAACCGCCTGAACCGTATGTATCCGGAGACCACCTGAACCGTACGGATCGGGCCGAGTCGAACCAAGCAACAAGGAGTGCCGTGGGCGTCAGCCTCAAGGACGTGGCTCAACGGGCGGGCGTGTCCATCAAGACCGTGTCGAACGTGGTCAACAACTATCAGCACGTCACCCCGAAGATGCGGGCCAAGGTCCAGCAGGCGATCGACGAGCTCGGCTACCGGCCGAACCTCACCGCCCGCCACCTCCGTAAGGGCCGCACCGGCATCATCGCCCTCGCCGTCCCCGAATTCGGCAACCCGTACTTCGCGGAACTGGCCGGCGAGGTCGTCGACGCGGCGGCCCGGCACGACTACACCGTCCTGGTCGACCACACGGCGGGCCTGCGGGAGAACGAACTGCTGGTCTGCCAGGGGTTCCGCTCCCACGTCATCGACGGCCTCATCCTCAGCCCCATCCACCTGGAGACCGAGGACCTGATGGCCCGCACCGAGACCGCGCCGCTGGTGCTGCTCGGCGAGCGCGAGTACGAGGCCCCCTACGACCACATCGCCATCGACAACGTGGCCGCCGCCCGCGAGGCCGTCGCCCACCTCGTCGCCCTCGGCCACCGCAGGATCGCCTTCCTCGGCTCCCGCACCGGCCAGGAACGCCAGCCCGCCCACCTCCGGCTGCGCGGCTGGCGCGAGGAACTGGCCGCCTCCGGCATCGAACCCGACGAGTCCCTGGTCGTCGTCACCGATGGTTACGGGCGCGAGGACGGTGCGGCGGCGATGGCCTCCCTCCTCGACCGGGGCCGGCGGCCCGACGCCGTGTTCGCGTACAACGACATGATCGCGACCGGCGCCATGCGCACCATCACCGAACGCGGCCTCGCCATCCCGGACGACATCGCCGTCGTCGGCTTCGACGACATCGAGGAGAGCAGGTACGGGGCCACCACCCTCACCACCATCGCGCCCGACAAGGCGGCCATCGCCCGGCTCGCAGTCGACAGCCTCGTCGAACGCCTCGCGGGCACCCCCGTCGCCGAACCCCGGCGGCCCCGCCCCGGCTACCGGCTCGTCGTCCGCGAATCCACCACACCCCGCGAGGCTCCCGGACCGCCCCGCTAGCGGCCCCTTCGCGGGCCCCTTCCACACCCCCCAAGGAACTCCTCATGCCCACCGTGCACCGCAAACCGTTCGGCCGCGCCCACGGGCAGAGCGAGACCGACCTCTGGACCCTCGACTCCGGCACCGGCGTCCGGGCCGAGATCCTCACCTACGGCGGTGTCCTGCACAGCCTCACCGTGCCGGACACCGCGGGCAGCCCCGGCCCGGTCGTCCGCTCGCTGCCCGCGCTCGACGACTACACCGACAAGAACCCGTACTTCGGGGCCGTCGTCGGCCGGTACGCCAACCGCATCGCCCACGGCCGCTTCACTCTCGACGGGACCACCCACCACATCCCCGCCAACGACCGGGGCCACGCCCTGCACGGGGGCCCCGACGGCTTCCACACCAAGGTCTGGGAGGCCATCGGGGACCGTACCGACACCACCGCCGTCGTCCGGCTCACCCTGCACAGCCCCGACGGCGACATGGGCTTCCCCGGAGCGCTCGACGTCACCGCCACCTACACCCTGGACACCACCGGGACCCTCGCCGTCGACTACCGGGCCGTCACCGACCGGCCCACCGTCGTCAACCTCACCAACCACTCCTACCTCAACCTCGGCGACGACGACATCCTCGGCCACACCCTCCAGGTCGACGCCGACGCCTACCTCCCCATCGACCCCGGCTCCATCCCCGAAGGCCCGCCCGCCCCGGTGGCCGGCACCCCGTTCGACCTCACCGCCCCGCAGCGGCTGGGTGGACAACTCGCCCTGCCGCACCCCCAACTCGCCCTGGCCGGCGGCTTCGACCACTGCTGGGTCCTGCGCCCCGCCGCCCCCGGGACCCTGCGCCGGGCCGCCCGCCTCACCGCCCCCGGCGACCGGCGCACCCTGGAGCTCTGGACCACCGAGCCCGGCCTCCAGGTCTACACCGCCAACCAGCTCGACGGCGCGTTCACCGATGGCACCGGCCGCCGCCACCGCCGCCACGGATCGCTCTGCCTGGAGACCCAGCACCTGCCGGACTCGCCCAACCGCCCGGGCCACCCCACCACCGTGCTGCGCCCCGGCGAGGTCCTGCGCAGCCGCACCGAATGGCGCTTCCCGCACCTGCGGGCGCGGTAGCCGCGCATCCGGGCGGCCGGGCCGTGCGTATGGTTCGCCCGTACGCAGGTGAACGGGGAGATTTTCGAGGGTGGGGACCTGATGACGCGCAAGAACGGACGGAGACTGGGGCCGGCGGTGGCACTGGTGACGGCGATCGGACTGACCTCGGCATGCGGGGACGCCACCGAAGCTCGCCACGTTCAAGCCGGAGCCGGGCCCCGACGAAGGGGTCATCGCCAGACTCGTCGAGAACGTCGCCGACGCCCAGGGCGCCTGAGGACGGTGACAACCCGCCGCACCGCGAAGTACCTGCGGCGCACGGTGCGGCGGGTCGTGACGGGAGGCCGGGACCGCTACTTCACGTACGGGCCCGCCGCGCCGATCTTCCCCGGCGCGGCGTTCTTCCCGCCGAGGTCCAGGACGTACACGCGCAGGTTGGCCTTCCCGGGGGCCGGGACCGCGAGGGTGCCGCCGGTGACGACCTTCGTGTCACCCGTCACGGCGTCCCTGTACGTGCCGTTGGGGATGCCGGTGTACGCGGCGCTCCCGGAGACCGTCACCAGGGCGAAGCTGTCGGTGCCGCTCGCCGCGTCGGTGTAGCGCCTCTTGTACGCCATGGATCCGCTGATGCCCTCCGTGGAGTACTGGCCCATCTGGAGTGCGGGCACCGCCCGCCGGATCTCGTTGAGCCGCTGGAGGTGCCGTGCCAGCGGTGCGGCCAGCGTGTCCGCGACCTTCCCGGTGGCCGACGACACCTTGCCGAAGTCCGAGGCCGTCACCTCACCGGCCAGGTGGTCCCCGAAGTAGGCCCGCCCGGTCGTCGCCAGAGGGCACGTCGGCCCGCAGTCGATCTTCTTCCCCTTCTGGAACTCGATCTCGGAGCCGTAGTAGAGCGTCGGGATCCCCCGGAAGGTCCACATCAGCGACATGTTCTCGGCCCAGGCGTCCGTGCCGCCCGTGTACCGCTCGCTGCTCTTGTTGGGCCCGTAGTCGTGGCTGTCGACGTAGACGACGTTGTACGTGGCGTCGTTGACCGCGTCGTCGGAGTCCTTGCCGTTGTGGTAGGCGTTGTTCGCGTCCCCGAAGTTCATGTGCATCCGCATGTCGATGATGTTCATCCCGGAGGACCGGCTCCGGTCGGGGGTGCGGTAGGCGTTGCCCTTGAGGAAGGCGTTGTCGGAGACGGGCTGCGATGCCGTGCCCTGCCGCTGCTCGTGGTCGTACATCTCCAGGGCGGCCTTCTCGTCGTCCGCGCTGTACTCCTCGCGTTCCTTCCAGGTGAAGAACTGCGCCGAGTGGTTGACCGAACCGCGGTTCCACTTGTCGTTGACGAAGGCGGCGACCTCACCGAACACGAAGAAGTTCTTCGCCGCCCCGGCCCCGAACCGCTGGGTGACGCGCTCCTGGATGGCGGGCAGGAAGCGGCGGTTCCAGGTGGTGCGGGGGATGTGCACCGCCGTGTCGAGCCGGAAGCCGTCGACGCCCATGTCGATGTACTTGTTGTACGCGCCGATCAGATAGTTCTGGACCTGGGCGTTCTCGGTGTTGAAGTCGGCGAGGTCGTCATGCAGCCAGCAGGAGCGGGAGTCCTCGCCCTCCCAGTTGCCGATCCAGCAGTTGTGGTAGAGCGCTTTCGGGAACATGCCCGAAGTAGGGCTCGGCCACTGACAGTTGTAGATCCGGTAGCCCTCCGGCGAGGTGTGTCCGGTGGGGGTGCCCCAGTTGAGGCAGGTGTTGCCGGACGGTTCGGCCGTGGACCACAGGTCGCCGTTGTAGTACGACTTCCCCGACTTGGGCTCGACGGTGAGGCCGTCGTAGGTGAAGGCGTCGTCCTTCTCGTCGTAGTACCAGCTCCACTGGGCGTCGCGCACCCCGTAGGCCTTCGGGGTGAACAGTCCCTCGGCGCCCCAGCGCGAGGAGTGGTTGTGGACCACGTCCTGGTAGATCTTCATGCCCTTGGCGTGCGCCGCGTTGATGAGGTCCTGGTACGAGGCCCCGGCGGACTCCAGCCTCGGGTCGACCTTGTAGAAGTCGTAGCCGTGGTAGCCGTGGTAGTCGTAGTCCGAGCGGTTGAGCACGACCGGGGTGATCCAGATCGCGGAGAAGCCGAGGCCCTTGACGTAGTCGAGCTTCTGCACGAGTCCCTTGAAGTCGCCACGGAACATGGGGTCGCCGCCCACGGCGTTGCCGGACTTCTCGTGCTGGCTGCCGCCCCGGTTGTTCGTGCTGTCGCCGTCGTTGAAGCGGGCGGTGAGCACGAAGTAGATCGGGTCCTTGCGGGGGTCGGTGCCCAGTGGCGTACCCGACGGCGGAGCGGTTGGCTTGTCGCCGGTGGTGGCGGAGGCCGGGGCGGATTCCGCCGAGACGTTCCCGGCGGCGTCCACGGCCCGGACGGTGTAGCGGTAGCCGGTCCTCGCCTCGAGGCCGGTGTCGGAGAACACGGTCGAGGTGGTGTCGGCGACCACCGTGCCCTTCGTGCCGCCGGTCCGGATGACCTGATACTTCGTCACCCCGCGGTTGTCCGTCGCGGGTTCCCAGGTGACCACGACCGCGACCCCGTCGGCTGCGGCCTTCACCGCCGGGGGCGCGGTGGGCGCCTCGGTGTCCGGTTCCTCGGCGGCGCACGGGTCCTTAGCCGAGGCGGTCACCTTGCGGTCCTTGACCGTGGTGAGACCGGTCGCCAGGGTGTAGTCGTTGCCGTTGTTGTTGTCCCAGACCCCGTTGCCGTTGTTGAACGTCGCCTGGAGGCCGGTGGCGCCGCCCAGGTCCACCGTGCGCTTCACCCAGCCGGCGCAGGCGGCTTGCATGCCGATGCCGGGGACGGCCGTCCAGGCTCCGCCGTGCGGTCGGTAGTGCAGATTGACGGTGGGCCAGCCGACGCTGGAAGTCGCGTAGTAGACGGAGGCCGTGTTCGGCCCTGCGGGCTCCTCCGGCTCCTCGGGCCCCGGGCCCGCGCAGGGGTCGCTGTGCGCCACGACCCCGTCCTGGACGGTGATGTTCCCGGTGCCCAGGTCGTAGTTCTTGCCCGCGTTGTTGTCCCAGATGCCCGAGCCGTCGGTGAAGGTCGCCTTCAGTCCGCCCGCGCTCCCGAGGGGGACCGTCAGCTTGACCCAGTCGGTGCAGGCGGCCTCCATCCGGGTGCCGGGCGCGGTGGTCCAGGGACCGCCGTCGGGGGAGTAATGCAGGTAGTACGCCGACCAGTTCCGGGTCTTCGTGGAGTAGAAGACGGTCGCCGTGGTCCCGGCGGCGGCCGAGGCCCCGGCGGGTGCGGTGGCCGGGTCGGGAACGGCTTGCGGTGCGGCGGTGAGGAGTCCCAGCAGCCCGGCCGCTGCCACGGCCGCCGCGAGCGGGCGTCGCAGCAGCCGGTGAGGGGTGCGTCTCATGCGTGTCTCCAGGGGAGGGGGAGAACCCTGACGCGCCTCGGGGTTCGGCGGGTGAACACGACCCGACGGCAAGTCCCGCCGGAATCTTGCTGCAATTCCTTGCGGGGTGGAAGTTACCGGTGCATGACAGGTGCGTAAAGGGATACGGCAGCACCGTCTCACCGGAATGGAAGGGCTGGTGCGGGCGTTCGCACGGTCATGACCTTCTCCGTTGATGTGACCGTGCGCGGCTACGAGCTCGACACCCAGGGCCACCTGAATCAGGCCGTCTACCTCCAGTACGCGGAGCACGCGCGCTGGGAGCTGCTGCGGGCCGCCGGGCTGCCCCAGGAGAAGCTGCTGGCCGACGGGATCGGCCCGGTGCAGCTGGAAGTGACGGTCAAGTACCGCCGGGAGCTGCGCGGCGGCGAGCGGGTGCGCGTCACCTGCCGGTTCGACTACGGCACGGGCAAGACGTTCACGATGGAGCAGCAGATCCTCAAGGAGGACGGGACGGTGGCCGCGGAGATCACCGGAGTGGCCGGCGTCCTCGACCTGATCGAACGCCGGCTCGTCCCGGACCCGCAGGGCCGTCTCGCCGCCCTGGCCGGCCACCCCGATCTGCTGACCGGCTGACCGGCGGGGGAGCGGACCGCTCCGGAGCGGGCCTCCCGTGGGAGGGCGGGCGTTCGTTCAGGCCGTGCGGGCGCCCGTACGGCCGGCCGGGACCGATGCGAGCGCTTCCCGCACCGCGGGCGGAGGCGGAGCGTGTTCGCTCGGCAGGGCGGGCAGGTGGCGCGCGAACCAGACGGTGAAGACGGGTCCGACCTGCCCGCCACCGCCCCGTTTCCGTACCCCGTCCCCGCACGTGAAAAGGATCCATCGACGCTCATGTCCGTACTCGCGAAGGAATCGGTCGTCCGGGCCCCGGGCATCCCGCCCCTGTTGGTGACGGTGCTGTTCTGCTTCTCCGGATTCGCCCTCCTGCTCCCGGTCTCACCGGCGTGGGCCGTCGAGGGAGGGGCCGACGAGTTGGGTGCCGGACTCGTCACCGCCGTCCTGATGGCCGCCACGGTCCTGACCCAGCTGTTCGTCAGAACCACGCTGCGCAGGCTCGGTTGGACCCGCACCCTCGTCCTCGGCGCACTGCTGCTCGGCCTGCCCTCCCTCCTGCAAGCCCTCAGCGACCATCTGCTGCCCGTCCTGCTGACGACCGCCCTGCGGGGAGCGGGCTTCGGCATCGTCACCGTCTGCGGCGCCACCGCCGCGGCCGTACTGGCCCCGGCTGGACGCCAAGGGGCGGTCATCGGCCTCTACGGTCTTGCCGTCGCCCTGCCCCAGGTCGTCCTGACCCCGGCGGCCCCCTGGCTGACCGACACGTTCGCCCTCCCGGCGGTCATCGCCTGCGGCGTGCTCCCCGTCCTCGCGCTGCCCTGGGCGCGCTCCCTCGGCCACGCCGTCGAGGCCCGCGCCGACGGTCCGGCGTCGCCGGGCGGCCCCGCCCGGAACCCCGCATCCGCCGGTGCGGTGCTCCGACGCATCCGGTGGCCTCTCGCCGTGCTGCTCCTGGTCACGGCGGCGGGGGGAGCCGTGCTCACCTTCGCCCCGCAGTTCACCGCCACTCCCGCGCTCGCCGCCACGGGGCTGCTCGCCCTCACCGCCACCGCAGCACTGGCCCGTTGGGGGTGCGGAGCGCTCGCCGACCGGATCGCCCTGCCGCCCATCACCGGAACCCTCGCCCTCACCGCGTGCGCGGGCCTGGCGCTGATCGCGTCCGCCATCGGAACGGACCGCGCCCCCGCCCTGCTGGCCGGCCTGCTTCTCCTGGGGGCGGCGTACGGGGGGCTCCAGAGCCTCACCCTTGTCCAGGCGTTCGACTACGCGGGCGCGGAGAACCGGCACGCCGCCTCGGTCGCGTGGAACATCGGCTACGACGCGGGCACCGGCCTCGGATCACTCATGCTGGGCGTGGCAGCGCACGTGGCCACGTTCTCCACCGGCTTCACCGCCCTGTCCGTGCTGATGGGACTCGCGGGCCTGGCCGTTCTTCTCGCCGGCCACAACAAGCCCGTCGACCCCTCGGGGAGCCGCGGCCCGCGTCCGCCCAGAGCGAAGCGCCTGCCCTTCGACAAGCGCTGAGCTTGTTCTTCCAGCCGGAAGCGGAGGCCACGGAGAACGGAACGGCGACATCGCGCGACTGCTGGCGCCTCCCCCGTGAGAGCTACAGGAGCCGTCCTCGCACGGGTGATCCGCGGACGTCCGCGGATTCCTAGTGTGGTCGTCAGGTCGCCGAGGGGGCGACCCGATTATCGGGGAGGCCACCATGGAAGCGACATCCGCCGTACGGCACAGCGCGGGCTCCGGCCCGGGCAAGGACCGTGGAAGGGGCGGCGGCCGGTTCGGCCGGATCATGCGGTCTCCGCTCGGCTGGATGCTGGCGGGAGTGGTCGGCGTCGGCCTGGTGTCGGGGCTGACGGCGACCGGCCCCGGCCCCGTGCCGGTGCTGGGCGCGGTTGCCGCGGTGGCCGTGTATTACTACGTCATGCGCCGTATGGCACGACGCTCCACACCGGAGATCGCCCGGTCCGGAGCCGCCCGGGAGGTGCTGCTGGGCGGCGGGATCGGCCTGGGCTTCATCCTTGTCTCCGCCCTCCTGATCACGGCGTTCGGGGGCTACTCGTTCACCTGGGCCGGCGACGGACTCATGTCGGTCGTTTGGACCGCGGTCGTGGTGCAGATCGGCGCCGCGGTCACCGAGGAGCTGGTGTTCCGCGGTCTTGCCCTGCAGGCCCTTGAACAGCTGTGGGGCAGCCGGGCCGCCATCGTGATCACCTCGCTGTTCTTCGGTGTCGCCCACCTGGGCGCCCCGGGCGCGAACGCGTGGAGCGGACTGGCGATCGCCCTGGAGGCGGGCGTCCTCCTCGGAGCCGCGTTCTTGTGGCGGCGTAACATCTGGTTCGTCGTGGGGCTGCACTTCGCCTGGAACACCACGCAGCAGCTGCTCGGCATCCCGGTCTCCGGACACCCCCCCGAGGGCCTGTTCACCGTGGACGTCCACGGCTCCGCCCTTCTGACCGGTGGCAGCTTCGGTCTGGAGGCGTCGATCATGCCCGTCCTCACGGGCGTGGCCATCGCCGTTCCGATGCTCGTCCGCGCCCACCGGAGCGGTGGCATCAAGCCCCGTCGAAGCGCGCCCCGTTGAGTCGGGCCGGCTGGAGGAAACTGAAGTGATGTCCCGTCAGGCGATCTGGAGTCCGCCGCTGCTCCGGGTGCCGCTCGACCGGTGGCGGGGGCGGGATGCTCTCGTCAAGGACGGCGTCCTCGCCCTGGCGCTCACCCTGCTGGCCTTCGTGCCGCCCCTGTCTCCGATCGGTGCGCAGATCGGCGATCTGCCCCAGAGGCCGACGGACGTACTGAGCCTCGGGCTGGTCCTGGCCCAGACCGTGCCGCTGGCGGTCCGCCGCAGGTGGCCCGCTGCCTGTCTGGCCGTCATCGCGGGCGCGTTCGCCGTGCACCAGGCGCTGGGCTTCGCGACAACGTTCGCGAGCATGGGTCTGTATCTGGCCCTGTACTCCGCCGGGGCCCACCAGGTCCGCTTCCGGCGCGGCCTGGTCGTCGTGGCGAGTGCGGGTTACGCCGTGCTGGCCGTCGTCCTGAACCGTCTCGGCTCACCGAGCGCGCTACCGGACTACCTCGCGTTCTCCCTGGCTCTGGCCACGGCCTGGCTGGTGGGGAGCACGGTGCGCATGCGGCGGACGGAAGAGGCGAAGCGGCGGCGGCTGGCCGTCGTGGTGGCCACGGCCGCCGAGCGGGCGCGGATCGCCCGCGAGCTGCACGACGTGGTCACCCACCACGTCACGGCCATGGTGGTCCAAGCCGACGCGGCGCAGTTCCTGCTCATGTCTGCGCCGGAACGCGTCGGCGAGGGGCTGACGGCCGTGAGCGGCACCGGCCGCCGGGCGCTGACGGAACTGCGGTACCTGCTCGGTGTTCTGGAGGCGACCGGCGAGGCGGCATCGGCGGACCCGGCGGGTGTGGGCCGGGCACCCGCCCTGGGGCGGGTGGGGGACCTGGTCGAGGAGACCCGCAGGTCGGGTCAGCCGGTCGAGTTCCGCGAGCAGGGTGAGCGGCGGCCGCAGGGCGTGGACGTGGAGCTGGCCGCTTACCGGGTGGTGCAGGAGGCGCTCACCAACGCCTTGAAGCACGCGGCCGGGAAGCCGACACGGGTCCTGCTCCGGCACGGCGACGAGCACCTCGAGATCGTGGTGACCACAGACGGACCCGCCACCGCACCGGGCGCGTGGAAGCCTGGCCCCAAGGGCGGACGAGGGCTGGCCGGGCTGGGTGCTCGGGTGCGGATGCTCGATGGTGAACTGGAGGCCGGTCCCCGGCCCGGAGGCGGGTTCGAGGTCCGTGCAACGATTCCGTCCAAGCCCCTTCAGGAGTGACCTCGTGAGCGATACGCCGCCACCGACCCGTGTGCTCGTCTGCGACGACCAGGCGCTCGTGCGGACCGGCTACGTCACCATCTTCTCCGCGCAGCCCGACATGCAGGTCGTCGGGGAGGCCGAGAACGGCCACGAAGCGGTCCGGGCCGCGCGGCTGCTGCGTCCCGACGTGGTCGTGATGGACATCCGGATGCCCCTGCTCGACGGCATCGAGGCGACGCGACAACTGGCCGGTCCCGGTGGCGAAGACGCACCCAAGGTACTGGTCGTCACCACGTTCAACGTCGATGCCTACGTCTACGACGCGTTGCGTGCCGGAGCGAGCGGGTTCCTCCTCAAGGACGCGCCTCCGGCGGAGCTGGTCAACGGTATCCGGACCGTCGCCCGGGGCGAGGCCCTGCTGGCGCCCGCCGTCACCCGCCGGCTCATCGGCCACTTCGCCCAGCATCTGCGGCCGGCCGAGGCCTCCCGGCCGGCCAGACAGGACGTCGTGCGTGCGCTGGCCCCCCGCGAGCTGGAAGTACTCCAACTGATCGCGGAGGGGCTGTCGAACGCGGAAATCGCCGTGTCGATGTACATCACGCCTGAGACCGTCAAGACCTACGTGTCGCGCATCCTGGCCAAACTCGGCCTGCGCGACCGTGTCCAGGCCGTCGTCCTCGCCTACCGGGTCGGACTGGTGCCCGGCAGCCCGTGACCGGCCTGGGCGTGCGCTCGGGTGCTGCGGGTCCGTTTCACGAACTGGTCAGCCGGTGCGGTTGTAGATCGCCGTACCGGGGCAGGCGGTGACGCCCGAGCGGGTTGCGCAGCCGGTGTACTGGCTTGAGCCGTTCCACCAGGCCCAGCCGCCGATGGTGCGGCCGTTGAGCCAGGTGTACTGGCCGTTGTAGTTGGCGTCGTACGTGCGCAGGCTCCAGTGGACGTGGGCTCCGGTCGCGGCTCCGCCGGCACAGGTGTCGGTGCCGATGGTGCCGAGCAGGGCGCTGCGGGCGATCGATGTTCCGTTGTAGTAGGTGGTGTTCCACATGTGGTAGTAGTCCGTCGAGAAGCCGCCGGGGTGGATCACTCTGGTCCAGCCGCCTCCGGCACCGCACATCGAGGTCGCTGTCCCCTCCCGGGACGAGCGGACCCGCCCGCTGGCGTTGCCTCCCGCGAAGTCGAGGCTGCTCCAGTAGCCCGTCGAGCCGGTGTGGGAGTGTGCCCCGCCGGTGAGAGTCATGTAGTGGTCGGGCATCCAGGGAAGCAGCAATCCGTTGGTGTTGGCGGCCGTGGTCCCCACCGACGGCGTCTCCTGCTGCGGAGCCGCCTTGCGCTGAGCGTACGCCGTCATGGTCCGCCGCTCCGCCTTGCCGACCAGCGGAGACTTGGCCACGTGATCGGCGAACTCGCGGTCGCCCTCAAGGCCCGAGACCCATTGCCCGTCCTTGCGGTGAGCGATGTAGAGCCAGCCCTCCGGCTCGCCGTGGTGGGTGCGGGGCGCTTCGACGTACGCGACGCCACGAGCCCAGCCGGCCGAGACGGTGCGGACGTCGACGACCACCTTGCGGCTCTCGTCGGCGAGTTTGGTGACGGCGGCTTCCGGGGTGAGGCCCTTGGCTTCGTGGGACCGGGAGAGGACGTCCGTGGAGACGGCGTCTATCAGCGCCTGCCGGCCGGTGCCGAGGCGGTTGGCCACCGCGGACGGCATCTTCACGGTGACATCGGAGGAAGACGACTGGGCGGCGGTTGCCGGAGCCCCGGCAGGTGTTGCGGCCGAGTCGCGGAAGGCCGCCGTCGCCGAGGGCGCGGTGGCGAGCAGGCCGATGGCGGCGAGGGTGGCGACGGTGGTTCTCACGGACAGCTTGGAGAGCACGGGAGGTGTGTCCCTTCTGGACGAGAGGGGCCTGACAGGTCGACAGGGGTGAGAGCGGGGTGGAACGCGCGCGGCCACACCACAGGAGAAGAAGGACAACGTTGAAATGGCATGTCCGCACCAAAATCTATGCGCGTAGCATACGGGTCTCCGGCCACCCGCAACAGATCAAGTGACTGTGGAATCAGCTCAGATGGCGAGCGCGAGCGACGGGGGCGGTGACAGCCCGGGCGGGGCTGTCCCGGAAGAAACCGCCACGAGTGCCGGGTCCGCCCAGCGACAAATGACGCAAGAGTGCCCGCGCGATTCCATACATGTGTATGAAGTGGGGATGTGGGCGGGCTGCAAGAGTGCGGTCCACGGTAAGCAGCCGTACTGCCCAGGGAGTTGAGCTTGCCCAAGTCGGCGCTGCCCGGGCCGTGGGGGCCTGTGCCGAAGCGGCGTGGACGATCGGGCTCACCGCACGCCCCCGCGCTCGCCCCGACCCGAGGCGTGCGGCCGGCGACGCCGTTGCCGCGACGGGCGCGCTCCTGGAGGTCGTCCGGTTGGTTCCCCGAAGGGCATGGACCTCTGCGATGGAAAGGAACAGCGTGACGGATTCGCATCAGGAGGACGTCGTGGCCGGTGAGACGGATGAGAACAGAACACGGAAGAACGGCCTTTACGCGGACGTGAGTTCCGAGCTCGCCGAGAACATGAGGCAGGGCTGGGCCGACACCGAGCGCCGCGACGTCGAGCCCATCGCCCAGGCGGCGCACACCGCGAGGCGTCGGGCGGCACTCTCCGCGCTGTTTCCCGGTGAACTGCTGGTGGTACCGGCCGGCAACCCGAAGGTGCGTGCCAACGACACGGACTATCCGTTCCGGCCGTCCTCCGACTACGTCTACCTGACGGGTGATCAATCCCAGGACTCCGTACTGGTCCTGGAGCCCGGTGCGGACGGTGAGCACCGGGCGATCGCCTATCTGCTTCCCCGTTCGGACCGCGAGACCGGGGAGTTCTGGCTCGACTACCACGGTGAGCTCTGGGACGGCCGTCGCAACAGTCTCACCGAGAACGAGCGGCTCCTGGGCCTGCCCTGCCGTGATGTCCGCACGCTGACCGAGCGGCTCGCCGCGGCCACCGGCCCGGTCCGTCTGCTGCGCAACTACGATGCCGGCGTCGACGCCGCCCTGGACGACAAGGTGACCGCCGAGCGCGACACCGAGTTCCGTGCCGCCCTGTCCGAGATGCGCCTGCGCAAGGACGAGTTCGAGATCGCGGACCTGCGTCACGCCTGTCAGGCGACGGCGCGTGGCTTCGAGGACGTGGTGCGCGTTCTCGGCACGGACACGCCGACCGCGGAGCGGGTCATCGAGGGCACGTTCTGGATGCGTGCGCGGACCGAGGGCAACGACGTGGGTTACGCGTCGGTCTGCGCCGCGGGGCCGCACGCCACGACGCTGCACTGGGTCCGCAACGACGGCGAGACCCGGCCGGGCGAACTGCTGCTGATCGACGCCGGAGTGGAGAGCCGTCATCTCTACACCGCCGATGTCACCCGCACCCTGCCGGTCGACGGCCGTTTCACGCCGGTCCAGCGCAAGGTGTACGACGCGGTGTACGAGGCGCAGTCGGCCGGCATCGCCGCGGTCAGGCCCGGTGCGAAGTACCGCGACTTCCACCACGCCGCTCAGCGGGTGCTGACCGAGCACCTCGCCTCCTGGGGCCTGTTCGGTGAGCGGTCGGTGGACGAGGCGTACGAACTCGGGCTCCACCGCCGCTGGACGCTGGCCGGCACGGGCCACATGATCGGCCTGGACGTCCACGACTGCGCGAAGGCCCGTACCGAGCTGTACGTGGACGGGACGCTGGAGGCGGGCATGGTGCTCACCGTCGAGCCCGGCCTGTACTTCCAGTCGGACGACCTGACGGTGCCCGAGGAGCTCCGCGGCATCGGCGTGCGGATCGAGGACGATTTCCTGGTCACCGACGAGGGCAACGAGAACCTCTCGGCCGGCCTTCCCCGGGCGGCCGACGAAGTGGAGGCGTGGATGGCCCGGCTTCGCGGCTGACATCGGCCGCCGCGGCCCCTCGGGGGCGCGGCTCGAACAGGCGCGTTCTCCCGGTGGAGTGAGGACGCGGCACCACGGAACGGTATGACGGGGAGGCGTGCGATGGAACGGCAGGACGGCCCGCGCGGGGCACGGAGTCACGATCGTCGAGCACCGGCGGCGGTGGCGGAGGTCTTTCGGCAGGGGTGGGCGGACACGGACAGGAGGCTTCGGCCCGTCTCCGGAGCCGCATACGCGGCCAAGCGGCGTGCGGCGGTGTCCGAGCGGTTCCCCGGAGAGCGGATCGTCGTCCCGTCGGGCGGGCTCAAGGCCCGCAGCAACGACTTCGACTACGCCTTCCGGCCGCATTCCGCCTACATCCACCTCACGGCCGAGCAGGGGACGGGGGCGGTGCCGGACAGTGTGCTCGTCTTCGAGCCCACCGGCAGCGGACACGAGGTGACCCTGTTCACCCGGCCCCGGTCACCGCGCGATGCCGGTCCGTCCGGTGCGGAGTTCTACAGCGACCGGCAGCACGGCGAGTTCTGGGTCGGCCGGCGCCGGACGCTCCGGGAGACCGCCGAAGCCCTCGGCGTCGAGGCGGTCGCCCGGGAGGGGCTGGAGCGGGCACTCGGCGGTGGCGTCCCGACCCGGGTGGTGCGCGGCGAGGACGCGGTCGTCGACGCGACTGTCCCGCCGTCCGCGCCGGCCGACGCCGAGCTGCTCGCCTTCCTGTCGGAGTCGCGGCTGGTCAAGGACGCGTGGGAGATCGAGCAGCTGCGCGCCGCCGTGGGGCACACGGTCGCCGGCTTCCACGACGTCGTCGGTGAACTGCCCCACGCCACCCGCCTCGCACGCGGGGAGCGGTGGGTGGAGGGCACCTTCAACCGGCGCGCCCGGCTGGAGGGTTACGGCCTGGGGTTCGAGACCATCGCGGCGGCCGGCGCGCACGCGTGCGTGCTGCACTGGATGCACAACGACGGCCCGGTACGGGAGGGGGAGCTGCTCCTGCTGGACGCGGGCGTCGAGGCCGATTCGTTCTACACCGGGGACGTCACCCGGACGTTGCCGGTCGGCGGGCGCTTCACGGACGTGCAGCGCCGCGTCTACGACCTGGTGTTCGCCGCCCAGTCGGCGGGCATCGCCGCCCTGCGGCCCGGTGCCCCGTACGGCGCCTTCCACGACGCCGCGACGCGCGTCATCGCCGAGGGGCTCGACGCCTGGGGCCTGCGGCCCGGTGGCGCGGCGGTCCCGCACGAGTCGGAGCTCTACCGCCGGTACACCGTATGCGGTACTGGTCACATGCTCGGCCTCGACTGCCACGACTGCGCTGCCGCCCGCAGCGAGACCTACCTGGGCGGTGTGCTGGAGGAAGGGCACGTGCTCACCGTCGAGCCCGGGCTGTACTTCCAGCCCGACGACCTGACGATCCCCGAGGAACTGCGTGGCATCGGTGTGCGGATCGAGGACGACTTCGTCATCACCGCCGACGGCGCGCTGTGTCTCTCGTCGGGCCTGCCACGCGACGCGGACGGGGTCGAGGCGTGGATGGACGCGTCGCGGTGAGAACGCGCCGCCCGCTGGTCGACCAGGTCTTCGAAGAGCTGCGGCAGGTGCGGGTGGATCGCGGGGATGCCGCAGCCTGACCTCCCGCACCGCTCTGCTGGTCACGGACATGGACGCCCGGCTCGACCGGGGCACGGCCCCGGCCGTGCCCCGCTCCCTCGTGCCGGGAAGTCCTGGCGCCCACGTCGGGGACGGTCAGACGGCGGTGCCGACGACCAGGTGGTCGCCGGGGATGCCGGCCTTGCCCGGCGCGTAGTAGTCCTTGATCCCGGCGACCCACGTCTCCACCCGGATCCGGTCCCCGTCGTTCGGCTCGAAGGCGTCGAAGAGAGCGTCGATGTTCGCGGGCTCGAACCCGATGGCCGTCATCAGCGCCATGAACAGCGGGCGCTCGATCAGACCGTCGCCGTCCGGGTCGCCGAGCGCGGCCAGTGCCTCGGCGAACGCCCCGACGGTCGCGTCGAACCGCTCCGGCGACAGCACGCAGGCGGTGAACTCCTCGAAGCTGACCTCGCCGTCGCCATCGGCGTCGAGCTCGGTGCGCAGCGTCGTCCAGTACCGCCGGAACGCCGCGCGCATCGCGTCCTGCGCCGCCCGGTCCGACGCGTGCGCCTCCCGGACGACGCGGTCGGCCATGAGGTCGAAGTCGTCCGCCTCCAGGACGCCGTTGGCGTTGGCGTCGAACAGGGAGAAAACGAGCGTGACCCGCCTGGTGGCCTCAATGCCCATGAATCCGTCACCTTTCTCCGCATGTCACGTTCCCTCCGACCGCGGCCCGGTGCCCGGTCGGCCCACCCACTGTCCGCCGAGGAGCGGCGTCCACGGCGAAAGCCGTGGTTCTTTCACCTGAAGGACGTAAAGGACCTGCGTAAACGTCGAGTTGAGGCAGAAGGAGGGGCTCGCTGGATCCGAGCGCCCCCGGCCTCCAAGGGCTGTCCCGCCGGGAAGAGGGGAGCAGCCCTTAGGCTGAGCCGATGCGCGTCCCGTCCGCCGCGAGCGGCCCCCGTACGAGAGAGGTCCACCTTCGATGACCAGGGAGACCCGGACGCTGCCCGCGTTCGCTCCCGGTTCGGTGGACACCCCCTTCGTCATCGCCGGCTACGACGAGGTCGTCACCCACGACACGCTCTGGGACGCGCACTCCCACGCCTTCCATGAACTGCTCTGGAACGAGCGCGGCGCCTCCACCGCGGTGGTCGGGAGCCGGATCTGGACGATCACCCCGGCCTTGGGCCTGTGGATGCCCGCGGGGACCCTGCACGGGGGATCGGCGACCGCCGGAACCTGGTTCCGGGCGAGCTTCTTCGGCTTCCGCACCACCGCGTCGATCTCCGCCACTCCGGTCGCCGTCGAGATCACCCCGCTGTTGCGCCTGCTGCTGGAACGGCTCGGCGAACCCGGACTCCCGGCTGCCTCGCGCGCCGCGACCGAGGCGCTGGTGCTCGACGTCCTCGTACCGTCGCCCCGCGAGCTGCTCGTGCGGATCCCGGCCTCCGAGCTGCTTCGCCCGATCGCCGACGCGGTGCGCGAGGACCCGGCCGACCGGCGGACGCTGGCGGACTGGGCGTCCGCCCTCGGCGTCAGCGCCCGCACGGTCACCCGGGCGTTCACCAGCGAGACGGGCACGAGCTTCGTGCGCTGGGTGGCAGCGGTCCGCGCCCAGCACGCCATCGGCCTGCTGGCCCGGGGATGGGACGTGGAGGCGGTGGCCGAACAGGTCGGCTACCGCTCGGCGAGCGCGTTCGGCGCCGCCTTCCGGCGGACGACCGGCCTCACCCCGGGAGCCTTCCGGCCGGAATGACCGCCGGGCCCCCTGTCCGTATCGCTACAGGGCATGTCCTAAACGGTTGATTGCGACAGTCGGGTCGATTCTCATAGGGTTCGAAGGCAAGCCTTACCTAAGCCGACGACGCACGCACCGCGCACCGATCCATGACGGCTGCGCACGCCCGGACGTGCGAGAAGCGGCACCCCGACATCCGGAAAGCCGGGTACACACCCATGTCTTCACACCGCCTCCGCCTGCTCGTCGTGGCGGCCGCCCTCGTCTCCGTCTCCGCCTGCGGCGGGACCACCGACGCCGGGAACGAGAACGACGAAAGCCGTTCCGGCGGGTTTCCCCTGACCGTCGAGCACGCCCTGGGCAAGACGACCATCCCGGCGAAGCCGAAGCGCGTCGCGACCGTCAACTGGGCCAACCACGAAGTGCCGCTCGCGCTCGGCGTCGTGCCCGTCGGCATGGCCGCGGCCAATTTCGGCGACGACAACGACGACGGCGTGCTGCCCTGGGTCGAGGAGAAGCTCGACGAGCTGAAGGCCAGGACGCCGGTGCTCTTCGACGAGACCGACGGCATCGACTTCGAGGCCGTGGCGGACACGAAGCCGGACGTCATCCTGGCCGCGTACTCGGGTCTGACCAAGAAGGACTACGAGACCCTCAGCGAGATCGCCCCCGTCGTCGCCTACCCGGACGCCGCCTGGGCGACGCCCTGGCGCGAGATCATCCGGACGAACAGCACGGCGATCGGGCTGGCCGAGGCGGGCGAGAAGCTGATCAAGAAGCTCGACGGAGACATAGCGAAGACCGCCGCGAAGTACCCGCAGCTCAAGGGCGTGTCGGCGATGTTCATGACGCACGTCGACCCCAACGACGTCAGCCAGGTGGGCTTCTACACCGCCCACGACACCCGCACACAGTTCTTCCAGGACCTCGGCATGAAGATCCCCGGGTCCATCGCGAAGGCGTCCGAGGGCACGAAGAAGTTCGCCCTCACCAAGAGCGCCGAGCAGATCGACGCGTTCGACGACGTCGACATCATCACCGGCTACGGCGACGACACCGGCGAGCTGCTGAAGACGATCACCAAGGACCCGCTGCTCTCGAAGATCCCCGCCGTCGAGCGAGGCTCCGTCTACCTCCTGCCCGGCACCAGCCCGCTGGCCACGGCCGCCAACCCGACGCCGCTGTCGATCAGCTATGTGCTGGACGACTACGCCGCCGCGCTCGCCAAGGCCGCGGACAAGGTCAAGTGACCGAGCCCGACACCCGTACCCCGCCGGACGTCGTCACCAGGCGTCCGGCGGGCGTGCGCCTGCTGTGGGTCCTCCTCTCCGTGCTCGCCCTGGCCGCCGTCATGGTCGCGTCCGTCGCCATCGGCTCCCGCGACGTCCCCTGGTCCGACGTCGTCGCGGCGCTCGGCGGCGCGGACGACACCCTGGGCCGGGCGGCGGCGGCGAAGCGCATCCCCCGTACCGTCCTCGCCGTCGTCATCGGCGCCGCACTCGGCCTCGCGGGCGGCGTGATGCAAGGCGTGACGCGTAACCCGCTGGCCGATCCGGGCATCCTCGGCGTCAACATGGGGGCTTCCCTCGCCGTCGTCACAGCGGTCGCGTTCTTCGGGCTCACCTCGCCGACCGGATACATCTGGACCGCCGTCCTGGGCGCGGCCCTCGCCGCGCTGTTCGTCTACACCGTGGGAACCCTCGGCAGAGGAGGGGCGACCCCCCTCAAGCTGGCACTCGCCGGAGCCGCCACGTCCGCGGCCTTCGCCTCGCTCGTCAGCGCGGTCATCCTGCCGCGCAACGACATCGCCGGAAGTTTCAAGCTCTGGCAGATCGGCGGCGTCGGCGGCGCGTCCTTCGAACGCATCGGCCAGGTCATGCCGTTCCTCGCGGTCGGCTTCGCCGTCTGCCTGCTGTCGGCCCGCGCGCTCAACTCGCTGGCGCTGGGCGACGAGTTGGCGGCCGGACTCGGTGAACGCGTCGCCGTGGCCCGGGCCGTGGCCGCCCTCGGCGCCGTACTGCTCTGCGGAGCGGCCACCGCCGTCGCCGGACCGATCGGCTTCGTCGGCCTCGTCGTCCCGCACACCTGCCGGCTGCTCGTCGGCGTCGACCACCGCTGGCTCCTGCCGCTCTCCACGGTGCTCGGCGCGGTCCTGCTCACCGCCGCCGACGTCGTCGGCCGGATCGTGGCACGCCCCTCGGAGATCGACGTCGGCATCGTGACCGCACTGATCGGGGCCCCCTTCTTCATCTACATCGTCCGCCGACAGAAGGTACGTGCCCTGTGAGCGCCCCCGTCCTCACCCGGCGGCCGTCCGTCGAGGCCGCCACCCGCCGTCGCGTGCGCGGCGCCTCGCGCCGCCGCCGGGTCGTCCTGGCGCTGCTGGTCCTCGTCCTCGCCGCGTTCGCCGTGACGCTCATGGCGGGCCGGACCTTCTACCCGCCCGGAGACGTGCTCCGGGTGATCCTCGGGGAGCAGGTGCCGGGCGCGTCGTTCACGGTGGGCCGGCTGCGGCTACCCCGCGCGGTCCTCGCTCTGGTGGCCGGATTCAGCTTCGGCCTGGCCGGGGTCACCTTCCAGACCATGCTCCGCAACCCGCTCGCCAGCCCCGACATCATCGGCATCAGCTCCGGGGCGAGCGCCGCCGCGGCCATCGCCATCGTGACCCTGTCGCTCGGCGAGGTCCAGGTCTCCGTCCTCGCCATCGCCGCCGGCCTGGGGGTCGCCCTGCTGGTGTACTCCCTGGCGTTCAAGGGCGGCGTCGTCGGCACCCGGCTCATCCTGATCGGCATCGGGATCTCCGCGATGCTCGACAGCGTCACCTCCTACGTCCTGTCCCGGGCCGCCGAATGGGACCTTCAGGAGGCGATGCGCTGGCTGACCGGCAGCCTCAACGGAGCCACCTGGGACCAGGTGGTCCCCGCGCTCGTCGCGGCGGCCGCCCTCACCCCGCTGCTGCTGGGCCAGGCCCGTAACCTCTCCGCGCTCCAGCTCGGCGACGACACCGCCTCCGCCCTCGGCGTACGGGTGGAACGCACCCGGATCACGGTGATCGTCGCCGCCGTCGGGCTGATCGCCTTCGCCACGGCGGCGGCCGGCCCCATCGCGTTCGTGGCGTTCCTCTCCGGGCCCATCGCGGCCCGGATCACCGGGGCGGGCGGCTCCCTGCTGGTGCCCGCCGGGCTCGTCGGCTCGCTGCTCGTCCTCGTCGCCGACTTCACCGGCCAGTTCGCCTTCGGCGAGCGCTACCCGGTCGGCGTCGTCACCGGCGTCCTCGGAGCCCCCTACCTCGTCTACCTGATCATCCGCACCAACCGGGCGGGAGGCTCGCTATGACCACGCACCACCGACTGACCGCCGAAGGACTCACCCTCGGCTACGGCGACCGCACCGTCGTCGACTCCCTCGACCTGGCCGTACCGCCCGGCCGGATCACCGTGATCGTCGGCGCCAACGCCTGCGGCAAGTCGACGCTACTGCGTTCCATGTCCCGGCTGCTCGCCCCCCGGGCCGGCCGTGTCGTCCTGGACGGCAAGGAGGTGCACCGGCTGCCCGCCAAGGAGCTGGCCCGCACCCTCGGCCTGCTGCCGCAGTCGCCCGTCGCGCCCGAGGGCATCACCGTCTCCGACCTCGTCGGCCGGGGCCGCCACCCCCACCAGTCCGTCTTCTCCCGCTGGAACGAGAAGGACGACGCCGCCGTGGCCGCCGCCCTGGAGGCCACCCACACCGAACCCCTCGCCGAGCGCGCGGTGGACGAACTCTCCGGCGGCCAGCGCCAGCGTGTCTGGATCGCGATGGCCCTCGCCCAGCAGACCGATCTGCTGCTGCTCGACGAGCCGACCACCTTCCTCGACGCCAGCCACCAGATCGAGGTCCTCGACCTCCTGACCGACCTGAACCGCTCGCGCTCCACCACCATCGTGATGGTCCTGCACGACCTCAACCTCGCCGCCCGGTACGCGGACCACCTGATCGCCCTGGCCGACGGCGGGCTCCACGCGTCCGGCACCCCGGCCGAGGTGCTGACGGAGGAGACCGTACGGGTGGTGTTCGACCTCGACAGCCGCATCATCGAGGACCCCGTGTCGGGCCGGCCCCTGATGCTCCCGATCGGCCGTCACCACGTCCTGGACCGGGCCGAGGCACTGAGCGCCAGGGAGGCGACCGCGTGAGCGCGGGGGCGTGCGCCCCCCTGATCGACTGACTGCCGTGTGTCACTGACATGTTTCGGAGAGTGACGGGGCACACAGGGTAGGTCGGGTGCCGGGTCCCGGTCCGGCACTCGCCCTTTTCCTCGAAGCGGTCATTGGGAGAACCTCGGTGGAGAACACCTCGGTGCAGAACTCGGTGCAGAACAAGGAAACCGTCCGGAACTGTCCTTTCGACTACGCGCAGCAGCTGGAGTTCGACCCCCAGCTCAGGCAATTGCTGACCGAGGAGCCGGTGTCCCGCATCCGTATGGCGTACGGAGAGGGCGAGGCCTGGCTGGTCACCCGCTACGAGGACGTCCGGACGGTCACCACCGACCGGCGGTTCAGCCGCAGCGCCGTCCTCGGCCGTGACTTCCCCCGGATGACGCCGGAGCCGATCGTGCAGGCGGAGTCCATCAACCTCATGGACCCGCCCGCCAGCAGCCGGCTGCGCGGCCTGGTCGCCAAGAGCTTCACCCCGCGTCGTGTCGAGCAGATGCGCGGCGGGACCCAGGGTGTGGTGGACCGGCTGCTGGACGAGATGGAGGAGGAGGGTTCACCGGCCGACTTCGTCGCCCGGGTCTCCGCGCCCCTGCCGCTGATCACCATCTGCGAGGCACTCGATATCCCCGAGGCCGACCGTCCCTGGCTCCGGGCCCACGCCATGACCATGATGAACGTCGGGGCCGCGGGCAAGGAGGACGCGGTTCGAGCCAAGGCGGAGCTGCGCGGCTACTTCCAGGAGCTGACCGCACAGCGGCGCCGCTCCCCGGGCGAGGACCTCATCAGCACCCTGGCCACCGCCAGGGACGGCGACGAACTGCTGGACGACGACGAGCTGGCCGTCATGGCGATGGTCCTGCTCATCACCGGCCAGGACACCACGACCTACCAGCTCGGCAACATCGCCTACACCCTGCTCACCCGCCCGGACCTCATGCGGTCCCTCCGGGCCGAACCGCAGCGGCTGCCCCGCACCCTGGAGGAGCTGCTGCGCCACATCCCCTTCCGCAAGGGCGTCGGCATCCCGCGCATCGCGCTGGAGGACGTGGAGCTCTCCGGAGTCCTCATCAAGGCCGGCGACGTGGTGCACGTGTCCTATCTGACGGCCAACCGGGACTCCGCCAAGTTCGACCGTCCCGACGAGCTGGATCCCGACCGGCCGACCATCCCCCACATGACGTTCGGCTGGGGCGCCCACCACTGCCTGGGCGCACCGCTGGCCACCATGGAACTGGAAGTGGCCTTCTCCACGCTGCTGACCCGCTTCCCGGCCCTGCGTCTGGACGTGCCGCCCGCGGACGTCTCGTGGAACACGACGTCCATCTGGCGTTACCCGCTCGCCCTGCCCGTCACATGGTGACGAGAGCCTTCGCTCCAGAGAACGAGGAGAACCCATGGCGACCCTGTGCCGACCGGCCATCGCTGTGCCCGAGCACGTCATCACGATGCAGCAGACCCTCGACCTGGCCCGGGAGACCCACGCCGGGCACCCGCAGCGCGAGCTCGTCCTGAGGCTCATCAAGAACACCGGCGTCCAGACCCGGCACCTCGTGCAGCCCATCGAGAAGACCCTGCGGCACCCCGGATTCGAGGCGCGCAACCAGGTCTACGAGGCCGAGGCCAAGACCCGGGTCCCCGAAGTCGTCCGGCAGGCGCTCGCCAACGCCGAGACCGATCCGTCCGAGATCGATCTGATCGTCTACGTCTCCTGCACGGGCTTCATGATGCCCTCGCTGACCGCGTGGATCATCAACAGCATGGGCTTCAGACCCGAGACCCGCCAACTGCCCATCGCCCAGCTCGGCTGCGCGGCGGGCGGCGCGGCGATCAACCGCGCGCACGACTTCTGCCTGGCCTACCCCGATTCCAACGTCCTCATCGTCTCCTGCGAGTTCTGCTCGCTGTGCTACCAGCCCACCGACATCGGGGTCGGCTCGCTGCTCTCCAACGGGCTCTTCGGCGACGCCATCTCCGCAGCCGTCGTACGGGGGCAGGGCGGCACCGGCATGCGCCTGGAGCGCAACGGCTCCCACCTGGTGCCCGACACCGAGGACTGGATCTCCTACGCCGTCCGCGACACCGGGTTCCACTTCCAGCTGGACAAGCGGGTCCCGGGCACCATGGAGATGCTCGCCCCGGTGCTCCTGGACCTGGTCGACCTGCACGGCTGGTCCGTCCCGAACATGGACTTCTTCATCGTGCACGCGGGCGGACCGCGCATCCTGGACGACCTCTGCCACTTCCTGGACCTGCCGCCCGAGATGTTCCGCTACAGCCGGGCCACCCTCACCGAACGCGGCAACATCGCCAGCTCCGTCGTCTTCGACGCACTGGCGCGGCTCTTCGACGACGGCGGAGCCGCCGAGTCCGCGCAGGGGCTCATCGCCGGCTTCGGGCCCGGTATCACCGCCGAAGTGGCCGTGGGAAGTTGGGCGAAGGACGACCTCCGGGCGGAGGTCGGACACGACCTCGACGGGCTGGAGCTGACGGCGGGCGTTGCGCTGTCCGGCTGAACCCGCTAAGGCGACCGACGGGCGGGGACGAAGGAACGGGTGTTCGCGCTTCGCGGACGCACTTGCTCCGTGACCGGATCCCCACCTCTAGGAGAACGCATGCGCCTGCCCGCCCGATGGGCCACGGCCGCCCTGCTGCTGATCGCACCGCTGATCGGCGCACCCGCCACGGCCTCGGCCGACAGCGGACCGGAAGGGGTTCTGGTGGAGCAGTCCACCCGGGCCGTACCCGGGCAGTACATCGTCACCCTGAAGCCCGAACTCTCGCCGGACACCGTCCTGCGGGAGTTCGGGCTCGACCCGCTGTTCCGTTACGGAAACGCTCTGCACGGCTTCGCCGCCACGCTCACCGCCACCGAACTCCAAGCGGTCCGGACCGTTCCCGGCGTCCTCGCCGTCGAGGAGAACGCCGAGGTGACCGTCCCTGCGCCCACCGCCGCGAACCTGCTGCGGGCCCCCGCGGCCGGCTGGGGCACCGACCGCATCGACCAGCGCGCCCTGCCACTGGACGACACCTTCACCACCACGGCCACCGGCAAGGGAGTGAAGGCGTACGTCGTCGACACCGGGATCGACGCCGCACACAGCGAATTCGGCGGCCGGGTGGTGAACGGGTACGACGCCGTCGGGGACGGCCGCTCCGGCATGGACTGCAACGGGCACGGCACGCACGTGGCGGGCACGGTCGGCGGCGCGACGTCCGGCGTGGCGAAGGACGCCTCGCTGGTCAACGTGCGCGTCCTGAACTGTGAGGGCCAGGGCACCTGGGCCGGCATCCTCGCCGGGTTCGACTGGGTCGCCAAGGACGCCGCGCGCAGTGGTGTCCCCGCCGTGCTGAACGCCTCGCTCGGCGGCGACCGCTCCACGGCGGTCGACGCGGCGGTCGAGGCGGTCGCCGACGCGGGCGTGCTGCCCGTCGTGGCCGCGGGCAACGACAACCGGGACGCATGCGACGTCTCCCCGGCCGCCGCGGACGGTGTGCTCACCGTCGGGGCGAGCGACCGGCAGGACCGGGAGACCTCCTTCAGCAACTGGGGCTCCTGCCTCTCGCTCTATGCCCCCGGCGCCGACATCGTCTCCGCCCGCCTCGGCGGCGGCACCGTCTCGCTGAACGGCACCTCCATGGCCAGCCCGCACGTCGCGGGCGTCGCGGCGCTCTACAAGGAGGGCAACCCCTCGGCCTCTCCCGCCGCGGTCTCCCGGTGGCTGACGGACACGGCCACCCCGGACGTGCTCTCCGCTCTCGGTCAGGGCTCGCCCGACCTGCTGCTGTACACCGGCGGCCTCTGACGATCCGTCGGACAGCCGGAACGGCGGCTCGTCCGCAGGGCGGGGAGCGGTGACCGTGCGACGGGATCCGCTCCCCGGCCCGGCCGCCCCGCCGTTGCCGGAACGGTGGACGGTCTCTCATTTCTCTGCAACTCTCTGACGACACAACGCAAAACAGGCCGCAGCGCATGCAGAAACTCGTGTTCCCTGGCTGCGGTCACAGAGCCGCGCCCTCGACGCGTTCTGCGCCGAGGCCGAAGATCGGGGAGCTATGAGAGCCCAACGCTGGAGATGGCGGGCGATATCCGCCTTGGTCACGACCAGTCTTCTGATGATCGGCATACCGTCGCTCGCCGCCGCGGCGGCCGACGGCCCCAACCTCGCCGCGGGCCGGGCCGCGGCCGCGAGCAGTGCCCACGCCGAGTACGGCGCGTCCCACATCACCGACGGCAACCGGTCCACGTACTGGGAGAGCGCGGGAGGCGGACTGCCCCAGTGGGTCCAGGCGGACCTGGGCGCGGGCAGCCGCGTCGACGAGGTGAAGCTGACCCTGCCGGCGGGCTGGGAGACCCGCACCCAGACGCTGTCCCTCCAGGGCAGCGCGGACGGCACCAGCTTCGCCACGCTGAAGAACTCCGCGACGTACACCTTCGCCCCGGGGGCGGCGAACGAGGTCACCATCGCGTTCCCGGCCACGCTGACGCGCTTCGTACGCGTCGACATCACCGCCAACACCGGCTGGCCGGCCGCGCAGCTCTCCGAGCTGGAGGTCCGGGGCGCCGGTGACTCGTCGGCCGACCTCGCCGCGGGCAAGACCCTCACCGCGAGCAGCGGCAGCGGGTCCCGGGCTCCGGCCAACGCCAACGACGGCAACCGGGAAAGCTACTGGGCCGGCGGCGACGACCAGTTCCCGCAGTGGATCCAGGCGGACCTGGGCGGATCGCTCGGTGTGGACCGGGTGGTCCTGCGACTGCCCGACGGCTGGGCCGCGCGCAGCCAGACGCTCAAGCTCCAGGGCAGCGCGAACGGTACGGACTTCACCGACCTCACCGCGTCCCAGGCATACCGCTTCGAAGCGGCGGGGGGACAGTCGGCGACGATCACCTTCGACGCCACGACCACCCGGTACGTCCGCGTCCTGTTCACCGCCAACAGCGGTGCATCGGCAGCCCAGTTGGCCGAACTGGAGATCTACGGTCCCACCACCGGCGACACACAGGCCCCGACCGCACCGGCCGGTCTGGCGTTCACCGAGCCCGCCACCGGGCAGATCCGGCTGACGTGGAAGGCCTCCACGGACGACAAGGGCGTCACCGGCTACGACGTCTACGCGAACAACACCCTGCTGACCAGCGTCGCGGGCGACGTCACCACCTACACCGACACCCGGCCCGCCGGGCAGGACGTCAGCTACTTCGTCCGCGCCAAGGACGCGGCGGGCAACGTCTCGGCCAACAGCGGCACCGTGACCCGCGGCGGCGACGCCGGTGACACCCAGGCGCCCACCGCCCCCACCGCCCTGGCGTACACCGAACCGTCCAGCGGCTCGGTGAAGCTGACGTGGGGAGCGTCCACCGACAACAAGGGCGTGAGCGGCTACGACGTCTACGCCAACAACGTGCTGCGCGGCAGCGTCGCCGGCGATGTGCTGACGTACACCGACACCCAGCCGGCGTCCTCCACGGTCAGTTACGTCGTACGGGCCAAGGACGCGGCGGGCAACGTCTCCGGCGACAGCAACACCGTGACCCGCAACGGGCAGGGCGGCTCCGCCTCCAACCTCGCCGTGAACAAGCCGGTCACCGCCTCCTCCGTGATCCACACCTACGTCGCGGAGAACGCCAACGACAACAGCACCTCCACCTACTGGGAGGGCGCGGGCGGCAGTTACCCGAACACCCTCACCGTGAAGCTCGGCTCCAACGCCGACACCGAGAACGTCGTCGTCAAGCTCAACCCCGACAACAGCTGGGGGCCGCGCACCCAGCGCATCGAGGTCCTCGGCCGGGAGCAGAGTTCCTCGTCCTTCAACTCCCTCTCGGCCGCCAAGGATTACGCCTTCAGTCCGTCGTCCGGCAACACGGTGACCATCCCGGTCTCCGCACGCGTCGCGGACGTCCAGCTGAGGTTCACCGCCAACAGCGGCTCCGGAGCCGGGCAGGTCGCGGAGTTCCAGGTCCTGGGCGCTCCGGCGGCCAACCCGGACCTCCAGGTCACCGGCGTCACCGCCGCACCCGCCGTACCGGTCGAGACGGACGAGGTCACCCTGACCGCGACCGTCCGCAATGCCGGCGCGCTCGCCGCCCCGGCGAGCAAGGTCGAACTGCGCCTCGGCGGCACCAAGGTCGCCACCGCCTCCGTCGGCGCACTGGCGGCGGGCGCCTCCACCCAGGTCGACGCCTCCATCGGGGCCCGGAGCGCGGGCAGTTACATCCTGAGCGCCGTCGCCGATCCGGCAGGCGAGGTCATCGAGCAGAACGAGACCAACAACAGCCACACCAGCGCCTCCCCGCTGGTCGTGAAGCCGGTCTCCAGCTCCGATCTGGTGGCCTCGGCGGTCACCACCTCACCCTCGGCCGCGTCCGAAGGCGAGACGGTCACCTTCTCCGTCGCGCTGAAGAACCAGGGCACGGTGGCCTCGGCCGCCGGCGCCCACGGCATCACCCTGACGCTCGTCGACAGCAAGGGCGCCACGGTGAAGACGCTCGCCGGCAGCCACACCGGGGCCATCGCACCGGGAGCCACCACCGGGCCGGTCGCCCTCGGCTCCTGGACCGCAGCCAACGGCTCGTACACCGTGCGGACCGTGATCGCGGCCGACGCCAACGAACTCCCGGTCAAGCGCGAGAACAACACCGCCACCCAGGCGCTCTTCGTCGGACGCGGCGCCGACATGCCGTACGCCATGTACGAGGCGGAGGACGGTACGGCCGGCGGCGGTGCGAAGGTCGTCGGCCCGAACCGGACGGTCGGCGACATCGCGGGCGAGGCCTCGGGACGCAAGGCCGTCACCCTCGACCGGACCGGCGACTACGTCGAGTTCGCCACCCGGGCTGCCACCAACACCCTGGTCACCAGGTTCTCCATCCCCGACGCCCCGGGCGGCGGCGGCATCGACTCCACCCTGAACGTCTACGTGGACGGCGTCTTCCTCAAGGCGATCGACCTCACCTCCACGTACGCCTGGCTGTACGGGAACGAGGCCGCTCCCGGCAACTCCCCGGGCTCCGGAGCGCCCCGTCACATCTACGACGAGGCGAACATGATGCTGGGCAAGACCGTCCCGGCGGGGTCCAGGATCCGGCTCCAGAAGGACAGCGCCAACACCACCACGTACGCGATCGACTTCATCAACCTGGAGCAGGTCGCCCCGGTCGCCAACCCGAACCCCGCCGCGTACACTGTGCCGGCCGGATTCACCCACCAGGACGTCCAGAACGCCCTGGACAAGGTCCGCATGGACACCACGGGCACCCTCGTGGGCGTCTACCTCCCGGCGGGGCAGTACAGCACGGCCAGCAAGTTCCAGGTCTACGGCAAGGCCGTCAAGGTGGTCGGCGCGGGTCCCTGGTACACCCGCTTCAACGCCCCTTCCACCCAGGACAACACCGATATCGGCTTCCGGGCCGAGGCCAGTGCCAAGGGGTCCTCGTTCGCGAACTTCGCGTACTTCGGCAACTACACGTCCCGGATCGACGGACCGGGCAAGGTGTTCGACTTCTCCAATGTGTCGGACATCGTGATCGACAACATCTGGAACGAGCACATGGTGTGCCTCTACTGGGGCGCCAACACCGACAGCGTGACCATCAGGAACTCCCGGATCCGCAATATGTTCGCCGACGGCGTCAACATGACCAACGGGTCCACCGACAACCTGGTGACCAACAACGAGGCACGGGCCACCGGCGACGACAGCTTCGCGCTCTTCTCGGCGATCGACGCCGGGGGAGCGGACATGAAGAACAACGTCTACGAGAACCTGACCTCGATCCTCACCTGGCGCGCGGCGGGCGTCGCCGTCTACGGCGGTTACGACAACACCTTCCGCAACATCCACATCGCCGACACCCTGGTGTACTCCGGGATCACGGTCAGCTCACTCGACTTCGGCTACCCGATGAACGGGTTCGGGACCGTACCCACGACGATCGAGAACGTCTCGATCGTGCGCGCGGGCGGTCATTTCTGGGGATCACAGACCTTCCCCGGCATCTGGCTGTTCTCGGCGTCCAAGGTGTTCCAGGGCATCCGCATCACCAACGTGGACATCGTCGATCCCACCTACAGCGGGATCATGTTCCAGACGAACTACGTCGGCGGACAGCCCCAGTTCCCGATCAAGGACACCGTGCTCACCGACGTCTCCATCTCGGGTGCGCGCAAGAGCGGTGACGCCTTCGACGCCAAGTCCGGGTATGGGCTGTGGGCCAACGAGATGCCGGAGGCCGGGCAGGGGCCCGCCGTCGGCGAGGTCACCTTCAACGGCCTGAAGCTCAGCGACAACGCCCAGGACGTCAGGAACACCACCTCCACCTTCAAGATCATCACCAACCCGTAGCCCGGGGGAGAGGCCCCGATCGCCGGCAAGGGGGCGCTTCCCGATGGCAGGGGAGCGTCCCTTTTGCATGCAATCCTTGCATTGATAAGTCAATTGTTTGCGCTGCTTACGCTAGTCTTGCGGCATGACGCGACGACTTGCTCAGGTTGCCAAGAAGGTTGGGGTCAGCGAGGCCACGGTGAGCCGAGTGCTCAACGGCAAGCCCGGGGTGTCCCGGACCACCCGGCAGTCCGTGCTGACCGCCCTGGACGTCCTCGGTTACGAGCGGCCCACCCAACTGCGGGGCGAGCGCGCCCGGCTCGTCGGCCTCGTCCTGCCCGAACTGCAGAACCCGATCTTCCCCGCCTTCGCCGAGGTGATCGGCGGCGCCCTCGCCCAGCAGGGACTGACCCCCGTGCTGTGCACCCAGACCAAGGGCGGAGTCTCCGAAGCGGACTACGTGGACCTCCTGCTCCAGCAGCAGGTCTCCGGGGTGGTCTTCGCCGGCGGTCTGTTCGCACAGGCCGACGAGGCCCATGAGCACTACCACCGGCTCGCCGAGCGCCGCATCCCCGTCGTGCTGATCAACGCCCCCATAGAAGGACTGGACTTCCCCTGCGTCTCCTGCGACGACGCCGTCGCGATCGAGCGCGCCTGGCGCCACCTGGCCTCCCTCGGCCACGAGCGCATCGGCGTGGTGATGGGCCCCTCCGACCATGTGCCCTCCCGCCGCAAGCTCGCGGCCGCCCGGTCCGTCGCGGCGGCCACCGGCGGGGAGCTGGCCGAGGAGTACGTCGAGCGCTCGATGTTCTCCCTGGAAGGCGGGCAGGCCGCGGCCTCCCGGCTGCTGGAGCGCGGAGTCACCGGCATCATCTGCGCCAGCGATCCGCTGGCGCTCGGCGCGGTGCGGGCGGCCCGCAGGCGCGGCCTCGGGGTTCCGTCGGAGGTCTCGGTCGTCGGCTACGACGACTCGGCGTTCATGAACTGCACCGAACCCCCGCTCACCACGATCCGCCAGCCCATCGAGGCCATGGGCCGGGCCGCCGTCGAACTGCTCTGCGCGGGTATCCAGGGCGGGTCGGTCCCCCCGGACGAGCTGCTGTTCGAGCCGGAGCTGGTGGTACGGGGCTCCACCGCGAAGGCGCCCCGCTGATCCCGCGGATCGCGGCGCTGTCCCGGCTGCGGCACAGTGGGCACATGGACGACCTCAACGCACTCGCCGAGGAACACCTGACCGCCGCCCGCGCCTCCGCGCACGGCCGCAGCGCCCACCTCCTGCTCCAGCAGCCCCCCTTGCGGCAGACGGTGATCGCCCTCACCGAGGGGACGGCGCTCGACGAGCACAACGCGCCGCCCGCGGCCTCGCTCCTCGTGCTGCGCGGCAGCGTCCGTCTCACCGCCGCCTCCGGGGACGTCGAGCTGCCGTCCGGGATCCTGCACCCGATCCCGCAGGAACGGCACGGGCTGCTGGCGCTCCAGGACGCGGTGGTCCTGCTCACGGCCGTCAACGACTGATCCGTCCGGGGGCGCGGTCCGGCCGGGGTGGGGTGTGCTTCGGCCGCGACGTGGCAGGAGAGGATCGAGCGGAGTCACCCCGTCCGGAAACGGACAGGTCACGCCGCCCACCGCGTCCCGCCCACGTCCCCGGAGTACCAGCTTGTCCACCCAGACCGCGTCCGCCGCGGAAAGCACCGCCCCCGCCGCCCTGCCCCGCCGCTGGGGCACCGCCCTGCGCCGCACACCGGTCTCGCTGTGGAACGACGACGTCACCGACTGGGCCGCCGCCCTGACGTACTACGCCATCCTCGCCCTGCTCCCGGCGCTCCTGGTCACCGTCTCCGTGATCGGGCTGGCCAACCCCGGCGCGACCGGCGCCCTGATCGCCGACATCACCGCGTTCGCCCCGGCCGAGTCCGGCGAGGCGCTGCGCAGGCCGTTGGAGGCGGCGACCGAACAGCGCTCCGCCGTCTGGCTGCTCGTCGCCACCGGGTCCGTGAGCGCCGTGTGGTCCGCGTGCAGCTACCTCGCGGTCTTCCGCCGGGCGATGCACGCCATGCACGGCGTCCGGGACACGCGCCCGCCCCTGCGGCAGGCGCACATCATCCTCGTCTCCGCGTTCGGCCTGCTCCTCCTGCTGATGACCAGCGCCTTCGCCATCGTCATGACCGGCCCGGTGGCCCGCTGGCTGGGCCGCCTCATCGGCCTGCCGCACGAGGGGGAGACCCTGTGGGCGGCGCTGAAGTGGCCGCTGCTGGTCTTCCTCGTGGCCTGCCTGATCATGGTCCTCTTCAGTACGGGTCCCCGCTCCGCGCGCGGTGTCCGCCGGGGTCTGCCCGGCGGGATCCTCGCCGCGTTCTGCTGGCTCGCCGCGTCGGCGCTGTTCGCTCTCTACGCGAACCAGGTCGGCAGCTACAGCAGGCTGTACGGGTCGCTCGCCGGGCTCGTCGTCTTCCTCATCTGGGTATGGTTCGCCAACCTCTCACTGCTGGCCGGAGCTCAGTTCAACGTGGAGCTGCGGCGGCCCGAGCCGGAGGCCGGCGCCCACGGCGGGGAGCCCGTCACGGCCGCAGAACGATCCTGACCGGGTCGCCCTCCTTGGTCTCCATCCGCCGCACGGCCGCCGCCGCGTCGTCCAGGGGCAGGACGTCGGTGATCGACCGGGAGAAGTCCAGCCGGCCGCCCTCGGTGAGCCGGACGAGCTGCTCGACATGGTGTCCCTCCGAGCCGTAGTGGCCCAGGATGCGGTGCTGGAGGTAGCTGAACAGGGTGGGGCGGGCGACGGTCAGCGGCTGGTCGGTCAACCCCACCAGCACCAGCCGTCCCTTCGGGGCCAGCGTCGTCAGCGCCTGTTCGCGGGCCGCGGGGACCCCGGCGAAGTCGAACGCCGCCTCCAGGCCCACGCCGCCCGTCGCCCCGAGCACCTTCTCGCGGAACAGCGGATCGGCGGGGTCCAGCGCCAGGTCGGCCCCGAACTCCAGGGCCCGCCGCCGGGCCGCCGGAGCCGGGTCCACCGCGACGACCGGATGCGCGCCCACCGCCCGCAGTAACTGCACGGCGTGCGCGCCGAGCCCGCCCGCGCCCCAGACGCCCACGGCCTCCGCCGCCCGGACGTCGCCGGTGGCGGTCACCGCCGCCCAGGGCGTCGAGACCGCGTCCGGGATGATCGCGGCCTGCTCGAAGGGGAGGGCGTCGGGAAGGGCGACGAGGGTAGACGCGGTGGCGAGGGCGTACTCGGCCCAGCCGCCGTCGTAGTCGACGCCGCGGGTGTGCGTCCGGCCCCGGCGCTGCTCGCCCGCCTGGAGCACCACCCTCGTGCCGGGCGACCAGCCGGTGACGTCCGGACCCGGCTCCGCCACCGTCCCGGCCACCTCGTGGCCCAGGGTGACCGTGTCCCCCTCCAGGTACAGCGGGCTCAGCGTGCCGTCGACGAGGTGCACGTCGGAGAGGCAGACCCCCGCCGCCTCGATTTTCACCAGCACTTCGCCGGGACCGGGCACGGGCCGGTCCACCTCCTCCACGGCGAGAGTGCGGCTGGGCAGGTGCAGACGCGCGGCGCGCATGCGTTCCATGACGGGTCCTTACGGTGTTCGGATCGGCGGCCTATCGCAAGTCGCCTTGCTTTGAAACGGTGCACGAGACCTCCGTGTACCGGCGGTGGAAGACCCGCGAGAACCTGCTGCTGGACGCCCTCGGCTCGTACGCCGACGAGGCGCTGCCCGAGCCCGACACGGGGGACGTGCGCCAGGACCTGATCCAGCTGATGTCGGCGGTCTCGGACTATCTCGCCTCGCCCCGGGGCGCGGCCCTGCTCCACCTCGGCGCCTCCCCCGACGCGGGGTCCGTCGAGGCGGAACGCCTGCCGTACTGGGACGCCCGGCTGGAACGGGGCGAGGACATCGTGCGGCGCGGTGTCGAGCGCGGCGAACTGGCCCCGGACACCGACGCCCGGCTGGTGGCGGAGACCCTGGCGGGACCGTTGTTCGCCCGGGTCCTGCTCACCGGGGCGCCGCTGGACAGGGGGCTCGCGCGCCGGATCGTGGACCTGACGCTCGACGGCGCGCGCCCCCGCGACGGGCGCGCCGCCAACGGCTGACGCCCCTTGGGCGGCGGTCACGGACCCGGCCTTGCCCGGGAGTGGCGTGAAGCCCCCAAGGGCTGCCGGGTCAGCGCTTGTCGCGGTATCCGGCGACGATCGGCATCGTCTCGCGCAGCACCCGTACACCGTCGTTGTCGGCGTCACCCAGCCGATGGCCCTTCCACGTCTCCGTCGCGCTGGAGAACCGGCTGATCCGCCGGCAGTGGTCCCCGCACGCCGAGCGGTACGCCATGATCGTGTAGTGATTGCCGTCCTCGGTGATCCAGCCGGTGTTGTACGGACGGTTGCGGCTCACGCTCATCGAACCGTCCGTGTTGCCCGCCAGGGTCGTGCGGTCGTGGGCGAGCCCCAGATTGTGGCCGATCTCGTGGCTCGCCGAATCCAGGCGGATGCCGTCGACCTCGACGACCGCGTAGGCGTACTCGTCCGTGGAGCCGTCGAGTACGGGCGTGTAGTCCGCGGTGCCGCCTCCCCGCTCCTCCCGGTCCACGACGAGCGTGACCAGATCGGCGCCGTACCGCGCCCGCTGCTCGTGCACCTGGCGTCCGAGCCCCGCCGAGTGGTCCTTGAGGGTGGAGTGCGCGGCGTGGAATTCCTCCGAGCCCTCGTAGCCGGACGCCGTGTACGGGTGGATGACGCGAACGGCACCGCAGAGCCCGCCCGCCGCCAGGGACCGGTTCATCCGCGTCGCGATCTCCTGGGCCGATGAGGAAACCCGATGCTCGCCGCCGGCCCGTTTCGCCGCCTTGGGTGTGAAGACGGCCAGCACGTCGACCACGGGACACACCGCCGCCCTCGCCGCTCCCGCCGCCGGACGTGTCGCGGCCCCTGCCGTGGCCGGGGCGTCCGCCGAGGCCGCACTGAGCGATGCGCCGACGCCGAGGGCCAGGGCTGCCTTCAAAAGGGTCGCGCGCATGGGGAGGTGACTCCGTCCGGAAGGGGGCCGGCCGGGAGAGCCGCCCGATGACTGAGGGTCTCTCATTTCTAACACTCCGTGACGAGGGTTGCCCGCCGTGCCCGAAACCGGTTGACGGCCGTTTGTTCCCTGGCCGGAGGGGTGTGGCAGCGGGGAGGTGGGCAGGTACACGTGTACGAACTCGCACGAATGGAACGGCAGTCGGCGGCAGAGGGGCGTGTGTGACGTGACGGAGCAGAGCGAATGGCGGTTCTCCGACGACCGGGGTCAGCAGTCGACGGCACCCAGGCCGCCCGGGCGGGTGCTGGCCTACGTCCAGGCCGGTGCCACCCTGTGGGACCTGGGAATCCGGCCGGTGGGGATCTTCGGCTCCGGCCACGACGGACCGGACCCCGACACGGCGAAGACCGGGACCCTGCCGCTGGGCGAGGTGGTGTACGCCGGTGCGGGAGCGGCCCTGGACGTCGAACGGCTGCTGAGCACCGGGCCGGACCTCGTGGTGGCCGTCAGTTACGGCGGCGGCCATGTCTACGGGCTGACCCCCGAGACGGCCAAGCCCTTGGAGGAGAGGGTTCCGGTGGTCGTCCTCGACGTCAGCCAGGCCCGTACGTTCGGTGAGATCGGCGAGCGGTTCGCCGAACTGGCCCGCTCGCTCGGCGCCACGGCCCGGCCGGGCGCCGACCGGGACCTGGACGCCGCCCGGGAGCGGCTGCGCTCCGTGGTCGCCGCCACGTCCGTCGAAGCGCCCCGGGTGCTCGCCCTCTCCCCGGCCGGCCCGGACCAGGCGCATGTCGCGCGCCCCAAGATGTGGCCCGAGCTGCGCGTGCTGACCGAACTGGGCGTCCAGGTCGTGGAGCCGGCCGAGGGCCCGGGGGCCAACTGGTCCACGCTCGGCCGCTCCGACACCTTCGCGCTGCGCCCCGAGGTGATCCTGACGGACATCCGCGCCCACGCGGCCCCGCTGGAGGAGCTGCGGGGGAGCGAGGGCGTGTCGACGCCCGTCGTCCCGTGGAACCCCGAGCCCCTCTACGGGCCCCGCGACCATGCCCGGTTCCTGGGCCTGGTCGCGGACGCCCTGGAGGCGGCGCGGGCGAGCTGAGCGAGAGCGCTGTCGCCGGGCGCTGTCACAGGGGCGCTGTTGCTGGGTGCTGTTACGGGGCGGGTACGAGGCCGTCGGCGACCAGGCCGGTGAGCACGGCCTCGCCCAGCGCCTGGACGGCGGACTGCGGGCGGACCATCACGGTGAACTCCTTGATGCGTCCGTCCTCGTCCAGGTGCAGCAGGTCGATGCCGTGGATCTCCCGGCCGCCGACCGTCGCCCGGAAGAGCAGGACCGCCGACGGGGCCTCGGCCCCGTCGGCGCTCGTCTGCGAGGCACCCGCGAACTCACCGACGTAGCGGAAGTCCTCGAAGGTGCGCAGCAGGACCCCGAAGAGGCCCAGGACCATCGGCCTGCCCTCGAACGGGGTGAACTTCACCGGGCTGTAGAGCCGGATGTCCTCGGTGAACAGATCATCGAGGGCGCCAAGGTCGCGGCGGTCGACGGCGGCGCGGAATCGCTCCACTGTGGTGGTCATGTGGTGTGTCCTCCTTGGTGAGGCGCGTCCTCACCGGGGCGCGCTGCATAGTCATCAAAGTGACTAGTCAGTTTCATGACTATCATGGAGGCCGGTGTTCCGGACAGGGGTGGGCGGGATGTGCCCGGCCGCGGTGGAGAGGGAGACGGTCCGATGGCGTTGCGCCACGCGGTGCTGGCGGCACTGCTCGACGAGGAACTGAGCGGCTACCAGGTGACGAAGGCGTTCGCGGCGGGCGTCGCGAACTTCTGGCACGCCCTGCCGCAGCAGGTCTACGCGGAGCTGGCCAGGCTGGAGAAGGAGGGTCTGGTCGCCGGGCGCGAGGTCGTCCAGGAGGCGCGTCCCAACAAGCGGCTGTTCCGCGTCACCGGCGAGGGGCTGGCCGAGCTGGAGAGCTTCGCGTCCGCCGCCGCCAAACCCTCGTTCCTGCGGGAGGATCTGCTGGTCCAGGTCCAGGCCGCCGACCACCTCGACACCGACGTGCTGATCGAGCGGCTCACCGAACGGTACGCGTTCGCCGAGGCCAAGGCCGCGCTGTTCGAGGAGCAGCTGCGCACGATGCGCGGGGAGCGCGGCGAGGCGGAGTTCCTGCTCCGCGGCGCACGGGTCGGCCCGTACCTCACCTGCCGACGGGGGCGGGACTTCGAACGGGCCAACCGTGACTGGTGCCGGGACGTGGTGGAGGTCCTCCGGGCGCGGCGGGAGGCCGGCGCCGCCGGGTCGTGACGGGCGCCGCTCCGGGACCCCGTCAGGTTTCCAAGGTCCCTGGCCAGGTTTCCAAAAAATATTCTGCAAAAATACTTTGGGAAAGTGCTCCTGTCGTCCTACGCTGATGTCATGGACAGCGAAGACGGTCGTCGCGTACTCGATCCGGCGCAGGAGGGGGCCGCCCTGAAGGCCCTCACCCACCCCCTGCGCCTCACCCTGCTCGGACTGCTGCGGCAGCACGGCCCGGCCACCGCCAGCGAGCTCGCGGCCAGGACGGGGGAGTCCTCGGCCTCCACCAGCTACCACCTGAGGGTGCTCGCCAAATACGCCTTCGTCACCGAGGCCGAACACCGTGACAGCCGGGAACGGCGCTGGAAATCCGTGCACACCATGACCTCGTGGAGCAACGAGGCGATGCACCGCAGCCCCGGCGGCAGCACGATCCTCAGCGTTCTGCACCGCCGCCAGATCGAGCACCTCCAGCGGTCCCTGGACCGCCACGAGGCGGACCTGGAGAGCGGCCGTCTGGGTGAGGAGTGGCAGGAGCCGTCGGGCGTCAGCGACTCGATGCCCCGGCTGACCCCCGAGTCTCTCGCCGAGTTGTGGGAGGCGATCCAGACGAAGACGGACGAACTGACCGCCCGTGATGCCGGGAACCCCCGGGCCGAGCAGGTCGTCCTCTTCACCGCCGGGCTGCCGCTGGCCCCGGAGCCGGTGGGCGGTCAGGAACAGGCGGACGCCCCCGCCGGACCCGATGCCCCGGACGCCGGAGCCCCGGACGTCCCCGCTGCCGGAGATGCCTCATGACCGGCGCGCCGGTCGTCGCCGTCCCCGCCCCGGGCAGTGGCGTCGACGAGGCGACCGCGCGCCGTCGGTTCGTCACGGTCTCCTTCCTCTTCTGGCTCCCCATCGGCATGTCCATCGCGACAGGAGTCCTCCTCTTCACCGAACGGGGCATGGGCCTCGCCGCCATCGCCGGCTTCTACGCGGTGCACTCCCTCACGGCCGCCGCGATGGAACTGCCCACCGGCGGCCTCTCCGACGTCATCGGACGGCGCCCCGTCCTGGCCATCGCCGGGCTGCTCAACCTGACCGCCTTCACCCTCATCGGCCTCGGTGCGGCGGGCTGGGCCATCGCTCTCGGCATGGGGCTGATGGGCCTGGCCCGCGCCCTGTCCAGCGGTCCCGCAGAGGCCTGGTACGTCGACACCGTCCACGCCCACGCGGGACCCGGCGCCGATCTGCGTACGGGGCTGGCGCGCGGCGGCTCCGCCACCTCGGCCGCCCTCGCGCTCGGCACCCTGCTCGGCGGCGGGCTCCCCTGGCTGCTCGGGCTCGCACCCGGCCTGGGGGAGTGGCTGGCCGACACGACCGGCGGGCTCGTGATCCTGCTCTCCGTGCCCGCCCTGCTCGGCGCGCTGGTCGAGGTCGTCTTCGTGCTCTACGTGCTGAGCGCCCTGACCGAACCGCCCCGGCCCCGGGCGGGTGTGCGAGGGGTCGTGGGCGGGGTGCCCGCCGCCATCGCCGCCGGGCTCCGGCTCGGCGCCCGGGACGCCCTGATCCGGCGCATCCTGCTGACCGCGAGCGCCGCGGGTGCCGCGCTCGCGGCCGTCGAACTGCTCACCCCCGGCCGGGCCGCCGCCCTCATGGGGACGGCCGAATCCGGGGCCCTGGTCTTCGCGGGGCTCGCCTGCGCCGGGTTCCTCTGCTCCGCCCTGGGAAGTCAACTCGCCCCGCTCGTCGCCCGGTTCGCCGGCAGCAGTGAGCGCGCGGTGCTCGTGAGCCTCGGGCTGGTGACGCTGGGGCTGACCCTGCTCGGCCTCACCGCGCACTCGATGAGCCCCCTCGCCATGGCGGCGGCCGTCACCGGCTACGGGCTGGTGTACCTGGGCCTGGGAGCCGCGGGCCCCAACGAGAACGACCTGCTGCACCGCCGGGTCGACGCCTCGGGTCGCGCCACCGCCCTCTCCATCCAGTCGCTCTCCCTGCAACTGGTCGCCGCCGGCGCGGGACTGGCCGCCGGTACCCTGCCGCCGGGCCCGCTGCCCTGGCTGCTGGCAGCCACGGCGGTGCTGGCCGGGGCCCTTCTCTGGCTCCGCCGGGCCGCCCCCGCGAAGCCGCTCCTCGGGCCGGCTCGGCTCGGCCACGACGAGCCTCCCCCGGAGAACACGCCCCCTTCGACGCCGGTGCCCGCCCCCGCGAGCGGCGGCACCGCCGGACAACTCCCCGATACGGCAACCCAGGAGACCCGCCCCCATGCCCGACCGCTTTGATCCGCTGGTCATCGGCGAATGCGTCGCCGACATCGTCCGGCTGCCGGAGGAGCCCGACCGGGTCCACCCGGGCGGCAGCCCCGCGAACGTCGCGTACGGCCTGGCTCGCCTCGGCCACGACACCACCCTCCTCACCCAGTTGGGACCGGACGCCCACGGGCGGCTCATCCGGGACCACCTGACCGCCGCCGGGGTCGAGGTCCGCACCGACGACGCCACCGGCCCCACCCCGTCGGCGGCCGTCACCCTCGACGACCACGGGCACGCCACGTACGCCTTCGAGGTGGGCTGGACCCTGGGCCCGGTCGTCCTCGACCGGGTGCCGCTCCATGTCCACACGGGTTCGATCGCGGCCGTCGTCGAGCCCGGGGCCGCGACGGTCCTGGCCGCAGTGGAGTCGCTGCGGGCCGGTGCCACCGTCAGCTACGACCCCAATGTGCGGACCGAGTTGATGGGCGAGCGCGCCCGGGCCCTGGCTCGCGTCGAGCGCTGCGTCGCGCTGAGCGACGTGGTGAAGGCCAGCGACGAGGACCTGACGTGGCTGTACCCGGACGAGCGCGCGGAGCAGGTGGCCGAGCGGTGGCTCGCGGCCGGCCCCGCGCTCGTCCTTGTCACCCGGGGCGGGGCGGGCGCGTTCGCCCTGTTCGCCGACGGCCGTGCCGTCGCCGAAGCGCTGCGGGTCGACGTCGTCGACACCGTCGGGGCGGGCGACGCGTTCATGTCGGGGACGCTCCACGCCCTCGCCGCGCACGGCCTCCTCGGCCCCGGCGCCCGTGACCGGCTGCACGCCATGGACCGGGACACCGTCACCGACGTCCTGCGCCACGCGGTCGCCTCCGCCGCCGTGACCGTCTCCCGGGCCGGGGCCAACCCGCCCGGCGCGGACGAGCTCCGCGAGGCGCTCGACAACACCTGACGCCACGTCATGACCCGTTCGGCGCAGTCGAACGCATCCTCGTGAGACGTTCCGCCGTTCGTCAACCGGATGCAGTACGACAACGGGATCGGGGCAACGGGTGGCGAGGCGACGGGTGGCCGACAGCGGTACGGAGCCGGGGACGCGGGCGGGCGTCTTAGGGGCCGGGGCGCGCACGGCGGTGCTGGAGAGCGTGGCGGGATGGGTGCCGGGGGAGCCGATCGGCAACGACCGGCTCCCCGCGGACTGGGACGTCGACGACGCCTGGGTCCGCCGCCGCACCGGCATCGGCAGCCGGCACCGCGCCGGACCGGGCGTCGCCACCGGGGACCTCGCCTACGAGGCGGCCTCCCGGCTGCTGGTCCGCGACCCGGCGGCGGGGGAGGTGGACGCGGTGGTCCTCGCCACCGCCACCCCCGACCACCTCTGTCCGGGCACCGCCCCCGCGCTGGCGGCCCGGCTCGGGCTCGGCACCGTACCGGCCCTGGACATCGCCGCCGTGTGCAGCGGCTTCGTCTACGGACTCGCCGTCTGCCACGGGCTGGTCGCCTCGGGCCTCTACGACCGGGTCCTGCTGGTCGGCGCCGACGCCTACTCGACCTGGCTCGACCCGGCCGACCGCTCGGCGGGCGTCGTCTTCGGCGACGGGGCGGGCGCCGCCCTGGTGGCGGCCGGGCGCCTGGGCGATCCCGGGGAACTGCTCGCGTTCGACCTGGGCAGCGACGGCACGGGCTACGACCTGATCACCGTCCCCGGCGGCGGGGCCCGCGCGCGGGCGAGCGGAAAGCCGCCGGCCCCGGACGACGGGTTCTTCCGCATGCAGGGCGGCACCGTCTACCAGCACGCCGTCGAGCGGATGACCGGCTCCTGCCGGACGCTCCTGGACCGGGTCGGCTGGGACCCGGCCGAGGTCGACCGGTTCGTGCCGCACCAGGCCAACGCCCGGATCCTGCACGCCGTCGCGGAGCGGGTCGGCATCGCCCCGCAGCGCTGCGTCACCCATGTGGAGCGGGTCGGCAACACCGGCGCCGCCTCCATCCCGCTGGCCCTGGCCGACGAGGCGGGCCGAGGTCGCCTCCGCTCCGGCGACCGGGTGCTGCTCACCGCCTTCGGGGGCGGACTGACCTGGGGTTCGGCGGCACTTCGCTGGCCGGGGGCCCCGGGGACCATTTCCACGGATTCTACGGAAGGAACACAGCATGTCGCTCCCCGCTGATCAGGGCACCGAGGCCGGAGCCGGCACCGCCATCGCGGTGACGGGGGTCGGCCTGGTGACACCCGCAGGGGCGGACGAGCACAGCTTCTGGGAGAGGCTGTGCTCCGGGCACTCCACCGCCCGGCGGTGCGAGGAACTGGCCGGTCTGCCGGTCGACTTCGCCTGCCCGGTGGACGGCATCGACCTGGACGAGGCAGTGGGCGGCCGGTCGGTGTGGCGGATGGCCCGGTTCGTGAAGCTGGCACTGGTGGCCGCCCGGCAGGCCGTCGCCGACGCGGGCCTCGACCCGGCACGGTGGGACGGCAGCCGGGTCGGGGTGGTCCTCGGCGTCGGCGTCGGCGGCGTCTCCGTCCTGGTGGACAACGCGGCCAAGCTGGCGGCCTCGGGCCCCGAGGCGGTCTCCCCGCTGCTCGTCCCGATGATGATCCCGAACGCGGCGGCGGGCGAGGTCGCCATCGCGCTGAAGGCGGGTGGCCCCAGCCTCGCCCCCGCCACCGCCTGCGCCTCCGGGGCCACCGCCGTCGCGGTCGCCCGCGACCTGCTGCTCGGCGGCAGCTGCGACGTGGTGGTGGCGGGCGGTGCGGAGTCGGTGCTGACCCCGCTGGTGGTCACCGCCTTCGCCCGGATGGGCGCGCTCTCCACCCGCACCGGCGACCCGGCCGGCGCGTCCCGCCCGTTCGCCGCCGACCGGGACGGTTTCGTCATCGGCGAGGGCGCCGCCATGCTCGTCCTGGAGCGCGAGAGTGCGGCCCGCGCCCGGGGCCGTCGTCCGCGTGCCCTGCTCACCGGGGCCGGGTCCAGCACGGACGCCCACCACCCCACCGCCCCGGCCCCCGACGGGTACGGCGCCCAGCGGGCGGTCCAGGCGGCGCTGGACCAGGCGGGCTGGGCCCCGTCCGACGTCGACCACATCAACGCCCACGGGACTTCCACACCCCTCAACGACGCCATGGAGACCGCCCTCATCTCCCGGCTCTTCCCGCACCGGCCGCCGGTGACCGCCCCCAAGGGGGTCGTCGGGCACACCCTGGCCGCGGCGGGCGCGATCGAGGCGGTGGCCACCGTCCTGACGCTGGAACGTTGCGCCATCCCGCCGATCGCCAACCTGGACGCGTTCCCCGACGCCTTCCCGCTCGACTGCGTGACGAAGGAGCCCCGTCAGCAACGGGTCGAGACGGCACTCAGCCACTCCTTCGGCTTCGGCGGCCACAACGTCGCCCTCGCCTTCCAACGCGCCTGATCCACAGGGGCATTTCGGGACGGCGAGGGTGTCCTCGCCGTTCCTTGATCGTTACTTTGTTGTGACCGTAATCATGAACGACGCGGCCCCGCCGTCCACGAACGACCTGCTCACCGCGGTGCTTTTCGGACCGAACTTCCTTCAGGAGCACGGGTTCTGGCGCCGGCTGCTCACAACGGAGCCGTTCCGCCGTCCCGGTGGTGGCACCCCCGACGAACGACTCGCCCTCTCCTACCACCGGCTGCGCATCCTCAACAACGCGCTCGACAGCGGCGCGAGACTGGCCGCCGACCCCCGGGCGCTGGCCGCCCTGCACGAGTGGCTCGGCCCCGTCGACCCGGCGCTGACCACCGTGGCGGGCATCCACTACAACCTCTTCCTCGGCAGCCTCCTCGACCACGACGCGGGCACACTCCGTGACTTGTCGGACTTCCTCGCCCTGCGGCGTGTGGGCACCTTCCTCTGTACGGAGGTGGCGCACGGCAACGACGCGGCGGCCATCGAGACGACCGCGACGTACGACCGGGAACGCGACGGCTTCGTGCTGCACACCCCGCACGCCGGGGCGCAGAAGTTCATGCCGAACACCAGCCCCGCCGGAGGCCCCAAGTCCGGTGTGGTCGCGGCCCGGCTGCTCGTCGACGGCGCCGACCACGGGGTCTTCCTCTTCCTCGTCCCGCTCACCGACGCCCATCGCGCCCTGCCCGGCGTCCGGGTGCGGCGGCTGCCCGCCCGGATGGGTTCCCCGGTCGACCACTGCCTGACCTCTTTCGACCGTCACTTCGTGCCGCGCGACGCGCTGCTCGCCGGACAGCAGGGACGGATCGGCGACGACGGGCGCTTCCACAGCGAAGTCCCGAACCGCAGAAGGCGGTTCCTCGCCTCCATCGGCCGGGTCACCCCCGGCAAGCTCTCCATGAGCGCCTGCGCGGTCGGCTCCGCCCGGGTCACCCTGGCCATCGCCGTCCGGTACGCCGGCCACCGGATGATCTCCGGATCACGCGCCGCGCGGCCGGTCCCGGTGTACGCGCACCGCACCCATCACGGGCCGCTGGCCGGAGCGATGGCGACCGTCTACGCGATGAGCCTGCTCCACCGCAGGGCCCTGGACCGCTGGGAGTCCGCCCCGGAGAGCGACCGGGACGAGGCGGAGCGCCTGGTGGCCGTCGCCAAGGGGTGGATCACCTGGCAGGCACGCACCGTCATCGTCGAGTGCCGCGAACGGTGCGGCGCCCAGGGGCTCCTGGAGAACAACGGCATGACCGAGCTGTTCACCGGCATCGAGGGCGCGATCACCGCCGAGGGCGACAACCTCGCCGTGCACGCCAAGGCCGCCGCCGAGATGCTGTTCAGCGCCACCGCCCCGGAACCGGCCCCGGACGGCCCGGGGGATACGGACGGCCCCGGCGACACGGACGACCCCGCCTTTCTCGGCAGGCTGTTCGCGGCGGTGGAGGACCTCTGGTTCGCCCGGGCCCGCGAGCGGATGGCCGCCGCCCCGCCCGGCGACCCGCTCGGCCGCTGGAACGCCGCCTCGTCGGCCGCGCTGCGCGGCGTCGAGGCGCACGCCTACCGGCAGGCGGACGAAGCGTACGCCGAGGCCGTCGCCGCCCTGCCCGAAGGTGCGGCGCGCGAACGGCTGTCCGAGCTGCGCAGGCTCTTCGCGCTCCGCTGGATCGCCCGCAACAGCGGCGCCCTGCTCGCGTCCGGACGGCTGACCGCCGATCAGGTCACTTTTCTCCCCGACGCGGTGGAGGAAGCCGTCGCCGTCGTGGCCGAACACACACCCGCCCTGGTGGAGTCCTTCGCGCTCCCCGAGCGCCTGATGTCGGACTGGCCGATCGCCGGACCCGGCTACGCGGACGTGTACGACGACCCCGAGGGGCCCTGGCACCGGGGCCGCAGGGCGGGAATCCGGGGCCGCGCGGCGGAGTTCCGGCAGCCCGTCTGTGGCAGCAGGCGGCGCCCGCTGCGCCAGAAGGTGGCGGCGCTCGGTACTCGCGGGGTCCTGCTGGCGTACTGGGGAACCACCTCCGTGCTCTCCCGATGGTTCGAGAAGCCGCAGGTGAGCGTAGACGAATCGGTTCGCCCGAAGGCGTAACCGGAAGATCGTCATCCAGTTACATCGGGCGGCGGGCCCTCGCGTTCACGCACCCGCCGCGCAGAACGAAACCAAGCCGTTGATACGCCGACGAGAGGAACCACCATGAAGACCATCCACCCCAAGATCACCGAGGTACTGACCGCGACGTTCAAGGTGCCCGCCGCCGAGATCCTGCCGGAGTCCACGATGGACAGCCTGGAGATGGACTCCCTCGCGGTCGCCGAGTTCGCCGTCGTCATCAAGGAGACCCTGGGCGTCGACGCGGACTCGGAGAAGCTGTACAAGGACGCCACGCTGGCCGACATCTCCGCGTACATCGACGCGGCCGTCGGCAGCGCGGCGGCCGAGGCCACGGTGCCGGTGAGCAACACCCGATGAAGCGACCCGCCATCGCCGTCACCGGGCTGGGGATGATCACCCCGGTCGGCCACACCACCGACACCACCTGGGACGGAGTCTGCGCGGGCGCGTCGCCCGCCCGCACCGTCCCCGAACTGCTGGGCTGCGAAGTCGACTTCGCCTGTACGGTCACCGGCATCGACCTCGACGACGCGGTCGGCGGCCGGACCGCGTTCCGGATGGGCAGGTACGTCAAGTTCGCCCTCCTGGCCGCCCGGGAGGCGGTCGCCGACGCCGGGCTCGACCCGGAGCGCTGGGACGGCGCCCGGGTCGCCGTCGTCGTCGGCACGAGCAGCGGAGGATCCGCCGGACTCACCGAGCAGGCCGTCGCCCTGGAGCGGCGGGGCCCCGGGGCCACCTCGCCCTCGGGCATCCTGCTGACCATCCCGAACATGCCCGCGGCCGAGATCGCCATCAGGATGGGGGCCACCGGCCCCAGCCTGGCCCCGTGCACGGCCTGCTCGTCCGGGGTGACCGCGCTGTCGGTGGCCCGGGACATGCTGACGCTGGGCCAGTGCGACATCGCCATCGCCGGGGCCACCGAGTCGATCGTGTTCCCGGTCGCCATGACCGGCTTCGCCCGCTCCGGCGCGGCAGCGCTGCGGGACGGCGACCCCGCCCTCCTCTGCCGGCCCTTCGCGGCGGACCGGGCCGGCATCGTCATGGGCGAGGGCGCGGCCATCATGGTCCTGGAGCGGGCGGAGGACGCCCGGAGGAGAGGAGCCGTTCCCCGGGCGCTGATCGCGGGCGCGGGCGCCACCACCGACGCCCATCATCCCACCAGCCCGCACCCGTCCGGGGAGGTCGCGGGGGCGGCGGTCGACGCCGCGCTGCGCGACGCGGGCTGGCGGGCCGAGGACGTCGACCACGTCAACGCGCACGGGACGTCGACCCCCCTCAACGACGCCACCGAAGCCGCCCTCATCGGCCGGTCCTATCCGCACCGGCCGCCCGTCACCGCCCCCAAGGGTGTGCTGGGCCACTGCATGGGAGCGGCCGGCGCCATCGAAGCGGGCCTGACGATCCTCACGCTCCAGCACGGAGTGGTCCCTCCGATCGCGAACCTGGACGCCCCCGAGCCCGGGTTCGACATCGACTGCGTCACCAAGGCCCCGCGCGAGGTGCCCGTACGGCGGGCCGTCAGCCACTCCTTCGGCTTCGGCGGCCAGAACGCGGTGATCGCCCTCCAGGCTCAGTAACCCAGGCCGCGCGACCGGGGCCCGCAACCAGGGCTCCGTAAGCCCAGGGCTGGTCGATCCCCGGGCTGATTGACCCCCGGGCTGATTGACCCCGGGGCTGACTGACCCCAGGGCTGATCGATCCCCGGGCTGGTCGATCCCGGTGCTGGTCGGCACCCGGGCTCCGGAGCCCGAGCCCGGGCGGACTTCACCGGGCCGGTGCGGCGGGCCGATCCCGCGCCGCACCGGCCCCGCGCACAGCCGCCCGCCGCACCGCCCCCGACCTGCTCGGAGACGCGTGCCGGCTTGTCGCCGGGCTGGACATTCCCGCCGCGCCGCTGAGCGCGGACCGCGCCGGACAGCCCGCCGGGCGGACCCGTGGAACGAGTCCGCCCGGCGGCCGAGGACGTGGGAGCGGCCGTGTGGCCACCTGAGGAAGTGCCGGTCAGCGGCGTCGCCCCTGGCCGAACTCGCCACCGGCGTCCTTGCCCTTGCCCTTGCCCATCTCCGTGCCGTCCGCGTAGTCGATCTTCTCCTTGCGGACCTCGGCGGAGACCTCCTTCTGCTCGGTGACCCGGTTGGTCTCCAGCCGGACCCGCTCCACCGGCACGGCCTCCTTGCGCACGGTGGCGCGCTCCGCGTGCAGCGTCACCTCGACGTCCTGCTCGCCGAAGTCCGTGGTCCCGGTGGTCTTCTCACCGGGCTGCAGCGGTTCGCGGACCACGCGGACCTCTTCGTGGGAGACCGGCACGGTCCGGGTGACCTCCTCGGTCACCACGTACTTGTGCAGCCGCGCCCTGCCGCTCTCGTACTCCTCCTTGCCGACGTGCAGCTGCTCCTCGGAGCGGATCATCTCCTCGCGGCCGCTCATGTCGGCCGACCGGGACGTCCCCGCGCCGGCGCCCGCCAGCGGGCGCGCCGTGGTGGAGGCGTCCGTGTCGCGGTGCCTGCCCGTACCGCTGCCTGCTCCTGCCATGCCCGCTCCCGTCGTTCCCGCGCCGGCCATCCCGGCGCTCGTGCCCGCCGTGGTCGCTTTACCGGTCGCCTTGGCGCCGGGGGCCGTTCCGGTTCCGCGGCCCGCGCCCGCCGCACCGGCGGCGCCCGCCGCACCCATCGCACCGGTCCCGGCCACGGTCGGCGCGTCCATGCCCGCCGACCGGCCGGACTTCCTGGTCAGGCCGTAGTGCCGGTACAGCTCCTCCTCCTCGGCCACGGAGAGGTGCGCGTCGGCGTCCACGCGCGGTGCGTCCTTGACGCTGTCCTTCGGATGCGCGACGTGCAGGTCGGAGCCCACCCGACGGGCTCCGGCGAGCGGAACAAAGCTCTCCTTCATGCCGAACAGACCGGTCTTGACCGTGACCCAGTCGGGCTTGCCGGTGTCGTCGTCGACGTACACCCGGCCCACACTGCCGACCTTCTCGCCGTCGTTGTCGTACACGGTCAGACCGTCGAGTTCTCCGGAATCCGTGAAACCGTCAGCGGCTCCCATAACCGATTCCTCCTCTCGGGCACGCCCTGTGGGTGGCTCCACCAGAGGTGGCGCGTCCGGATTCCATCGCGCCTCACCCGCATGGACGCTGCAACCGCCCGCTTGCCCGGATCGTGGCTCCCGGAAGCCCGGTGCGGGGCCCCGGGCCCGTGCGGCGGCGCCGGGCGGCCCCTGAACCCGTTAGGCCAATCGGGTGAGACCCCGGGTCCCGCATATGATCGGCGGACCATGGCGGCCGAAGGACGGACCACCGCCGACCCGCCGAGCCACCAGGGGTGCGCCATCTCTTCCGTACGCCTCCGGCCGCCCGCGCAACGCGTCGAACTGCGCGACCGGCACGAGGACGGGCACCGGCTCCACCACCTCCTCTGGCGGCTGGGGCCCGGCGTCCGGGTCTGCAGCAGCGCGGTTCTCGGCGGCGGCATCGGCACCCGGGCCTGGATCCTCAACGCCCAGGTCCCCGGTGGCTACCCGCGCCTCGACCCGGACCGGCACCTCGCCGAGATCGCCGCCGCGGAGGGGCTCACGGGGCCGGGCGCGGGGCTGATGACCGCTGCCGACGTCACCGCGTACACGAGTGGCCAGGACGGTGGAGTCACCGCGACCGTCACCGCCGGCCTCGGCGTACGGGGCTGGGCGGCGGCCCCCGACACCGCCACCCGGGCGCCGGGTCTGCCGGAGGCGGAGGCCTCGGCGGCCCAGCTCGCGCCGGGGCCCGCGGAGGTCCCGGTCTCCCCGTTCCGGCCGGGCACGGTCAACATCGTCGTCACGCTGCCCGTCGCGCTCTCCGACGCCGCCCTCGTCAACGCCGTCGCCACCGCCACCGAGGCCAAGGTGCAGGCCCTCCTGGACGCCGGACTCGACTGCTCGGGCACCCCCACGGACGCCGTGTGCGTCGCCGCTCCCCAGCCGGGGCCCGACGGCGGCGAACCCTTCGCCGGGCCCCGGTCCCCCTGGGGCGCGCGGATCGCCCGCGCCGTGCACACCGCCGTACTGGCGGGGGCCCGCACAGCACCGTGACGGGCTCGGGCCGGCTCGGTCCGCCGGTCACCGGATGCCGCATCACCCCGTCGAACAGCTAGCGCACGGGTGCCGCGCCCGACCGGGAACGCCCGGTCAGCAGCGTGCGCCGACGGGCGCGGCTACGGAGGGCGGCGGCTCAGAGGGCCGCCGGGACCTCGGCGATCGAGCGGCCCGCCCACGCGGGCGTCGGCTCGACGAGCGCGGCCAGCCGCTCCCGTACGGAATCCGGAAACGGGACGGTGCGGCCCGCCCGTTGGTCCACGTGGAGGGCCAGCAGCTCGCTCGTCGCCACCGGGGCGGCCTCCGGCTCCGGTACGCCGTCCGGCGCGCCGACCACGTACAGCTCGTGGCTGAAGCGCGCCTTCTTCGCGTCCACGCCCAACAGACGGGTACGGACGGCGAGATGGGCGCCCTCGGCCACGTCGCGGAGATAGCGCAGATGCGACTCCACCGTGTAGAGCGAACAGCCCGTGCTCTCCCGGTACCCGGCGTGCAGACCGGTCTCGATCATCATCGCGTCGGTGGCGTACCCGAAGACGAGGACGTAGAACGCCTCGCTCATATGGCCGTTGTAGTCGATCCACTCGGGTCGCACGGTCCGGTGGAACAGGGGGAGTTCCGTGGCGTTGTCGGTCACGGTCGCGTCCTCGGGAGTCGCGTGCTCGCTCATCGGACGACCTCCTCGGCGGACCGGGGCAGTCGGCCCGTGGCCCGCAGGACGTCGATGACGCCCCGGTCCCGTTCGGCGACCAGATCGGCGATGCTCCGGCCGTCCGCCGCCTCCTCGCAGCCGGCCACCACCGCCTCGTACAGCGCCCGGTCCAGTTCCGGTGCTTCGAGCCGGGTCCAGGGCGACTTGAGCGACGGGCCGAAGTGGTCGAGCATATGGGCCATACCGCCCTCGCCGCCCGCGAGCGCGAAGGTCAGCATCGGTCCCATGACGGCCCAGCGGAGCCCCGGGCCCTCGGTGATCGACGCGTCGATCTCCGCCACCGTGGCCTCGCCGTTGGCGACCATGTGCAGGGCCTCGCGCCAGAGGGCCTCCTGGAGCCGGTTGGCTATGAAGCCGGGCACCTCGCGCTCCATGGTGATCACGGACTTGCCCGCGACGGCGTAGAAGCGCGAGGCCCAGTCGACCGCGGCGGGCGCGGTCCGTTCACCGCCGACGACCTCGACCAGGGGAATGAGGTAGGGCGGGTTGAAGGGGTGCCCGACGACGAGCCGCCCGGGGTCGGCGGCCTCGGTCTGCATGTCCGTCATCGGGTAGCCGGAGGTCGACGAGGCGATCACTGTGCCGACGGGCGCCGCGGCGTCCAGCCGGGCCAGTAGGTCGCGCTTGAGGTCCAGCTTCTCGGGGGCGCTCTCCTGGACGAACTGGGCGTCGGCCACGGCCTCTTCGAGGGTCGTGGTGACGGTCAGCCGGTCCTGTGACGCTCCGGGGGCCAGCCCGAGCTGCTCCAGCGCGGGCCAGGCCGCGGCGACGAGCCGGCGCAGCCGGACGGCCGCGTCGGGGGCCGGGTCCCAGGCGGTGACGTCGTATCCGCGGGCGAGGAAGTGGGCCGCCCAGCCACCGCCGATCACCCCGGCCCCGACGCACGCGACACGGCGTACGTCCTCCGGGGCGCAGGGGGCGGCGGGGCCGTCGGTCGCGGCGGCAGAGGGGGTGGCAGTCACGGGCGACACTCCAGAAAGACGGTGGGGGAGGGGAAGAGGGAAAGGGAAAGGGGGGAGTGAAAGGGGGAGGAGGGCGTACGGGGGAAGAGGGAGGCGTGCGTGGTCAGGCGCGCGGGCGCAGGCCGAGCTTCACGCGTGCCTCGTCGGGCGTGGCGACCCGGGAGCCCAGGGATTCGGTGATCCGCACGGCGCGCTCCACCAACTGACCGTTGGTGGCCTTGACGCCCTTGCCCAGATAGAGGTTGTCCTCCAGGCCGACCCGGACGTGTCCGCCGAGCAGGATCGACTGGGCGGCCCAGGGCATCTGCATCCGGCCGAGCGCGAAGCTCGCCCACTGGGCGCCCTGCGGAAGCATGTTGACCATCGCCTGGAGGACGCCCGGGTCGGCGGGCGCGCCCCATGGAATGCCCATGCAGAGCTGGAAGACCGTGGGGTCGTCGAGCAGCCCCTCGGCGAGGAGCTGTTTGGCGAACCACAGCTGCCCGGTGTCGAAGATCTCCAGCTCGGGCCGGACCCCGAGCTCCTGAATGCGCTTCGCGCCGGTGCGCAGCATGTCGGGGGTCGAGACATAGAGGTTGCTGCCGTCACCGAAGTTGAGAGAACCGCAGTCCAGGGTGCAGATGTCCGGCAGCAGATCCTCGACGTGCGGCAGCCGTTCGAGACCGCCGACCAGATCGGTGCCCGGCAGCCGGCGGAGCGGGGCCTCCGGGTCGATGACGAGGTCTCCGCCCATACCGGCGGTCAGGTTGATGACCACATCGGTGCCGGTCTCCCGGATCCGCTCGACGACCTCCCGGTAGAGCCGCGGATCGCGGGAGGGCGCGCCGGTCTCCGGCTCGCGGACATGGATGTGCACGATGGCGGCACCGGCCCCGGCGGCCTCGACGGCGGAGGCGGCGATCTGCTCGGGCGTCACCGGGACATGGGGGCTGCGGCCGACGGTGTCGCCGGCTCCGGTGAGGGCGCAGGTGATGATGACGTCCTGGTTCACGGGCATGCGGGAACGTCTCCTCTCGGGGAGTTCGGGGTGTTCGGGGAGTTCGGGGAGTTTGAGGACTGGGGAGTTCGGGCTCAGGGATTGGGTGGGGTGCAGGGGGGTACGGGGTGGGCGTGGGCGTGGGCGTCAGCCGGCCACGGGCGCCGTCAGGCAGGCGTCCACGTGGGCGATGAGTGCGTCGTGCATGGTCTGTGCGCCGGTGCCCGGGAGGCCGGGCTCGGTGGCCAGCACCTGGGAGGCCAGTCCGTCGATCAGGGCGGTGAGGGCGAGGGCCGTGCTGTCCGCGTCGACCGGACGGAACACGCCCTGTCCGACGCCGCGACGGATCACGTCGGCGACCGTTCCCCGCCATTGGCGGTAGTACTCCACATGGAGCCGTCCGACCGTGGTGGACCGGGCGGCCTCGGCCCACAGGTCGAGCCAGACGCACCACTGCCGCCGTTGCTGTTCGGTGCGGGGCGTCTGGAGCTCGATCAGCAGGCGGAGCTCGTCCCCGGCGTGACGGGTGCCGGCCGTGGCGTCGGCACGGCGACGGGTGTCCTCGTCCATGCACCAGCGGACCGCCGCCTCGAGCAGTTCGTCACGGCCGGGGAAGTGGTAATGGATCGCCGCCGTGCTGGTGTGGCAGGCCGCGGCGATGTCCGCGACCCGGACGGCGTGGAATCCGCGCTCGGCGATGAGCCGGACGGTCTCCCGCACGATCTGCAAGGGCCTGCCGCCCTCCGGCGAGGGCGACGGCGTGCGAGGGGGCGACGGAGAGCGAGGGGGCGACGGGGCGCGCGGGGCCGACGGCGTCGACGGCGTGCTGCCGGCCGTCCTGCCGGCTGTCGCGTCGCCCGCACCGACCGTCGCGTCGCCCGCCGCGTCAACGCCGGCCCCGGCCGTCGTACCGATCAGCCGGCCGACGTCCACGCCGCCGATGTCCGCGATCCGGGCCAGCTCGGCGGCGGTGAAGCGCCGTGTGCCGTTCAGGGAACGGGACAACTTCGACGGATCGATGACGATCCGCCGCGCGAACTCGCGCGCGCTGACTCCCGTCGCGTCGATCACCTGCCGGACCCGTGCGGCCACCTCGTCCTGCTGCATGGTCAGCCACCGTAGCCATGTGTTGAGAAAACCTCAACATCAGCGGATGTAATCCCTGAGAAAGCAAGGCGTTGCGGTTCTGACTGATGCATCAGTCAGAACCGCAACGCCTGCTCGCCCGCTGTCCGCCCGGCCGACGCCCGACGGGGTGGCTCGCGGTGATCACTCCTGGACGAGCATCCCGCTCCGCAGCTTGCCCAGCATCCGGCTCAGCAGCCGGGACACGTGCATCTGTGATATTCCGAGCTCCGCGCCGATCTGCGCCTGGGTCATCTCCTGGCCGAAGCGCATGTCGATGATCCGGCGCTCCCGCTCGTCCAGTTCGCCCAGCAGGGGCGCGAGGGCGTGGAGATTCTCCACGGTCTCCATGGCGGGGTCCGGCTCGCCCAGTACGTCGGCGAAGGTCCGCCCGGAGGTCTGACGGGGGCCGGCCTCCGCGGTGTCGGTCGGCATGTCCAGGGAGCCCGCCGTGTAGCCGTTGGAGGCGACGATCCCCTCCGTGACCTCGGACTCCTCGATCCCCAGGTCCTTTGCCAGCTCCCGCACGGTGGGGTCCCGGTCGAGGTCGCCCGCCAGGGACTCCTTCGCCTTGGCGAGGTCGACCCGCAGTTCCTGGAGGCGCCGCGGCACGTGCACCGCCCAGCTCGTGTCACGGAAGAACCGCTTGATCTCCCCGACGATGTACGGCACCGCGAACGAGGTGAACTCGACTTCCCGCGAGAGGTCGAAGCGGTCGATCGCCTTGATCAGCCCGATGGTGCCGACCTGAATGATGTCCTCCATGTCGCCGCTGCCCCGGTTGCGGAAGCGGTTGGCGGCGAAGCGGACGAGGGACAGGTTCATCTCGATAAGGGTGTTGCGCGCGTACTGGTATTCGTGCGTGCCCTCCTCCAGCGTCTGGAGGCGGTCGAAGAAGAGGCGCGAGAGCCGGCGCGCGTCCATCGGGGCGACCTTCCCGGCGTCCTCGATCCACGGAAGTTCCTCGGTGGTGCCCGTCTGCTCCGTACCGGCCGTCTGCGCGGTCTGTGCGGTCATGTCGGCTTCACGCTCCCTGGTTCGTAGGCCCTGAGGTCTGTTCGCCTTCCCAGGCATACGGCTCTCATACGTTCGAAGAGGAAGTTGATCCGGCCAACGGGAGTGAGTTGGCTTGAAACAGGTGCAGTTCGGCTCTGAGGCGCGGTCACCCGAGAGGGACAAGCCGAGAGGTACAAGCCGAGTGGCACGGGTCGCGAGACGCGGGGCGAAAACCGCGAGCCGGGTGGGCGCTCGTAGAGGGCGCACGGAGACGGCGCGAGCAATGAATGCGCAAACAACCGCCCCACCGGTACGGGGGAGCCCGGTGGGGCGGTCGCCACCAGAGTGCCACAGCCGGGGGGGCGTTGGGACCGGACCGGCGCGTATTGGCCTACGGATGAGTCGATTTCGCCGCTCGTCGGTTCGGGCGTACGCCGGGGCATCGAGGTGTCGCAGGGGCCGTCGGCCCCGGTGGCGCGGGCCGGCGCGGGGCCGCACAGCCCCGCGCCCCGATGATGGGCGATGCCGTGAACAGATCCGCCCCACGGAATACCTGCCGTACCCACCGGCTTTTCGTGCCTGGCGGGTACGCCGCTCCCGGCCCCGAGCACCCGCTGCCGGGAACCGCGCGATGGACGGAACGAGAACGAGGAAGACCATGACCCAGAACAGCCCCCGGCCCCGGACCGATGATTCTTCCAGGCTCCACCCGCTGGACAACCCCGCCCGGTCCTCGCTCACCGGCCCGCACGCCCACTTCGCCGAGAGCCGCGGGCGGGTCCTGCGCTACCCCGCCGACGTCACTCCCTGGATCGCCCTCCCCGACGCCCCGGAAGCCGAGGACTGGGCCGATGTCGCGGCGCTCGCCGGGCCGGGCGGCTCCGTCACCCTGGCCGCGTTCCAGGAGCCGCCGCCACGGGACTGGGAGATCGTCTTCCGGGCCGAGGGCGTCCAGCTGGTCGACGCGTCGGTGGACGCCGCGCCCGATCCGGAGGCGGTCCCGCTGGGCCCCCGGGACGTGCCGGAGATGCTGGACCTGGTGGCGCGCACCCGCCCCGGTCCCTTCCTGCCGCGCACGGTCGAGCTGGGCACATATCTGGGCATCCGTCGGGGCGGCGCGCTGGTGGCGATGGCGGGGGAGCGGCTGCACCCGCCCGGCTTCACGGAGATCAGCGGTGTCTGCACGGACGAGTCCGTACGGGGGCAGGGGCTGGCGAGCCGTCTGGTCCTGGCGGTCGCGCACGGGATCCGGGAGCGCGGTGAGACGCCGTTCCTGCATGCCTCCGCCTTCAACACCGGGGCCGTCCGGCTCTACGAGTCCCTCGGCTTCCGGCTTCGCCGGCGTACGGAATTCCTCTCCGCCCTCGTCCCCGCCACGCTTCCGTCGGCCGACGGGAGCCGTAGGCCCTCACTGCGCTGACCGGTACAGGCACCCGGTGCCTGTACCGGTCCGGCACCGTACGACGGGGTGGGGACCTGAGGCACCCCCGGTACGGGACCAGGGCCCCGGGCCGGAAGTCCCGGGCGGGACCTTCGGCAGCCGCTCGGGGCCCTAAGCCCTCCTGTGCGGGCGCCCGCCACCCGGTCAACTGGAAGGGACCGACCGAGACTGCGGGCGGCACCGAGAGATCAACGGGAGGACAGGCCGTGCCCATGAGGTTGCTGGACATGGCACAGAAGCGGAGCGGGGTACGGGCCCGGGGTGGTGCCGCGCCCGGAGCGGACGCGGGCGCCGGGGCGGTGTCCCAGAGCCGGATCGGCAACTGGGCACTGGTCGGCGGTCTCGCGCTGCTGACCGTACTCGTCGTGTTCCTCGACGTCAGTACAGGCAACGACCTGCGGGTCGTGCCGCTGCTCGTGGTCGTCCCCGCACTGGCCTCCGTTTACTGCAGCCTCCGCCAGACCATCTGGATCGCGGTGTGGATCACCACCGTCGTCGTCGGGTTCCGGGTCGGGGCGGACGGCACCTTCTGGGACTTCGTCTTCGGTATCGGTTTCGCCGTACTGGCCTGTGCGCTCGGGGTCGCCGCCTGCGCGGCGCGTATCCGGCACGCCACCGAGATGGCGCGGCTGCGGTCCGCCGCCGTCACCCTGCAACGCCAGATCCTGCGGCCGCTGCCGGTCGGTACCGACCACGTCACCGCGCACGGGCTCTACGAGCCGATCGAGGAGGACCGCTTCGTCGGCGGAGACATCTACGAGGTTGTCGAGTCGTCCTACGGGACCCGCGTGATCATCGGGGACGTCCAGGGGAAGGGGCTCGCGGCCATCGGCGCCGGATTCGCGGCCATCGCCGCGTTCCGTGAGGCGGCCATCCGCGAACCCACGCTCACGGGAGTGGTGGAGGCCCTGGAGGCCGCCGTCGTCCGGCACAACGTGTTCTCCGCCCAGACGGGCGAGGCCGAACGCTTCGTGACCGCGCTCGTCCTCGGGGTCGACGAGGGCGGCCGGGCGGAGGCCGTGAACTGCGGGCACCTGCCGCCGCGCCTGCTGCACGACGGCCGGTCGTCGGCCGTCACGCTCCACCGGACGTATGTCCCTCTCGGCCTCGCCGGACTCAGCCAGGAGACCCGTACGACCGAGTCCTTCGACTTCCCGCCGGGCGCGACGCTCCTGGTCGTCACAGACGGTGTGACCGAGGCCCGCGACATCGCCGGCGCCTTCTACCCGCTGGACGAGCGGATCAGGGCCTGGGCCGGGCACGGGCCGCGCGAACTGCTCGACGCGCTCCACGTCGATCTGGGGGAGTTCTCCGGAGGCGTCCGGCGCGACGACATCGCCGCGCTCGCCCTGCTGCGCACCTCTGCCGACGACGGGCGGCGGCCCGCGGTTCCGGGCGCCGCGGTCCCCGGCGACGCCACTCCCGGCGATGCCGATTCCGGTGCCGGGGTCCTCGGCGATACCGCCGAAGCGGGCGGGGACCAGCGGCGGACCGCCGCGGTCTGAACGCGCGCCGCGAGCCTGCGGCAGGCATCCTTGATGTCCCCATGAGACAAATGTCGCGTGGGGACATTTTCAGGTGTACGGTGCATGTATGACTCCGGAACGGAAGATCCCGGATCGGCGCGGCCGCAAGGCGCGCCGCACCCGTGACACCCTGGCGCAGGCCGCGTTCGAGCTGGTGCTCGACCGGGGGCTGCGGAACGTGACGGTCGAGGAGATCGCGGAAGCCGCGGACGTCGACCGTCGTACGTTCAGCAGGTACTTCACGAGCAAGGAGGCCGCCGCCCTCGACTCCCTGCGGGGCGACGGCGACCGCATCAACGCGGCCCTGCGAGCCCGCCCGGCCCCTGAACCCCCGCTCCTGGCCTACCGTCGGGCCGTCCTCGACTGGCTCGCCGATCCCGGGTCGGAGCCCTGGCACCGCCGCCCCCGGATCTTCGACCTGCTGGTCGTCGCCGAGGAGGAGCCGACCCTCTACGCCGTCTTCCACCACATTCGGGTGGACGCCCAGGAGGACTCGGTCGCCATCGTCGCGGAGCGGCTCGGCGTCGATCCCCGGCAGGACATCCGGCCCGCCGTGACCGTCGCCGCAGGAGCGGGCGCGCTGCTCGCCGCGCAGGCCGCCTGGGTACGCGGAGGCCGGCCGGACGCTCTGCCCGGCTTGGTCGCCGAGGCTTTCGACGCGCTCTCCGCCGACCTGCTCGGCGAGCCGCGCCCCGCTCCGGAACAGCACCCGGGAGGCCCGGAACCACACCGGGGCGCCAACGGCACTACCGGCGGTGCCGGCACTACCGGCACTACCGGCACTACCGGCATCGCCGGCACCACCAGCACCACCGAAGAAGAAGCAGAAGGAACCGAGGCAACACCATGAGCACCGAGCACAGCTCCACCCCCGCAGCCGAGGCGAAGGCCGAAGACCGGACCGAGTTCGCGGGCCGCACCGCCCTCATCACCGGAGGCGCCTCCGGTATCGGCCTCGCCCTGGCCCGCCGGCTCGCATCCGGCGGCGCGGCGGTCGTCGTCGCCGACTACGACGAGGAGAGCGCGCGCAAGGCCGCGGCCGACCTGGAGAGCGCCGGAGCCAGGGCCGCCGCCGTCGCGATGGACGTCACCGACCCGGCCTCCGTCGAAGCGGGCGTGCGGTTCGCGGTGGACACCTTCGGCGCCCTCCACCTGGCCGTCAACAACGCCGGCATCGCGGGCCCCAGCAGCCCCACCGGCGCATACCCGGTCGAGGACTGGAACCGCGTCGTCGCCACCAACCTCAGCGGCGTCTTCCACTCGATGCGCTACGAACTGCCCGCCATCGTCGCGGCGGGCGGCGGCGCGATCGTCAACATGTCCTCCATCCTCGGCACCAACGGCTTCGCGGGGTCGCCCGCCTACGTCGCGGCCAAGCACGGCGTCGTCGGTCTCACCAAGACCGCCGCGCTCGAATACGCCGGACAGAACGTCCGCATCAACGCGGTCGGCCCCGGCTTCATCGACACCCCGCTCCTGCGGAACACCGACCCGGGGGCCCGCGAGCAGCTGATCTCCCTGCACCCGGCGGGACGGCTCGGCACCGCCGAGGAGGTCGCCGAACTCGCCGCCTTCCTCCTCTCCGACAAGGCCTCCTTCATCCACGGCAGCTACCACCTGGTGGACGGCGGCTACTCCGCCCCGTGACGGAGCCCGAGTGGCGCGCGGGGGACACGGGGGTGACAAAGAGAGTCAAGAGAGAAGCGAGGAGACCCCATGAAAGCCGTTCAGTACCGAGCCGTCGGCGCCGCCCCCGAGGTGGTCACCGTTCCGGACCCCGAGCCCGGACCCGGCCAGGTCCTGCTGAAGGTCACCGCCGCCGGTGTCTGCCACTCCGACATCGCCGTGATGAGCTGGCCCGCCGACCAGATCCCCTTCCCGCTGCCCCTGACTCTGGGGCACGAGGGCGTCGGCACGGTCGCCGCCCTCGGTGACGGCGTCGACGGCTTCGCCCTCGGCGACTCCGTCGCGGTCTACGGCCCCTGGGGCTGCGGCACCTGTGTGAACTGCGCCGAAGGCAGGGAGAACTACTGCCTGCGCGCCCAGGAGCTCGGCATCATGCCGCCCGGACTCGGCGCACCCGGCGCGATGGCCGAGTACATGATCGTCGACGACCCCCGCCACCTGATCCCGATCGGTGACCTCGACCCGGTGAAGACCGTGCCCCTCACGGACGCCGGACTGACCCCGTACCACGCGATCGTGCGCTCCCGGGCGAAGCTGGTGCCCGGCTCCACCGCCGTCGTCATCGGTACCGGCGGCCTCGGCCACGTCGCGATCCAGCTGCTGCGCGCCATGACGGCCGCCCGGGTGATCGCCCTCGACGTCACCGAGGACAAGCTCGCCCTGGCCAGGACCGTCGGCGCGCACGAGGCCGTCCTCTCCGACGAGAAGGCGGCCGCCCGGGTCATGGAGCTGACCGGCGGACTCGGCGCCCACGTGGTCCTCGACTTCGTCGGAGCGCCGCCCACCGTGGCGACCGCGGGAGCCGTCGCCCGTGTCGACGGTGACGTCACCATCGTCGGCATCGGCGGCGGCGCGCTCCCGGTCGGCTTCGGCACGCTTCCGTACGGCACCAACGTCAGCGCGCCCTACTGGGGCTCGCGCAAGGAACTCGCCGAGGTCCTCGACCTGGCCCACGCCGGAGCGGTCGACGTCCACGTGGAGACGTACTCCCTCGACGAGGCCCCGCTCGCCTACGAGCGCCTCCACGACGGCAGGATCAACGGCCGGGCCGTCATCCTCCCGGGCGGCTGAGCCCTCGGGCACCCGGGCGGCCGAGCCACTCCGGCCCCCCGGGCGGCCGCCTGATCCCTCCGGCATTCCGGCGGAAGCCCGAAGCCCTCCGGCATCCGGCGGCTGAACCTGCCACCCCCCTCGTCGTCGAACGTCCGCCCGTCCGCCCCGGCGGCGGCCTTCGGCTCCTGCCCGGCGGCCGCCGCCGGGCAGGCGAGGATATTCCCGGCGCCGGGAGGCCGGTCGGCCGTTAGAATGGCCGACATGGGTTCGTACAGCTACTACTTCTTCCGCTGATTCCCGGCCCGGACGGCCGCAGCGCGCCGCACCGCGCGTCCCTCTGAGACGCCCCGGACGTCGACGTGACCCGCGCGCCCGACGCCGTCCCCTCCGCCGTCCGGCATCCACGCCCCGCCGCCGCGCCTCCGCGCGCGCCCTCGCGGGCCGTCACCCAGGGAAAAGGCACCCATGCACCCCCAGCGCGACCGCGCTCAACTGGCCATCAAGGACGTCTCCAAGGCGTACGGGGACCGCTCCGTACTCGACCAGGTGACCCTCACCGTCCGGCCCGGTGAGAAGACCGCCGTCATCGGCGAGAACGGCTCCGGAAAGTCCACGCTGCTCCGGCTGCTGGCCGGAGTGGAACAACCCGACACCGGTGAGATCACCGTCCGTTGCCCCGGCGGCACCGGCTATCTCGCCCAGACCCTCGACCTCGACCCGGCCGGCACCGTGCAGGACGCCGTCGACGCGGCCCTCGCCGAACTGCGCGACCTCGAACACCGTATCCGCGAGGCGGAGACCGGCCTCTCGGAGCGGAAGCCCGGCGACCCGGGGCCCACCGACGCGGAGCTGGCCGCGTACGGCGACCTCCTCACCGCCTACGAGGACCGCGACGGCTACCGGGCGGACGCCCGCACCGCAGCGGCCCTGCACGGCCTCGGCCTCGCCCACCTCACCCGCGACCGCGCTCTCGCCACGCTCTCCGGCGGCGAGCAGTCCCGGCTCGCCCTCGCCTGCGTCCTGGCAGCCGCCCCCGAACTGCTGCTGCTCGACGAGCCGACCAACCACCTCGACGCCCGCGCCGTCGGCTGGCTGGAGGACCACCTGCGCGCCCACCGGGGCACCGTCGTGGCGATCACCCACGACCGGGCGTTCCTGGAGCGTGTCACCTCGGTGATCCTGGAGGTCGACCGCGACCTGCGCACGGTCACCCGGTACGGGGACGGCTGGGACGGCTACCGCACCGCCAAGGCCGCCGCCCGCCGCCGCTGGGCCCAGGAACACGAGGAGTACCTGACGGACCTGGCCCGCACCGAGGAGCTCGTCGCCGCGGCCGGAGCGCGGCTCGCGGCCAGCGGAGGAGACCCGAAACAGGGCTTCGGCAAGCACCGCCGCTCGCACGAGACGAAGCTGTCCGGCCAGGTCAGGGCCGCCCGGACCCGGCTGGACGCGCTGCGCAGGTCCCCCGTGCCGCCCCCGCCCCGCCCGCTCGCCTTCACCGGCCGCCCGACCGTCGCCGACGGGACCGGTACGGCGGACCGCGAGGGAACCGGCACCGCGGACCGAGCGAGGCCCCTCGTGGAGCTGGACGCCGTCTCCGTCGGGGACCGCCTCCGCCTCCCGTCCCTGCGCGTGGGATCGGGCGCCCGCCTCCTGGTGACCGGTGAGAACGGGGCCGGGAAGACCACCCTGCTGCGGGTCCTCGCGGGTGATCTGACTCCCGACGCGGGCACGGTCATCCGTCGGGCCCGCATCGGCTACCTCCCGCAGGAACTGCCCGCGCGCCCGACCCGGCGCACCCTGCTCGCCACCTTCGCGGCGGGCCGGCCCGGCTTCCCCGACGAGTACGCCGACGAACTCCTGGCCCTCGGCCTGTTCCGCCCCGAGGACCTCGACGTGCCCGTCGCGTCCCTCTCCGTCGGCCAGCAACGCAGGCTGGCCCTGGCCCGCCTGGTGACCCGGCCGGCCGATCTGCTGGTACTGGACGAGCCGACGAACCACATCGCGCTGAGCCTGGTGGAAGAGCTGGAAGAGGCCCTCGACCAGTACCGGGGCGCGGTCGTCGTCGTCTCGCACGACCGCAGTTTCCGGGCCCGCTTCACCGGCGACGTACTGGAACTGCGGGCAGGCCGCCCGGCGGGCGCGGAGCCGGCCTACGCGTCGGGGGAGGCGGCCTACGCGTCGGGTGAGGCGGCCGTCCCGCGCACCTGAGCGCGCAGCCGGTCGACGAACACCCGCTGGCCGACGATCAGCCGCTCGGCGGCCTGCTCCGGCGTGCACCAGGCGAACCGGTCCATCTCCGGGAACTCCTGCTGCACGCCGGAGCCGCGCGGCCACTCCATCGTGAACGTCCCGGGCACGACGGACGTCACGTCCAACTCCGCCTCCACGGCCCAGGCGGTCACCGTCTTGCCGCTGCGCTGCCGTGACTCGCCCAGCGCGATCCACTCACCCGGCGGGACCGGCACGCCCAGTTCCTCCACGAACTCCCGGCGGGCGGCGGCCTCCGCGTCCTCCTCCGGTCCGTACTCGCCCTTCGGCACCGACCAGGCGGCCGTCTCCCGCCCCGCCCAGAACGGCCCGCCCATGTGCCCGATCAGCACCTCGACATCCCGCTCGCCCGCGCCCTCCGTGACCCGGAAGAGAAGAAGCCCCGCACTGCGCCTTCTTGTCGACATGTCGTCAAGTCTGCTGCGGCACGGTGCGGGGCGCCACGCGGGCCCGGCACGACCCGGAGGAAAGCGCTACGTCTTGCGGTAGCCGTACGCCTCCGAGGCCGCGGCCTCCACCGCCGCGAGGTCGCCACCCGCCGAGGCGGTCACCACGGCCGCGACAGCGCCTTCGACGAATGGCGCGTCCACGAGTCGCGTGGCCTCGGGCAGCTCGTCGCCCTCGGCGAGCATGGCCTTCACCGTGAGGACCGCGCTTCCCAGGTCGACCAGGACCGCGATACCCGCACCCCGGTCCACCGAGGCGGCGGCCCGGCCGATCAGCTCCGCGCTCGTCCCGAGCCCGCCGCCCGGCAGCCCGCCGGCCGGGGCGACCGGCGCGGTCACCCCTCCGGCGGCGAGGCCCCGGGCCAGCTCGGCGACCGACTCGGCGACCGGACCGCTGTGGGAGACCAGCACGATGCCCACCTGCCGTTCGCCGCTCACGCGCCCGCTCCGTCCGCCGCCGTCGCCGCCAGGGCCTCGACCAGCAGCGCCGACGAGGTCGCGCCCGGGTCCTGATGCCCGATGCTGCGCTCGCCGAGATAGCTGGCCCGCCCCTTGCGCGCACGCAACGGCACCGTCGCCTCGGCGCCCGCGCGAGCCGCGTTCGCGGCGCCGTCGAACGAGGTGGCCAGGGCCTCCGCCGCGGGCAGCAGCGCGTCGAGCATCGTCTTGTCCCCGGCCTGCGCGCCGCCCAGCTGCCCCACCGCGGCGACCCCGGCCGCGAACGCCTGCGCCAGCTGGTCCTGGGTCACCTCGGCGTCGTCCCCGAGAGCCTTGCCCGTACGGCGCAGCAGCGTCCCGTACAGCGGTCCGGACGCCCCGCCGACGGTGGAGATGAGCTGTCGTCCGGCCAGGGTGAGCACAGCACCGGGCGTGGCGGGGGCATCCTTCTCCAGCACCGCCGTCACCGCCGCGAAGCCGCGCTGGAGATTGCTGCCGTGATCGGCGTCCCCGATCGCCGAGTCCAGCTCGGTCAGATGGTCCGCCCCACGCTCCACGGACGCCGCGACAGCGGTCATCCAGCGGCGGAAGAAGTCGGTGTCGAGCACATGATCTCCTGTTCCTCGGTCCCACCCGGAACGGATCGTCCCGGCGGTGGCACGGGCTGTACGGCCAACCCCGCACCGGGGTCGCCCACGGTCACGGGATTCCCGTCGGCGCTCAGCGGCCCCAGCGGAGTGCGGCCGTCCGCACGGGCGCGTCCCACAGTCGCAGCAGCTCCTCGTCGACCTGGCACAGCGTCACCGAACAGCCTGCCATGTCGAGCGAGGTCACGTAGTTCCCCACGAGCGTACGAGCCACCGGGACACCCCGCTCGGACAGGACCCGGTGGACCTCGGCAGTGAACCCGTACAGCTCCAGCAGCGGAGTCGCCCCCATGCCGTTCACCAGCGCCAGCACCGGGCCGGTGGGGCGCAGGTCCTCCAGCACCGCGTTCACGGCGAAGTCGGCGATCTCCCCGGACGTCATCATCGGCCGCCGCTCCCGCCCCGGCTCCCCATGGATGCCGATGCCCAATTCCAGCTCTCCGGCGGGCAGATCGAAGGTGGGGCTGCCCTTGGCCGGAGTGGTCACGGCGCCCAGCGCCACCCCGAAGCTGCGCGAGGCCCCGTTCACCTGCCGCGCGACGGCGGCCACCCGCTCCAGCGGGGCGCCCTCGTCCGCCAGGGCTCCGGCGATCTTCTCGACGAACAGCGTCGCTCCCGTACCGCGCCGACCGGCCGTGAACGTACTGTCGCTCACGGCCACGTCGTCGTCCACCACGACCTGGGCGACCTGGATCCCCTCGTCGTCGGCGAGCTCGGCGGCCATCTCGAAGTTGAGCACGTCACCGGTGTAGTTCTTGACGACGAACAGCACCCCCGCTCCGCTGTCGACGGCTGCCGCCGCCCGCAGCATCTGGTCGGGCACGGGGGAGGTGAAAACCTCCCCGGGACAGGCGGCCGACAGCATCCCGGGGCCGACGAATCCGGCGTGCAGCGGCTCGTGTCCCGAACCGCCCCCGGAGACGAGGCCCACCTTTCCCGCCACGGGCGAGTCCCGCCGCATGACGACCCGGTTCTCCACGTCGACGGTCAGCTCGGGATGTGCGGCCGCGATGCCCCGCAGGGCATCGGCGACCACGGTCTCGGGAACGTTGATGAGCATCTTCACGTCTGTCTCCTAGCGGGCCTGTCAGAGGCCGTGTTGACCTGCGCTTTTTCTGGTGGGAGAAGGTGTGGCGAGTAGTTGATCCTGGCGGTCCGTTGATGCTGGCTGTCTGCTGCGTTTGCTGGCGGCGCGTCAGTCGATTGATGGGGTGCTCGCGAGTTGTCGGGCTGGAAGCGGTGTGCTCTCCCACGATCCTGCCGAGGAGCCGCGTCAGACGCCATCCGCGGAACGAGTTGCGGAGGCTACCGCCAACAGCGGGACAGCCCTTAGCGGCCTGTAACCGCCGTCGAACACGTAGACTCCGTGGAATCCCGCCGACGACTGGGTCGGACGTGTGGACGCCTGGCTCAGTGATGCGGTCCGCGTCCACCTGGACCATGCCGAACTGCACGATGTGCTGTACGGCCACACCCCGATCAACGCGTCGACGGAGATCGAGGTCAGTCCCACGAACGCGCACGTCGAAGCGTTCCGGCACCTCATCGCTGAGCGCCCCGACCCGCCGGCGGACGCCCCGACCCCCGCCATGGCGGCGCTCTTGATCTACAGCGCCTGGTACGGCGCGACCCACGCGCTGCTTCACCACGAGGCCGAGGACGTCGACCGCCTGGCCGAGAAACTCATCGCCGACATCACCGACCTCGCCCATCGCTACCTGCGCGCCGAGGCCTGAGCGCCGGGCTCCCGGGCCCGAGCACCGAGAACCGACACACGCTGCCGACGACCCCTGTGCGGGGATCACCGGCAGCGGTGCGGTGCGGTGCGGTTCGGGCGACGGGTGGCCGGTTGGTTGGTCTCCGGGGCAATCCGTCCCGTGCCGCCGGTCAGCCGCTCACCGGGGCGATGCGCCAGTGACGGGCCCGCTCGTACTGTGAGCTCAGCCGTGAGAACGCCCCACCGGCGCGCAGCAGTTCGTACCGGGTGCCGGTCTCCACGACCCGGCCGTCGTCGAGCGGGACCACATGGTCCGCGGTGGCCAGGGTGGCGGGGCGATGGGCGATCACGATCACCGTGCGGTCGGGGTCGTCGCCAAGGTTGGCGATGGCCCGGGTGACCACGGCCTCGTTCTCCGGGCCGAGGGCGGAGCTGGCCTCGTCCACCAGGACGATCCGCGCCCGCTTGAGCATCGCCCGGGCGATCGCGACGCGCTGGGGTTCGCCGCCCGACAACTGCGCGCCCCCCTCGCCCACACGGGTCTGCCAGCCGGCGGGAAGCCGTTCGATCACCTCGTCGAGCCGTGCCGCGGCGGCGGCCTCCCGCAACTCGGCCCAGGTCGCGTCCGGGCGTGCCAGGCGCAGGTTGTCCTCGATGGTGTCGTCGAACAGGTAGACGTTCTGGAAGACGATGGCGATCTCGTCGAGCAGGCTACTCGGGTCCAGTTCGCGCACGTCGACGCCACCGACCCGCACCTGGCCCGAGTCGACGTCGAAGAACCGGGCGATGAGCCGGGTCGCCGTCGTCTTCCCGGACCCCGACGGCCCGATCAGGGCGGTGGTGGTGCCCGGTCGGCAGCGCAGGGACACGTCCTTCAGAGCGGGGACGGCGCCGTCCGGGTAGGTGAAGGTGACGTCGCTGAGCCCGACGTCGGCCTCGGCCTCGGCGATCAGCCGTACGGGCTCGGCCGGAACCGGCAGAGCCGGAGTGGACAGCAGCTCCTCGATGCGCCCGATCTGGTTCCGCAACGCCCGCAGCGCGCCGATGAGTTCGATGAGATTGCCGAGCGGCTCCAGGAAGCGGGCGGCGAGCACGAGCAGCACGATCACCGTGGCGACCTCGATACGCCCGCTGAGCATCAGCTCGACGGTCAGGGCGAGCACCGCGACGAACCCGGCCATGATCACGCCGGTGTGGACGAAGAACGGCTGCCTCGCACGGCGCATACCGTCGCGGTAGGTCTCGCGATGGTCCTCCAGTGCGGCGCGCATCCGGGGCGTGCCCTCGGCGTGACCCGCGGCGCGCAGCACCGGCTGGGCCTGACCCAGCTCGATCGCCCGGCTGGCCACCCCGGCCGCCGCCTGCTCCAGCTCGCTCTCGGTGATCTCGGCGATGCGCGCGGCCCGCCGCAGGGCCAGGTAGGCGGCCAGGCGGCGATGCGCGCGGCCCGCCGCAGGGCCAGGTAGGCGGCCAGGCGGCGATGCGCGCGGCCCGCCGCAGGGCCAGGTAGGCGGCCAGGCGGCGATGCGCGCGGCCCGCCGCAGGGCCAGGTAGGCGGCCAGTGCGATCGCGCACAGCAGCAGCGCCATCCGCCAGTCGACTGGGAGCGTCACGACGACGACCGTCGCGGGCAGCAGGGTCGAGGTGATCACGGGCCCGCCGATGGTCACGGCCGGATGGGCGGCGCTGCCGACGTCCGCGGTCACGCAGCGCGCGAGCCGGGCCTTGTGCTCGGCGGTGAACCAGCCCAGCGTCAGCGTGCTCACAAGGAGTGCTCGCGTGATCCGCCGCCTGTACCGCCTCTGGCCGAATCCGAAGCTGCTGGCCCGCCTGTGGCTGCTCACCGCGGCGCAGGCGGTCCTGCAGGGTCTGCTGCTTGCTCTGCTCATCCCGATCCTGGACGCGGTCGTGCGGCCCGAACCGCAGGTCGGCGCCGCCGCCCCGTGGTTTGTGCCCGGCGGGGTCGGCGCGGCACTGTACGCAGCGCTGAGCATCATCGCCACCCCGGTGGGCTTCGCGGCGGCGGGCGCCCTCGCGGCGCAACTGCGCCGACTGCTGATGCACCACCCGTCCCGCTGCGCCCTGATGCTGATGACCAGCGCGACCATAGCGGCCAGGCAGGCCAACCAGGCGGGCCAGTCCCCCCAACCCAACGTTGCGGTCCACGACCGCGCGTACCCCCAGTTCACGGACGGACCGTACTGCCGCGGGCCTCCGGAGCGGGAGCTCTGCAGCGACGGGGGCAACCGAGACAGGTGCCTTCTCTCGGTCGGCGTGATCCGCCGCACGGCCAACCACCATGGGGCAGCGCTACCCGCCGACCTCACACACGTGGGGGTGGCTCCACCGTGACGCTGCGCCGCCGCGGCTTCCTGCCCGCAGCTCTGAACCGGACCGCTGGCGGCGGAGGTCTCGGTGTGGAGGGCCGCTCCCCGTCCCCCCGTCCGGAACGGCCCCCCACTCACGCAGGTGTAGCGATCAGCTCCCGGTCAGGAGGCGGCACGGGCCGGCGCGGCCGCGAAGCCGTTCTGCCAGAGCTGGTTCACTCGCGCTCGTTCGTTGGCGTCCGGCTGGGCGTTGGTGCAGGACGGGCCGGGGCCGCCGCCGGACATGAGCTGGCTGCACGGTCCGGAGTAGTTGTCCGGCAGACCGAGCACGTGTCCGGTCTCGTGCGTGGTGACGCGGGTCGAGTTGTACTGCTGGTTCTGCCGGTAGTCCAGGAAGATGAAGCCACGGCCGTGTCCGTTGGTCGAGGCGTACGATCCGCGCGGATCGTTTCCTTCGCGGTACGTGAAGTCAGCCCTGGAGCCCTCCTGGAGCCGGACGTTGGAGACCGAGCTGTTCCAGATCCGGGTGCTGTTGGCTATCTGGGTGCGGAAGCTCGGCGCTGAGGCCGCGCTGTACGTGACCGTGACGGCCTGGGTTCCCGGGTTGGCGGCCCGCTTCTCAGCGACCGACTTCATGACCGCGTCGAAGAAGGCCCGGTTCGCGGCGGCGTTCTCACCCGACCCGTTGTACGCGGCGATGCCGGCGGGGGTGGAGGTGGCAGGAGCAGGAGCAGGAGCGGCGGAGACCGCGGGAGCTGAACCCAGCGCGGCAACCAAGCCGAGGCCGACGAAGGCGGAGGCGACGGCGGTCGGGACGTGTCTCATGGGGGATCTCTCCTACTGTCCGATGAAGCCGCACCCTGGATTTTGTCCGCTCAACGGACGGGGCGCGGGACGGTACGGGGAGAGTGTGGGGGAGCGGACACCCGCTGGGAATGATGCCAACTCGCGATGACACCGCCCTATCCCCCCAGTCCTCCGGTCCGGGTCGCGCCGCCATGACATCGGCTCAAGGCCGCCACGTGGCCGAGGAAGCCCCTGGCCCGCGCTCCACCGCCCCGCGCGGCGCGGGCCGTTCACGTTGCCGCGGGGGAAACGGCTGCGCCGACGGGCGGGGACCGGCTTTGGGGCAGCCTCGTACGCCGACGACGGAGCCCGTGCACGGCTCGGCGGGTTCGAGGAGTGCGGCCTTCTCGTCAGGGCGCTTGCGGGCCGGGCGTGCCGACGTGCTCGGTCGGGCGGGTGTCGGACCGGGGCCGGTGGTCGGTGCCGAGGCCGGCGGTGATGGTCAGGATGGACGCCGACCCGGCCATGTCGACCGCGTGCCACGCTCCGGCCGGGTTGACGGTGGCCTCGCCCGGCCGGAGCGTAACGCGGTCGGTCACCCCGCCCACGTCGCGGGTGACCGTCACCGACCCGCTGAGGCAGACGACCAGTTCGTCGCCGGCGGGGTGACGCTCCCAGTGGTCGCCGGGGCCGTCGCCGTCGAAGATCGTCACCATTCGGCCCTCGGCGCCGTCCGCCGCGACCGCGGCGGTGTAGGCCTGGAGCACCTCCGGGTCCCAGGCGAAGCCCTCGACGGGTTTGGCTCTCGATCCCAGCCCGAGGTGCACGGGGGTGGTCCGCAGGTCGATGGCGTTGCGTTCGTGGTTGATGAGTCTCATGCCGAGGATCGTCACAGGGCGGCCATCGGGTGGTCTTGAAGGAAAGGGAACGGGAGCCGACGCGACGGTCGGCCGGCCGGCGACTACCCGGTCCCGAGGAGGACTTCGCCGCGACGCCAGGCTGTCGGCGATCGGCCCGTGAACTCGCTCCAGTCCCGAACGAGATGGGCCTGGTCCGCGTAACCGGAGAGGGCCGCCACATCGGCCCACGGGAGCGGATCGTGCGCTGTTGCCAGTTCGTGCGCGTGCTCGAAGCGCAGAACACGGGCGAAGGTCTTCGGTAACAGGCCCACCTCACTGTGAAACCGCTCGGCGAGATACCGACGGCTCCAGCCCAGTTCTGCGGCGACCGCCCCAATCTGGACACGGCCCCGCGCGGCGACGAGGCGGCGCCAGGCCTCGGCCACCTCAGGGCGTACCCGGGGGACGCATTCGCCGCCGCCGCTGCGGCCGACGGCGCGCAGGAGCAATTCGTCCAGAGCGGCGAACCGCGCGGCCCAGGTCGTCGCCGTTCGGAGCCGGTCGACCAGCTCGACGCCAAGCGCTCCGAGAAGCTCGTCGAGGGGAACCAGCCGGTGGGCGAGCGCGGCAGCGGGCATGCCGTAGACGGCCCGAGCCCCGAGAGGTGTCAGCGCCACCTGCACGCCTTGCTGGCGTCCGTCGTGGTGGATCGCGACGGACCGGCACATCAGACCGCCGGCCACGCTGCCGTATCGAGTCACGGGTGACCCGTCGTCGACGCCCGTCGCCACCTCCAGAGGGTGGGAGAGGCTGATCACCGCAGTGAGCACGCGGCCCGGTGGACCGCAGTGCACCCCCGCCGGGAACCCGCGAAGGTCGAAACCGACGTACGAGCTGACGTACCGTCGCAAGGCGGGTGCCGGACGCGCATCGATCCTGGTTGCCCTGTAGTCCTCCACCCTCGTCAGTGTAGGAAGCGCCGGTCTACTCATGGGCCCTCGTGTTCAACTGTCGAGGATTCTCTCGGGAGTCCCGCCCACTGGCGACCGGCTCTGATCTCGCCGAGGATCGCCGGCATCTCCGACGCCCCCCTCTCTCGGACTGGCCCGCAACTCCGTAGTCCTGCTCAACAGCCTCTGCATCGGCGCGGCCGTCAAACAGCCGGCCGCCGGCGGCTTCTCCCTCACCGGCCAGCCAGGGCCGATGCGGACCATGCTGCCGATGACCGATGACCGATGACCGATGACCGATGACCGATGACCGATGACCGATGACCGATGACCGATGACCGATGACCGATGACCGCGGCCGCCGCCGCGAGTCGCATCGCCGACTGATCACGCCCGTCGGGAATCCATATCCCGGCGACATCGGCGATCACCCCCGGGATACTGGTCGCCATGAATGAGGTCGAAGTCGTCGTCGCCCATTCCGAGCGCGCGACTCTGCGCGTCGGCGACGTCTTCCTGAAGGTGGACGCCGATCAGACGCGCATCGACGTCGAGGTCGAGGCGATGTCCCTCGCGCCGGTTCCAACCCCGGAGGTCCTGTGGCGCAAGCCGCCCGTGCTCGCGATCGCCGCACTCCCGGGAGCAACGCTCGGGCGTCTCGGCGGGCCGTCGACCGGGTCGGCGGCGGGGTGGGCCGCGGCGGGCGCCGCCATCCGGAAGCTGCACGCCGCGCCGCCGCCGCCCTGGCCCGGTCGGGCCGGGCGGAGCGCTGTCGCGCTGGCGGCGGAACTCGACGACGAGTGCGCGTCGCTCGTGACGAACGGCCTCCTGCCCACTGACCTGGTCACCCACAACCGCCGGGTCGCCGAGGCCGCGCTCCGGCCGTGGACCCCGGCGTTCACGCACGGCGACCTGCAGATCGCGCACGTCTTCCTCGACAGCGACGAGGTCACGGGCATCATCGACTGGTCCGAGGCGGGTCGGGGTGATGCCCTGTACGACCTCGCCACCTTCACGCTCGGACACGAGAAACACCTCGACGACGTCCTCACCGGCTATGGCGCCGACACCGACCTCGACGTGATCCACGCGTGGTGGTCGTTGCGCAGCCTTCTGGCAGTTCGCTGGCTGATCGAGCACGGCTTCGACCCGTTCGCGCCGGGCTGTGAGGTCGACGTGCTGAGATCCCGAATGTGAGGCGATCGACGTCCTCCCCGCGTAGTGGCACAACGAGGCCACCCCTCTCGCCGGTTCGCATCCCGGCGCACCACCACGCATGGCGCCGGCTCCCCGCGATGGCGCAGCTGGTCCGTCTCGCTGCCGTGGCACCTGGGGCGTGGTCAGCCGAGTCGGCGGAGCAGGAGCAGGAGCAGGAGCAGTGGCCGCCCCGTGGGGCAAGCCTTGAGAGCCGGACGCTTCAAGGATGCCGAAGCGGGACACCGCCGTACGGAGCGCGCCCGATCCCGCCCCGCCGGCGTCCCGTTCAGCTCTCGGGAGCGTCGGCGGAGTGGGGTGTGCACAGGGCCGCGCCGAGCGCGCTGCGCCGATAGCGGACATGACGCCCGTGGCGGGTCCGCTCGAGAAGGTGGGCTGCTCGCAGGACGGACAGGTGCTGGCTGATGGCGGCGGGGGTGACGCCGTGCCGGTGGGCGAGCTCGGTGGTGGAGGCGGGTTCGGCCAGGAGGGTCAACAGGCGCCCGCGTGGGAAGCCGAGGAGTCGTTCCAGTGCCTGGGGCGCCGACGGCTCGGGGCGTTCGGCGAGGGTGGCCAGCCCGCGTGCCCCGTAGACGATGTGCGGCAGCGCCTGGGAGCTGAGCATGGTGGAGACGCCGTCCGCGAAGCAGCTGGGGGGCAGCAGCAGGCGGCGTCCGTCGACCGGGATTTCGGTGGGCGAAGAGGGCCGTGGGCTGTGGCGTTCGATGGTGAGCATCTCCTGCGACCAGGCCAGTCGCCCATGAACCACCCCTTGAACCACCCCGTCGAAGGAATGACTGAAATGCCCCAGAATGCACCCGAGTGGGTGTGATGTTCAGATGAGGCCATGCCCCGCGTCCGGGAGTCCTGGCCGCAGGCGCCGAACCCCGTAGAACGGAGCGAGAGATGACCGCCCTCCCCTTCGAGGACACCACCGACTTCGCCAACGCCGACCGAGGTTTCCTCGCAGCCCTCTCCCCGGCCGTCGTCACCGGGGCGGACGGCCGCGTCGTCTACGACAACGACGCCTACGCGTTTCTCGAGGCGGAGTGCCCCGACACCGCGCACCCGAGCCTGTGGCGCCAGGCCCAGCTCTGCGCTCGTCAGGGCCTGTACGAGGTGACCGAGGGCATCTACCAGATCCGCGGGCTGGACCTGTCGAACATGACGCTCGTCGAGGGCGGGCGCGGCGTGATCGTCATCGACCCGCTGCTGAGCGCGGAGACCGCCGCCGCCGGCCTCGCCCTGTACCGCGAGCATCGCGGCGACCGCCCGGTCACCGGCATGATCTACACCCACTCGCACGGCGACCACTTCGGCGGCTCCCGCGGCGTCCTGCCCCGAGGCACCGAGGAGGGCGTGCCGATCCTCGCTCCCGTCGGCTTCCTGGAGCACGCGGTCAGCGAGAACGTGTACGCCGGCAACGCCATGACCCGCCGGGCGATCTTCATGTACGGCGACCGGCTGCCGAAGTCCCCCGAGGGCCAGATCAGCGCCGGTCTCGGCATGACGACCTCCAACGGCACCATCACCCTCATCCCGCCGACCGTGGACATCACGGAGACCGGCCAGGAGGAGACCGTCGACGGGGTCCGGATCGTCTTCCAGCTCACGCCCGGCACCGAGGCCCCGGCCGAGATGAACTTCCTCTTCCCCGACCACCGAGCCCTGTGCCTGGCCGAGAACGCCACGCACAACATGCACAACATCCTGACTCTGCGCGGCGCCGTCGTCCGAGACTCCAGGATCTGGGCCCGCTACCTCGACGAGGCCGTCGAGTACTTCGGCGAGCGCTACGACGTGGCCTTCGCCTCCCACCACTGGCCCACCTGGGGCCGCGAGAACGTCGTCGCCTTCCTCACCGCCCAGCGCGACCTGTACGCCTACATGCACGACCAGACCCTGCGCATGCTGAACTCCGGCCTCACCGGGCCGGAGATCGCCGAGGAGATCCAGCTCCCGCCCGCCCTGGAGAAGTCCTGGCACGCCCGCGGTTACTACGGCTCGCTCTCCCACAACGTCAAGGCGATCTACCAGCGCTATCTCGGCTGGTTCGACGGCAACGTCGCTCACCTGTGGGAGCACCCGCCCGTCGAGCTCGCCCAGCGCTACGTCGACTCCATGGGCGGCCCCGAACAGACCCTGGCCAAGGCGCGCGCCTACGTCGACTCCGGCGACCTGCGCTTCGCCGCCACCCTCCTCAACCACCTCGTCTTCGCCGCCCCCGGCACCACCGACGCGAAGCAGACCCTCGCCGGCGTCTACGACAAGCTCGGCCAGGGCGCCGAGAACGGCACCTGGCGCAACTTCTACCTGACCTCAGCCAGGGAACTGCGCCAGGGCGTCAACCCCATCGCCATCGACACCACCAACCCCGAGATGGCGATGGCCTTGACCACCGACATGCTCCTGGACACCATCGCCATCCGCGTCGACGGCCCCCGCGCCTGGGACGAGGACCTGACCATCGACCTCGTCCTCACCGACGAACAGCGCCGCCACCGCCTCACCCTCCACAACGGCGCCCTCACCCACCGCTCCGCCTTTGCCGGCGAACAGCCGAGGACCGAGCCGGGACTCACCCTCACCCTGACCAAGCCCCGCCTCCTCGGCGTCCTCGCCGGCAAGGGCCTCGACGGAGTCGTCGTCGACGGCGACCCGGGCCTCCTCACCCGTCTCTTCTCCTACGTCACCCAGCCCGACCCGGCCTTCCCGGTCGTCACCCCCTGACTTCCTCCCGGCCTCCTCGTACGGAGCGGCCCGGGGCAACGAACAAGTCCCGGGCCGCTCGTGCTCACATTCCGCCGGCGATCCTCATCACCGTGCCAGTGGCGTAGGAGGCGTCGTCCGAGAGCAGCCAGGCGACCGCTCCGGCGATTTCCTCGGGCCGGCCGGCGCGGCCCATGGGCACGAGTGCCGCGACCTTGGCGGGCCGCTGCGGGTCGGCGTGGAAATCGGTCCAGATCGTGCCGGGAGCGACGCAGTTGACCCGGATGCCGTCGGCCGCCACTTCCTTGGACAGCCCGACCGTCATGGCGTCCACGGCGGCCTTCGCCGCCGCGTAGTGGACGTAGGTGCCGGGGCTGCCGAGGGTCGCTGCGGCGGAGGAGATGTTCACGATCGCCCCGCCCGCCGTCATGTCGCCGATGGCCCGGCGGGCGCAGAGCAGGTAACCCAGGACGTTGACCTCCAGGGCCTGCCGCATCCCCTCCGGGTCTGCGCCGGCCAGCGGTCCGACCGGTCCGCTCACCCCGGCGTTGTTCACCAGCCCGGTGACCCGTCCCAGGTGCGCGACGGCGGTGTCGAACAGCCGGTCAACGTCCGCCGCGTCGGCGGTGTCGACCGCGACCGCGACGGCTGCCCGTCCCAGCGCGCGCACCCCTTCGGCCACGGCCTCGGCCGCCTCGGCGTCCGACCGGTAGCCGACGGCGACATCGTGTCCCTCGGCCGCCAGCCGCAGGCAGATCGCTGCGCCGATGCCCCGGCTGCCGCCGGTGACCACAGTCACCCGCTGCCGTTCTTTCTGTGCTGCCATGTCCGGTCCTCCGAGCTGTGCATATAAATGATCGATCAAATAGTCACTTTACTCAGACGGGCCTCCGCGTTGATTCCCGCTCGAAACCGGCCTGGACGCGTGTGTGTCTTGCCCTCGGCACCACCCGGAACCCCAGGTTGAGCGCGGCGTAGAGCTCTCCGGCGTCCACGGCGTGGCGCAACCACTGCTCCGCCTCCTCCAGCTGACCGTTCCGTGTGCCGATTCAGCCAACCAGTCACTTCGCGTCATCGTCCGATAACTCGCAGGCGCGGCCGCGCGGTTCCCGATAGACAGGGGACCGGAATGAGACCGAAGGTAATCCTGGTGCGGGGCAAGGGTGCTGACGACCAAGGGGCGCCCCCGCCGGCAGCGGAAACGCGACGCACAGGTGAAGTTCGCCGTCGCTGCCCTGGCCGTCGCTGCGGTCTGGGCCCTGGTCTCCTGGCTCCTGGTGAACTGGTGGGTCCTGATCGTCCTGGGAGCTCTCGCCCTGATCGGGGGAGCCGGATGGGCCCACCGGCTCCAGCAGCAGCGGACATGGGAGCGCGTGCATCAGCAGGCCCTGCGCTACGGACTCCCGGAGCTGGACGCCCTGCACCACCGCGACTTCGAGTACGCGATCCGTGACCTCATGCTCCGCGACGGCTGCACCGACGCCCGGCAGATCGGCGGGGCCGGGGACAACGGAGCGGACGTCCTGGCCACCGACCCGCTGGGCCGGACCTGGGTCATCCAGGTAAAACACCGCAAGGACGGCGACCGCGGCTCGGCCGTCGGCACCCCCGACCTCCAGCGGGTCAACGGCACCGCCCGCCAGCTCTACGGCGCCGACGTCGTCCTCGTCATCACCAACGGCCGTTTCTCCGCCCGCTGCCCACCGCTGGCCCAGCAGCTGCACATGCACCTCGCCAACCGGCAGGTCCTCGCCGCCTGGGCAAGCGGAGGGCGCCCGCTCTGGGAACTCCTGCCGAGGATCCCCGCACCGCGGAGCGGCCGGTGACCCGGCGTACCCGGATCCACCCGGAGTTCGGTCTCCGGCCGAGGAAGCAGATTCGCCACTGGGGCCCGGTCATCCTGGCGGCGCTGCTGCTGTGCTGGATGGCGGGGGCCGGGGCGCGGGAAACGGCGGAGGCGCCCGTCCTGGTGATGCTCGCCTTCTCAGCCGGAGCGGCCTGGGCCCTGTGGGGGATCTCGTGCCTCAGGGAAGGCGTGTGGCTGGGGCCGGCCTCGCACGACATGCTCGCACTGAGGGCGGCCGGATCGGATCCTGGCGGGAGGCTCGTCGACGACCATCTCGGGGTCACCGCTCGGCCGGGATGGTCGCGACGGAGTCCGAGGCAGCCGTCGTCCAGGAGTAACTTCCACGTCGTGAAAATGCTGGAAACCGGTCCCAGAGGGTGCGGCCTGATGGTCGGCGACGACGGTGGCCTTCATCGTGTTCTGCTTCTGCTTCCCCGAGACAGAAGCACGGCGTCCGCCGCTGCTGGCCGGGGGCCGACGGACCTGGACCTCGGTGGCGTCCAGCCGCAGCTCGATGCCTTCGGCCTGGGCGTGTGCGAACACATCCGCCAGGGTCCGCAGCCGCAGGCCGGGCCGGTCCGGGACCGCGCACCCCCGCCCGGCCGGCAGCCCTCGTATCTAGCCGATCGCACGGGTGGTGGTGGGGCGGTCGACGCCGAACAGCATCCCTGACGCCGCTTGCGGCACATCGTGCCGCAAGTGAATCAACGTGGCCACGAGCCGGTCGACGAACACCAGCCCATGACGGACACCGGCTCCTGCCTCACGCTTCCTGGCCCCACCGCGAGCTTCGTGACGACGCCACTCGACCACGGCCTGGCACGGACCGGCCAACTCCTCAACCAGGGACGCGTGATGCCCCCGCGAGACCCGTGTGAACACCTGAGGCGCGAGAACCCTCGACTGACCATGATCGTCACATCCGGATCATGTCACCCACCAGCAAGAACACGTCACCCGCAATCACGCACCAGTTCGTTGGCATCGCCGTTTCGGTCGGGGCAGGTCCCCATGTTGGCCGTTAGCGCAAAAGTGCCTTTTGAGCTGGGACGATGAACCTTGTCGAGGGGTTCTGGCGGTCCAACGGAAGACACTTCTGCCTGCGCGCTCGGGCCCGGGAAGTGGCCTGGCAAGCTTCGCCTCAGTGGTGCTCGAGCACGCGCTCCGGCGGGGGAGACGCGGCCGTCCGGCGCCGGTAGTACGCGATCGTCGACACCGTCAGCAACGGGGCCCAAGCCAGCAACGGTACATAGCAGGCGACGAGGAGAGCTTCTTGGGCCGCAGAGTTCGTGAGGCTGCCGGAAGCCAGGCTGTGGGACTGGGTGATGCCGACCACGATGCTCAGGAGGAAGAGGACGCCCGCACCCAGCAGTGCCGCTATCACCGCAGGGAGCGGGCGCACGGGACGGCCGCCGATCAGAGGGATCCAGCGCGGCACGACCTCACCCCACGGTTGCACCAGACCGAGCGTCAGCAGGGCGAGCGCCTCGGAGACCGCCGTCAGCGTCAGGACGTACAGCACGCCCCAGCCGGTACGGACGGCATCCGAGGCCACCGGGAGCCCGGCCACCAGGGCGATCCGCCACAACGCCGACGGCAGAGTGACCAGCGGTACAGCGTAGGCGGCGAGGACGGCCCAGCGCGGCACATTGGGTAGTACGTTCCCTCTCGGCATGTGATCGATTCTCATCACGGGGGCGTCGCCGCACCTCAACCTACGGGGCCATCCACCTCCCCCGTAGGGGGGGAGAAACATGTGCGGTTGGCTTCGTTCGCGTTCAGCAGCAGTGTTTGTTCACTGGTTGCGGCAGGAGTTGGTGACCAGCGGGCTCGTAGATGTTCACGACGAGCAGCAGTCGAGTGAGTTGCTGGGGTATCCGCCCGATGGGCATGCTCGCACTGTTGCATGGCGCCTCAAGTCGTGAGGTCAAGATGCTGCAGACCGCTGACCTCGCCCCTCATGCCCGGACGCCCGGCTCGGCAACCGTCCGCATCCGCTCCCCTTGGACCCCGCGTCATGGGCAGTGCTGGAACGCTGCTCACCGCGAAGCCCAGCGGACCGACAGCCCCCACCTGATGGTCACCCGCCAGACGAAGTCCGGCCGAGGACCGGCGTCCACCGCCTATGTCAGCCACATTCTCGACGCCTGCGGCATCCCGCCCCGCATGATCCGCTGCACTCGACTACTCGACCTGGTCAACACCATGGACCCCAAACTCGTCGCCGCCGCCTTCGGCATGGTGCCCGAAGCCACCATGGCATTGCACCTGGTCACGGGGCCACGAAATTGGTCACGGCTAGCGCCTTGTCCACCCGAGCGGCGGCCAAGTCGTCGTGACGGATCACGAAACTCGTGTAGTACTCCTCGTAGACCCGGGCTTCACTGGCGAGTGATATCCATTCGCTCGTCATCCGGTGCTTTTCCTTCTCCAGGTGGGAATGCCATTTCGCGATCGGGATGGCTGGGATCTTGCCTGCCTTCTCGCGTCCCGCGAGGGTCTGCTCCGCAATGCTGTTGATCACCTCATCATCGGCATACCCGCCGATGGCAACGTAAGCGTCAGACGGCCAGAGGTCGTGGGCCAGAGCCCGAAGTTCGTGCAGGTGAGGCAGGTCGCACTCCATGTACCGGACCAACTGCTGCTGGAAGGGCGACATGTCCTCCCAATCGAGATCCTCCCAGAACTCGTGCCAGTCCTCGTCCTCGCCCTCCTGGAGCCAGAGGGGCAGTTCGGCTCTGAGCTCGGCACTGACGTCGAGCTGCTCGCGGACGCACTTGGAGCTAGGGGCTTCCACGACCGCGGTTTCGGTACCGGTCGGTACATACACGACTCGCGCGTACCTCCCGGAACTGTCCTCATGGTCCATCTCCTGGTTCACGAAGAAGAGCAGCGTCCCGTCCGCCGGCAGGTCGAAGCCGTCGACTCCCGGCAGCGCCCCACAATCGACGGAAAGGAGCAACGGCAACGGAATGTCCCCGGCGGACGGCCACTTCATACCCACCGGCAGCCGGGGCAACCCGCCGAACCGCCCGACCGGAGGACTACCGCCCACGGACAATCCGATCGACAAACGAAGGTGCTGTCTGAATCTGCTGATCTCCCCGTCCGGGATGCCCAACTCAAGCGCTGCCCGACGAAACTCTCCCTGATGATCCATGCCTGAGAAGGTAACCCCTTCGCAACCCCGCTGTGCCCTGGGGGCGTTGGCGGGCATGGCTGTACGTGGTGGAGCGAGCGGCCAGTCACCTCGGATCATCCCAGCGGATCCACCTCCAGGAAGGGGCCACCCGTCGCCGGGGGGGGTGGGTGGTGCAGCCCCCTGTCAGTTGGACATGAGATCCCACGTACTTGGCTGAGACCGTCGGATCTCGTTCCAAGGGACGCCAGGCTCGGGCACCGTTCACCCACGAAAACCTCCCGACGGCCCTGCCGAAGTGTCGGCCGTCGTCAGCCTCGGGCTCATCACCGGCTCCTTGTCACAGCCGCGTGGTTGGGTGGCTGCATCCTTATAGGAGGACCACGTGACTGATCTCAAAGTGGAGCTGCACCGCAAGCTGCAGGCAGGACGGGCCGGTCTGATCTCCAAGCTGGAGGGACTCACCGAATACGACATGCGCCGACCCATGACACCCACCGCCGCGAACCTGCTGGGCCTGGTCAAGCATCTGGCAGGCCTTGAATACGGGTACCTCGGCGAGTCGTTCGACCGGCCGGCGCCAGAGCCGCTGGCCTGGGTCGAGGACGGTTCAATCTGGGAAGGCACAGATATGTGGGCCAGGCCCGACGAGTCCAGCAAGTACATCATCGAGCTCTATCAACGTGCCTGTGCGCATGCCGACCGGACCATTACGGAACTCGCTCTCGAAACCCCGGGCCAGGTACCGCACTGGCCCGAAGACCGCCGCGCCACCACCTTGGGCGTCCTGCTCGTTCGCATGGTCTCCGAGACTGCCCAGCATGCTGGCCACGCCGATGTCCTGCGAGAACTCATCGACGGTAAAGCCGGTCCAGATCACGACGACTTCGGTGACGATGCCACGTGGCGGCAGTACCATGCCCGCGTCCAGGCAGCGGCCGACACTCACCGCCCTCAACGTCGATAAGACTGCTCCACCTTCGATGAGACAGACAACCGCCCTGCCTGGGCGCAGCCGAGGCTGAGCAGGTCCTGCGGTGCTTCACCCGCAGCGGGCCGAGGCATCCGGCGTACCGGGCGATCGAGGAGCTCGGGAGGGCGGTGCGTACGGCGTTCATCTGCGACTACCTCGCCGAGGCCGAAGTGCAGCGCGAGATCAACGACGTCCAAGACACCCTGAGCGGAAGAATGGCGGAAGCGGCTCACCGACGTCGACCGGCGGGCCCTGTCTCGGCTGTTCTGGACCCACGTGCACCCCTACGGCCGGTGCGAGCTGGACATGGCATCGCCACTGCACATCGCACTGCCCGTCGTGCCCGAAGCTCGCAGTGAGGGAGCAGTCGTGGTCCGGGCACGGTTCCCGATGACTGCCTGCCGTCCCTGCAAGGTCCGGGCGCAGTGCACCCGTTCCCACAACAAGTCGGACACGGGCCGCCGAATCCCCCTTCGCCCGCAGGCGGAGTATGAGGCTATCCAGCAGGCGCGGGCCCGGGAAGACACCTGTCAATGTATCCCTCCAGCCTTTGCGTCAGGACGCTGGCTGTCAGATCGACGCGGCCCAGTTCACGCCAGGGAACAGCGACCTTCTCCGCCTCCGGAGCGAACCCCAGCGCGTCCAGCAGCCGCCAGTAGAGATGGGCGGTGCCATCTTCGGCCAAGGTTCCTCCCGCAGCGACGTAGCGATCGGCGAAGCTCATGCCAGCGGGAACACCGTGCAGCAGGCGAGAGCCGTCGAGCAATGAGCCACGTCCAAGTCGGCGGGCTCCCAAGAGGTCTCCACCCAGTCGGCTACACCACTGATCTGAAGATCATCGCCGGTGCCTGTGAAGAGGACGTTGCCGGGATGGGACGTTGCCGGGATGGAAGTTCCGTTGCAGGAAGCACCCCTCATAGGCCGGGGGCTCCCGGCACACTATCCGTCTCCCGCCGAGACGCATTCCGTGCACTGAGTTCGCCAATAGTGTCGTCAGATCGGTGAGGGCGCTGGAGTCGTGGGGGTGCTGCTACTTCTTCCGTACCAGGGGTCACGGCCTCTCCGATGCAGTCGAGGTTCTGGGCGCGCATGACCGGCGCGTTCGCGCCGACCTCGTAGGAGTGGGAGGTGCTGAGGTCCTCCTGGCGCCGAATCGAGACGGCTTCCACGGGGCCGCCGCCCATGTTGGGGGGAGGGGGCGAGGGTACGGAAGCGGGCGGTGACCGCAGCGGTACCGGCGTGGTCGGCGCGCAGGCCGCGGTACACGGCGGCCAGGCCGCGCTCCGCTGCGAGCCTCGTGCGTCGTGACGTCGTGCGTCGTGCGGAGTCACCCGAACAGAGGACGCGCTCGGCCCGTCAATCTCAGGTGGTTGGCGCCAGTGCCGACCTGGTGCCATTGCGGCTGGGACTGTGCCGCGAAATCCTGGATCCCGCAGAGCCACTCAGCCCGTGGGGGGCATGGAGGTAGGTATGCCGAGGCCCTTGTGGACCGGTGCGATCAGCTTCGGCCTGGTCACCATCCCGGTGAAGGTCGTCTCCGCGACCCAGGACCACTCGATCCACTTCCGCCAGGTCCACCTGGAGGATCTCGGACGGGTGCGCACCCGGAAGGTCTGCGAGCTGGACGGCGAAGCCCTGTCGCAGGACGAGATCGGCAAGGGCTACGAGCTCTCCAAGGAGCAGACGGTGCCGATCACGGATGAGGAACTGGACCGGATTCCGCTCCCCACCGCGAAAGCCATCGAGATCGTCGCTTTCGTGGACGCCGACAGCGTCGATCCGATCCGGATCAGCGACTCCTACTACCTCGCGATCGACGGCAAGGTCGCCGAGAAGCCCTACACCCTGCTGCGCCGGGCGCTGGAGCGCTCGGACAAGGTGGCCGTCGCGAAGTTCGCCTGGCACAACCGCGAGCGGCTGGGACTGCTGCGGGTCAGGGAAGGGGCGATCGTGCTGCACTCGATGCGCTGGCCGGACGAGATCCGCAGCCCCGAGTCCCTGACCCCGCGAGAGGTGGAGCTGGACGACGACGAGATCGAGCGGGCCGTCCAGCTGACCGACTCCATGGCTCTGGACAGCATCGCCGGGTTCCGGGACACCTACCGGGACGCCCTGGAGGAGCTGCTCACGGCGAAGTCGGAGGGCAAGGAGCTTCCGGAGCCCGCCGAGGGCGAGGAGCAGGAGGAGGGCAAGGTCGTGGACCTGATGGCCGCGCTGAACGCGTCGGTCGAGGCGGCGAAGGAGAGCCGCGGGGAGGGTGAGGAAGGGGAGGGTGAGGAAGGGGAGGCCACGGTGCACGAGATGCGGCCCCGGAAGAAGACCGCATCGACGAAGACGGCCTCGTCCAAGAAGCCGACCGCCGGCCGGAAGGCGGCGGCGTCCGGGAAGGCCACCGGTCAGAAGGCGGGCGCCAAGAAGACGACCGCGGCGAAGAAGACGGCCGGCGCCAAACGCACGGCGAGGAAGCGGAGCGCCTCCTGACCGAGGACCGAGAGGGTTCCGTGGCGCGTCTGCCCCGCATCGCACCGATGCTCGCGACCCCCGGGCGGCTGCCCCCGCCCTCGGAGGACGCCTCGTACGCGTACGAGGTGAAACAGGACGGGCAGCGGTGCATGATCTACCTGCCCGGCGACGGGTCCGTACAGTTGCGCTCCCGGTCCGGCGCCGACATCACCCCCGCCTATCCCGAACTCGCGAGCCTGGGAGCGGCGCTGGGCTCCCGCCCCGCCGTGCTGGACGGGGAGATCGTCGCCCTGGACGACGAGGGGCGCGGCGACTTCCAGCGGCTGCAGCCCCGGATGGGGCTGGCCGGCTCCCGGGCCAGGGCGGCCCGCATGGCCGCGAAGGCGCCCGTGCACCTGATGCTTTTCGACGTCGTGTTCCTCGGCACGAGCCGGCTCACCCGCACCCCGTACTCCGAGCGCCGCGCCGTCCTGGACTCCCTGGGCCTGGGCGGGCCCGCGTGGTCGACCCCGGCGGCGGTCGTCGGGCACGGGCAGCGGGCGCTGGAGATGACACGGACCGCCGGCTTCGAAGGGATCGTCGCCAAGCGGCGCACCTCCCTCTACGAGCCGGGTGTCCGCTCCCGGGCATGGGTCAAGATCCGGCACGTGCGGACCGAGGACATCGTCGTCGGCGGCTGGCTGCCCGGCCACGGCCGCCTCACCTCCCTGCCCGGCGCCCTCCTCATGGGCCGACCGGACCCCGGCGGAGGACTCCGCTACGTCGGCGGGGTCGGCACCGGCTGGAGCGACGCCGAACGCACCGCCCTCGCAACCCTCCTCCACGCCGCGGCGACCGAAACCTGCCCGTTCACCGAGCGGCCGGCGGTGACCGGAGCCCGGTGGGTGGAGCCCCGGCTGGTCGGAGAGGTCCGCTACGCGACCCGCACCAGGGCCGGGCGGCTGCGCCAGCCCTCCTGGCACCGCCTGCGCCCCGACCTCACACCCGATGACCTCCGCTGAGTCGCGCAGGAGCGTTCTTCCGCCGTCGAGTAAGCGCCGTACGGCCTCGGGCTTCCCCTCCGTGGTGATCAGCGACCACTACCGCCTGCGGAGCGAGCCCGGACGGTGCGTCGAGGCGGCCCAGCAGTTCGTCGACGCGGGCTTCGACAGACTGGTCGTGCAGAACGCCGGTCCGACCTCGACGGCTTCCATCGACTTCTACCGGAGTGAACTCGACGGGCGCCTCACACAGCTCAAGCCGAACAGCACGCGGGCCTGAAGGAGCACCTTGCTACGCTCGTCCCATGCTGAGACTCGGAATGCCTGTCGTCGGTGTCACCGACATCCCCCGAGCGGTTGCCTTCTGGAGCGCGGCGTTGAACCTGGTCGCCAGTCAGGAGTGGGCGACCGAGACGTGGCGAACGCTCGACCACGCCGACGGCTCCGGCCGGGCACTCGGCCTGTTGCGCAGCGACTCCCCGGCCGAGCCCCGCCCCCGTATCCATCTGGACCTGTTCACGGATTCGGCCGAGGAGCAGCGGAGTGAGGTCCGGCGACTGCTCGGTCTCGGCGCGCAGAGCGTCGACTGGGACCTCTACCCGGCCGATCCGGACTTCGTTGTTCTGGCCGACCCGGACGGCAACATCTTCTGTGTCGTGGACCTGAGCCACGCTCCCAGCGGCGCGAGCTGAACGGCGCGACGACCCGACCTCCGGATCCGCGGGACGACCTGACCGGCCGGGCCGCGGGTCCCGCCTACCCGTACTGACGGCAGGCGTCACGCGCGCTTCCGCGGCCGTCGTTCGGTCCCGGCGAGGGCGCGGTCGAGTGCGGCCACGCCCAGGCCGGCCAGGACGATCTGGATGAGCCACTCCGACCAGTCGACGCCCCGCGTGTCGCCCACACCCAGCACGGACGCCAGCAGCGAGCCGAGGAGCGCGGCGGCCATGCCGACGACGAGCGTCCACAGGACGCCGATGTGCTGACGGCCGGGCAGGACGAGGCGCCCCAGCAGGCCGATCGCCGCACCGATGATCAGAGCGCTGACGAGTCCGGAGATGTGCATGGCCGGCTCCTTCGTGGTCGACATGTCCGCTTCGCGTACCCCCGAGGGGCGATGATGCGCGTACCCCGAGGGGCGATGAGGACTCCCGGTACACGGACTCGCCGACACGTCACGACACCGCCGAAGTAGCCGCCGCACAGCGGCATCCGGCGTCATCCGGGGCGGCTCGCCGCCATCGGCCCATTCATTCGTGCATACGTCCGGAGCGCAGGGGCAGGCGGATGTCAGCCATGGACGACGGAGGCCGATCGCGAGCGGCCATCCCCGGCGACAGGTGAATGATGAGCACCGAGAAGAAGACCGATGAAGAGCACGACGGAAAGCGCGTCGACGTTCCTACCGCCATGAGGCAGGCCTCTGCACAGCTCACGGAATTGCTCCAGTGCGAGCCGGGTTCTGTTTCCGCAGTGAGGGCCACCGAGGACGGTTGGTCGGCGGACGTGGAAGTGGTCGAGTTGGAAAGAGTGCCGGACACCATGAGTGTCATGGCCTCTTACCGGGTTGAACTCGACCCGCGGGGAACGCTGTTGTCCTACGAGCGACTGCGCCGCTACGCCAGGGGCCAGATCGACCGTCGCTGAAATTCCGTCGTCAGACGTAACTCAGACGTAACAAAGATCACCGAAAGGAGTTCCCCATGGCACTCGTTCAGCAGAGCAATGCGACGTCCGGTGGTGGGAGCGGCTCGGGAAATCTCTACGACGTTCTTGAACTCATACTCGACCGCGGGCTGGTCATCGACGCATTCGTCCGTGTCTCCGTGGTCGGTATCGAGATTCTCAAAATCGACGTCCGGGTGGTGGTCGCGAGCGTCGACACCTATCTGCGGTTCGCCGAAGCCTGCAACCGACTCGATCTCGAGTCCGGACGCAAGGCGCCGAGTCAACTCACCGACCTGGTCGGCGACATGACGGAGAACGGCGCCAAGGGCAAGTCCAAGGGCGCGCTCAGCGGTGCCGTCGAGGCGGTGACCGAGTCGTTGCAGGGCAAGCGCGAGGAGCCCGAGGAAGAGCCGCGCAAGCGCCCGGCCCGTAAGTCGACGTCCAGCCGCCAGACCCAGCGAAGCGGGGAGTAGCCGGTGCCCACCTACATCTACGCCATCACCGGCGCCGACCACCCGCTGCCCCTGAACGGCCTGCACGGCGTGGGCGACCCGCCTTCCGCCCTGCGTACCCTGCACACCGACCGGCTGGCCGCCGTGGTCAGCGACGCGCCTCCCGGACTCCGCGCCAAGCGACGCGATGTGATGGCCCATCAGGGCGTCCTGGAGACGCTGATGGCCGGTGGCGCGACCCTGCCGATGAGGTTCGGTCTGGTGGGCCCCGGCGACGACGAGGTCACCGCGGCCCTGGACCGGGAGGCCGACGCGTACGGGGACCGGCTGGTGGAACTCGACGGCCGGGTGGAGTACAACCTCAAGGCCGGTCGTGACGAGGACGACCTCCTGCGGGAGATCATGACCGAGTCCGACGACATCCGGGAACTCAACGAACGGACGCGTGCCCAGGGCGGCCACGACGACCGTGTCGCCCTGGGAGAGCTGGTGGCCCGCGAGGTGACCGCCCGCCACCAGCGGGAGGCGGAGGACGTCGCCGCCCGGCTGGCGGACGTCGCCACCCGCAGCTCACACGCGGAGCCGGCCCCGCAGCAGTTCCTCAACCTGTCCTTCCTCGTGCCCCGGGCGGAGACCGACGCCTTCGTGGCAGCTGTCCGGCGCGAGGCGGAGCAGCGCGGCGACGCGTACGCGTTCACGCTGACGGGCCCGCTGCCTCCGTACAGCTTCGTCTGACCGTCGGGGGGTGGCCCGGGCTCGTCCGGCCCTCCCCGGGAGCGGAGGTGATCTGTCCGCCATGGGCCTCATCAGCAGCATCCTGACCCTGCCGCTGGCTCCCGTACGGGGGACGGCCTGGGTTCTCGACCAGGTCGTCCAGGCCGCCGAGGAGGAGTACTACGACCCCGAGCCGGTACGCGCCCGGCTTGCCCAGTTGGAACAGGACCTGATCAACGGCCTCGTCGACGAGGACGAGTTCGATCGGCGCGAGGACGAACTCCTCGACCAGCTCGACGAGATCGAGGAGTACCGCAACAGCGCACGGCACACGCCGTGACCATCGACCACGACACATATGACCCGGGGGAGAGCAGAGGTGCATCGCACATGACGAAGAACGCCAAGATAGGCGCGGCTCTGGTGGGGGGATACCTGCTGGGGCGTACCAAGAAGGCCAAACTCGCCCTGGGGTTCGGGATGTTCCTCCTCGGCAAGAAGATCGACCTCGACCCGCGGCAGCTCGGCAGGATGCTGGCCGACTCACCGGTCCTCGGCTCCCTCAACGACCAGGTGCGCAAGGAACTGGTCGACGCCACCAAAACGGCGGCCACCAAGGCCGTCACGCAGCGGGCCGGCAGCCTGGCCGACTCCCTGCAGCAGCGCACCCAGGCGCTGGGGGCCGGTTCCGGGACCGACGAGGAGGAGCCGGACGAGGAGGACGACGAGACCAGGACAGCCGCCGCCGACGATGACGAAGCCGAGGCGGACCGGGACGAGGACACGGGCGGGGACGGAGAGCGCAAGCGCACTCCCCGGAAGACCGCCGCCGCGTCCGACTCCAAGCCCGCGTCCAGGAACCGGTCCTCCTCCGGCGGCAGCCGGTCCGGGAGCGGGGGCAAGTCCGCCCCCGCCCGCAAGCGCGGCGGAACCGCCCGGAAGACCGCGGCCTCCGGCGCCCGCAAGGCCAAGGGAGGCGACGATGCCTGACTCCACACTCGGCGGCATCAAGGACGACGTGGTCAAGAGCCCGGCCACCGACCGCCTCAAGGACGAGCTGCAGAACTACCTCCGCGCCCGTGCCGAACACGCGGTGACCCAGCTGGGACACCGTCTCGGCGACTCGGTGTCCAAGCTCGCGGAGCCGGGCGGCGGAGGCGGTGCGCTCAAGAGTCTGGCCAAGGGCGGCCAAGCCCTCGGGGAAGGCAAGTCCCCCGGTCAGGCCGCCCTGAGCGCCGGCGCCTCCCATCTCAAGGACACCGTCAAGGACAAGGTCAAGGGAATGTTCGGCAAGGGGCGCAAGTCGGGTGGGGGCAAGTCCAAGAGCGTCACCATCGTCGAGGACATCGACGTCGGCGTGCCGGTCCGTGAGGCGTACGACCAGTGGACCCAGTTCCAGGAGTTCAGCTCGTTCGCCAAGGGTGTCGTGAGCGTGGAGAAGGCGGACGACACCACCAGCAACTGGAAGGTGAAGGTCGCCAAGTCGACCCGCAGCTGGAAGGCGAACGTCACCGAGCAGGTGCCCGACGAACGCATCACCTGGACCACCGAAGGAGCCAAGGGCACCGTCAAGGGCGTGGTCACCTTCCACGCGATCACCGACGATCTCACCCGTGTCCTGCTGGTCCTCGAATACTTCCCCAAGGGGTTGTTCGAGAAGACCGGCAACATCTGGCGCGCCCAGGGCCGCCGCGCCCGGCTCGACCTCAAGCTCTACCGCAAGTTCATCATGATGCGCGGCGAGGCGACCGACAGCTGGCGCGGCGAGATCCGTGACGGAGAGGTCGTCCTCAGCCATGACGAGGCGCTGGACGAGGAGGAGTCCCGGAACGACGAGGGCTCCGAACCCGATGAGAGCGCCCCCGACGAACCGTCCGATGAGGAACCGTCCGAGGACGAGCAGCCCCCCGACGAGGACGACGACCTCGCGTACGAGGACGAAGAGCCGCAGGACGAGGAGTTCGGCGACGAGGAAGACCAAGAGGAAGACCACGAGGAGGGCGGCGAGGAGGAAGACGAGGCCGTCGAGCCGGCGGACGAGCTGGACGAACCGGCGGAGGAGGCCGCGGACGACGAGGACGCCGGGGACCGGGGCGACGAAGCCGAGGCCGAGGAGACGGAAGAGGAGCCGGAAGAGGAGCCGCAGCCGGCCCGGCGCTCCCGACGCCGTCAGGCCACCGCCGACCGGTGACCGGACCCGCGCACAGAGCCGCACCGAGACCCTACGGAAAGGCGTGAGACACCGTGTCCGATTCACTCGCCGGCCGGATGCCGGCCCCGCCCCGGGGGGCCGGCCCGGCACACGGGCAGCAGGGCTCGTCGGCCAACCTCGCCGACATCCTGGAAAGGGTGCTGGACAAGGGCATCGTCATCGCCGGTGACATCCAGATCAACCTGCTCGACATCGAGCTGCTCACGATCAAGCTCCGTCTGCTCGTCGCCTCCGTCGACAAGGCCAAGGAGATGGGCATCGACTGGTGGGAGCACGATCCCTCGCTCTCCTCACGGGCCCGCCCCGCGCCCGGGACCGACGCCGGCCCCGGGCACGACGCGCTGGCCGACGAGAACGAGCGACTGCGCGCCGAACTCGCCCACCTGCGGTCTGCGGCGGCCGGGATCCCGGGCTCCGGGACGGCCGGAGACCGGGCCGCCCCGGCGGAACAGGAGAACGAACGATGAACACCGGACCGAACGCGACCGTCGGCGTTCCGGGCGAAGGCACCGGGGAGCTGAGTTACGTCTACGCCGTCGGCCGTGAGGGCCCCGCCCTGGACGGGCTCGCCGCCCGGCTGCCGGGCGTGGACGGCCGGCCCCTGCGCCCCGTCGGCGGAGGCGGGCTGTGCGCACTCGTCTCCCCCGTGCCGGCGGACACGTTCAGCGAGCGGGGACTCACCGCGCAGATGGAGGACCTGGATCGGCTCGAAGCCGTGGCCCGGGCCCACCACGCCGTGGTGGACGCCGCGTTCGCGGAGACCTCCGTCCTGCCGATGCGGCTGGCCACGGTCTATCTGGACGACACCCGGGTGGCTGACATGCTGGTCAGGCAACGCAGCGAGTTCCAGGAGCTGTTGGGTCGTCTGGAGGGTCACGTCGAGCTGGGCGTGAAGGTCTACGCCGATCCCCGTACGGCCGCCGTGACGGCATCGGCACCGGCCGCGGCGACGCCGTCGGGCGGCGGAGCGGGCCGCGCCTATCTGCGGCAGCGTCAGGCGCAGCAGCGCGACAGCCAGGACGTCTACCGGGCGGCCTCCGACCTGGCCGCCCGGGCCGCGCGGCTGGCCGAGGGAGTGGCGGCCTCACGGGCGGTGCACCGCCCGCAGCAGGGGCAGCTCGCCGCCCGGGCCGGGGTGAACGTGGCCAACGAGGCCTACCTCGTGCCCCGGGAACACACGGCGCAGCTCCACCGGGATCTCTCCGCACTGGCCGAAGGCACCCCCGGGGTCGCGATCGAGGTGACCGGGCCGTGGGCGCCCTACTCGTTCGCCACCGCCGTGGTGGCGGAGGGCGCGGGCGGCGGTGGTCCACGGTGAGCACGGACATCATCGGCGGCGTTCTCGGCGAGACCGAGCCCCGGGGCGGTCCGCCCGTCGCGCTGATCGATCTCCTGGACCGCCTGCTGAACGGAGGGGCCGTGCTCACCGGAGACCTCGTCCTGTCCATCGCCGACGTGGACCTCGTCCACATCAACCTTCGAGCGGTGATCCGGTCGATCACCGGTGAGGAGCCGGGGCCGTGGTGAGCCCGCCCCCGGCCGCGTACGGGCGAAGCATTCCGGCGAGCGAGGAGGCGGAGGAGGTGGACACGATGACCGAGGACGACCGCGCGCGAGGTGTGGGCGGTGTGCCCTCCGCGGCGGCCGAAGAGGTGGCACGCGCGGCGGCCCGGGCGTTCGGGCTCAGCCCCGCGCAACCGGACGACAGCCGTCCCTCGACGGCGGCCCAGCGGCTGCACACCGACCCGGACACCGTGGAGCGGGATCTCATCAAGCTGGTGCTCACCATCGTCGAACTGCTCCGTCAGCTCATGGAGCGCACCGCGATCCACCGCGTCGACCAGGGCGACCTGAGCGAGCCCCAGGAGGAGCGGATCGGCATGACGCTGATGATCCTGAACGAACGCATGACGGAGCTGTGCGACCGCTACGACCTGACGATGGACGACCTCAATCTCGACCTCGGACCGCTCGGCACACTGCTGCCGCACGACGGCGCGTGAGCGGGCAGAGCCCAGGTTTCATCGCAGCACCCAAGGCAAGGAGGAGCCCATGACTGACGACAAGGATGCGAAGAACTACACCCCGAACAAGGGCAGGACCACCACTGCCGGCAAGACGGAACCGGCCCGCAAGGCGGCTGGAGCCACGGCCGAGAGGGCCGGCAAGCGGGCCGACGCGACCGCCGACGAGGCGCTGTCCGCGGCCGGGGGTGCCAAGGACGCGGCCGGGAGCGCGAAGGACGCGGCCTCGGACGGCGCCCGGGCGGCCGGTGAGACCACCCGCCGCGTCGGCCGTGCCGCTGCCGCCGGTCTCCAGAGTGGGCAGCACGCCGTGACGGCCAACGTGGCGAAGGCGGCCGGCGCGGCGACCACGGCCTGGACCGTCGTCAAGCACCGCAAGGCCGTCGCCGCCGGCGCCGCGGCGGGGGTGGCCGGTGTCGCCGGAGCGGCGTTCGCCATCGGCCGTTCGACCGCCAGGCCTCCGATGGGCCCGCTGACCCGACTGGCGCGCGGGCGGATCTGACTGCGGAACGGAGAACGCCGGGCCCGGCACGGGCCAGGACGTGGGGCGGGGCCGGAGAGGATTCTCCGGCCCCGCCCCACGTCCGGACCACGGCGGTCTCCGTCCCGTATGGCAGTGGCCGGTGCTGGTCACGCCGACGCCCGCGGTGAAGTCGAGGTGGCGTCGCCCCTCCGCGTCGTAGAGGTACAGCCCTTCCCCTCGGAAGGCGGTGACGGGAGTGGCCTGCTTCAGTACGGGTGACAGCCGGGGCATGGTTCACCTCACGGTTCGGGGACCTGCGGCGGGAGCCTGGGGCCCGTGACGGGAGTACGTGCGCTCAGTGGCCGGCCGGGTCCGGCCGGGGCAGGAAGCCGGACTCGGTGGCCCAGGCCAGCGCGGAGGCCCACCACCGGGGCGTCGGGGCGGTGAACCGCACCCCCAGCCGGTCGAGTACGGCAAGGGTGTGCGAGGAGCCGGTCCGGACGTTGCGGTCCTCCAGCAGACTCCAGGCCGCGGCCAGCCGGACCTCTTCGGGGTGATCGCCTTCCGCCCGGTCCAGCGCGGCTGCGAAGTCCTTCGCGTCGCGCAGCTCGATCCGGTGGCCGGACCGCCTCATCCAGCCCACCAGTTCGTCGTGGGGGACCTGGTGCGGGGTCTCGACATGGTGGGCCCCGGGGGCCGCGTCCGCGTACAGGGCCAGAGCCGCGATCCCGGCGGCCACCGTGTCCACGTGACTGAAGGCGAACGTCGTCCCTCCAGGCGCGGGGCGGCTCCGGCCGGCAGATAGCCGCGCAGGGTCTGGTAGACGCGGTTGGTGGCGATGCCCCCGTGGAACGCGCCGGTGCGGCTGTGGGCGGCGACGTGGCCGCTCCGGTGGATGTGGCAGCGGCGGCCGGAGGCGGCCCAGGCGCGGACCGCCTCCTCGGCGAGGGACTTGGACCGCTCGTACGGGGTGCGGAAGTGCTGGCCGATGCGCAGATCGGCCTCGCTGAACCGGCGGTTGGGGGCCGCCGGGTCGATCCCGCCGGCCACGGCGAGCGTCGAGATGTGGTGGAACCGGACCCCGCCCATGGCCTCGGCGTCGATCCAGGCCAGCCGCCGCCGCACCCCGTCGTGGTTGACGCGTTCCAGTTCCTCGGGCGGGGCGACCAGGCGGACGTCGGCGGCGGCGTGGACCACGACCTTGGGCGTCCCGGGCGAGGGCACGGAATTCCCGCCGCCGGCTTCAGGATCCTGGCTCCGCGATCCCGGCTCTGCGCTGCTGGCTCTGGGTTTCCCGCCCCCGCCCCCGCCCCCGCTTCCGGCTCGGCCTCGGTGGCTGCTTCGCCGCCCCGGGAGCCCCCCTGCCCGGCCCCTGCCCGGCCCCTGCCCGGCCCCTGCCCGGCGTGCCTCCGCCGAGAGGTGCCTGGCTTGAATTATTCGAACGTTCGAGCGAATATCGAAGAGTGTGGACAGAGCAGCAGGTGGTCGAGGGGTGGGGCAGGCCGACGGCGGCGCAGGTGGGCCTGGATCTGGCCACCGGCGTGGTGGCGGGCAGCCCGGGGTCGCGCGCGGCTCACGTGCTCGCCGCACCGCTGGAGTCGGCGCCGACGTCCTGCCGTGTCGACTCCGTGTGTCCAGGTGCACTCTCGCAGTAGGGCGACTTCCCGCCACGTCAAGATCGGTTGGCTGAAACCGTCCTATCGAACTATTGTGCGAATGGATCGGATGCGACGTTCTGACAGCAGGACGCCAGACGAGCAGGGGGTGCCAGAGCAGATTCGGAGGTGCGCGATGGCTGTTTTCACGCATCTCCACGTCGCTTCCGGGTTCTCCGCCCGCTACGGCGCCTCGCATCCGCAGGATCTGGTGCGCCGGGCGGCTGAGCTCGGCATGGGTGCGCTCGCGCTGACTGATCGGGACAGTGTCACCGGCGCCGTGCGGCACGCGAAGGCGTGCCTGAGCGCCGGGATACGCCCGATCTTCGGGGTGGATCTCGCTGTCCCGGCGTTCGACACGGCAAAGGCTCCTCGCCGCTCGCGCACACCGGTCCGCGGTGGTGGGCACGTGGCGGAGCCGCGCCTGAGGATCACGCTGCTGGCAGGCTCCGTGAGCGGGTGGGCGCGTATCTGCCGTCTCGTCTCCGCGGCCTACGCACGTCCGGTCGACGGCTTTCCGGTCGCCTCGTGGGAGGCGCTGCGGGAGGGCTTGGGCGAGGATGTGGTGGCGATCCTCGGGCCGGCCTCCGAGCCTGTACGCGCGCTGGCCGCCGGGCGGCCGGACGTCGCGGAGAGGCTGCTCGTCCCGTGGCGGGAGATCGCGGGTCAGGGACTTCTCCGGCTGGAGGCGGTCGCCTACGGCCTGCCCGGGCTGGGCGCGGGATCGGTGCGGCTGGCCGCGCACACCCTTGCTCTGGGCGACCGGCTCGGCATCCCGACGGTGCTCACCAATGCGGTGCGGTACGAGCGGCGCGAGCAGCACCGCCTGGCCGACGTGCTGGACGCCGCCCGGCTGCTGCGCCCGATCTCGCGGCGTGGAGCGCTCGACCCGGGCGAGCGGTATCTGAAGTCCGGAGCCGAGATGGACGAGGTGGCGGAGCAGGTGGCCGCGGCCGCGAGCGCCCCGGCCGGTCGAGGGCGGCGTCTGATCGAGGAGACGGCGGCTACGGCCGAGCAGTGCACGGTGGACCCGGTGCGCGACCTCGGCCTGGGGCGGGCGCACTTTCCCGAGCCGCACGTAGCGGGAGCCGGCACCCGGCCGGGGGACGGGATGCGGTTGCTGCGGCAGCGCAGCGAGGCCGGGATGACCGCCCGCGGTCTCGACCGGGACGTGCGGGCGATGGATCGCCTCGGCTACGAGCTCGGGGTGATCGAGCGCCTCGGATACGAGGCGTACTTCCTCGCGGTGGCCCAGGTCGTCGCGGACGTACGGTCCATGGGGATCCGGGTCGCGGCCCGCGGCTCCGGTGCCGGGTCCATGGTCAACCACAGCCTGTTCATCGCCACGGCCAACCCGCTCTCGCACCGGCTCCTGTTCGAACGCTTTCTCAGCGAGCGCCGTACCGCCCTGCCGGACATCGACCTCGATGTCGAGTCGGACCGGCGCCTGGAGGTCTACGACCGGATCTTCGAACGGTTCGGCTCCGAGCGCGTGGCGGTCACCGGGATGCCGGAGACCTACCGTGCCCGTCACGCCCTGCGCGATACGGGGCTCGCGCTCGGGATCCGCCCGCAGACCGTCGACAGGATCGCCAAGAGCTTTCCGCACATCCGCGCGTGCGACATCGGCTCCGCCCTGTCCGAGCTGCCCGAACTGCGGCAGCTCGCGGCCGAGGCCGACCAGTACGGTCCGCTGTGGGAGCTGGCCGAGGGCCTGGACGCCCTGCCGCGCGGCTTCGCCATGCACCCGTGCGGCGTGATCCTCTCCGACGCGAGCCTGCTCGGCCGCCTCCCGGTGCAGCCCGCTCCGGGAGGCGCGTATCCGACGGTGCAGGCCGACAAGCACGATGTCGAAGACCTCGGCCTGCTGAAGCTCGATGTCCTCGGCGTGCGCATGCAGTCGGCGATGGCGCACTCGGTCGCCGAGATCCGTCGCACCACAGGCCGGCACATCGACCTCGACAGTCCCGACCACGTCGACCTCGCCGACGAGCCCACCTTCGAACTGATCCGCAGCACCAAGGTGCTGGGCTGCTTCCAACTGGAGAGCCCAGGACAGCAGGATCTCATCGCGAGACTCCAGCCACGGCACATGCAGGACGTGATCGCCGACATCAGCCTCTTCAGGCCCGGCCCGGTCGCCGGGGGCATGCCCGCGAAATTCATCGCCGCCCGGCACGGGGCCGAGGAGCCTCGATATCCCCACCCCGACCTTGTGCCGATCATGGACGACACGTACGGGGTGGTGATCTGGCACGAGCAGATCATGATGATCCTGGCCACGATGACCGGCTGCGACCGTGCTGCCGCGGACGTCGCACGCCGCGCCCTCGCCGACGCCGGGCGGCTGCCGAAGGTGGAGGCGTGGTTTCGCCGCTGCGCCGGCGAGCGCGGCTACACCCCGGACGTGATCGGCGAAGTCTGGGACATCGTCAAGGAGTTCGGGGCGTACGGATTCTGCCGCGCGCACGCCGTGGCCTTCGCGGTCCCGGCCGTCCAGTCGGCGTGGCTCAAAACGCACTACCCCGCCGCGTTCTTCGCCGGGCTGCTCCAGCACGATCCCGGCATGTGGGCGCCCCGCGTCCTGGTCCAGGACGCGAAGCAGTTCGGCGTGGCGATCCTGCCGGTCGACGTCAACACCTCCCGCAGCGCACACAGCGTCGAGCCGACCGCGAACGGCTGGGGCGTACGGCTCGCGTTGTCCACGGTGCGCGGGATCACCGAGGCGGAGAGCGCCCGCATCGAGGCCGGGCAGCCGTACGCCGGACTGCAGGATCTGTGGCTGCGCGCCCGCCCGTCCCTGCCTCTCGCCCAGCGCCTCATCAAGATCGGAGCGCTCGCTCCGCTGCAAGGCGGGCTGACCCGGCGGGATCTGCTGTTGCAGGCCACCGAGCTGCACCGCTCCGCACGCAACCGGACCACGATCGACGGCCAACTGCCGCTCGGCGACGAGACGCACGCGGGTGAGCCGGCCGGGCTGCCCGAGATGACCGGCCGCGACGTGACGAGTGCCGAGATCGACGTGCTCTCCATCGACGTCAGCCGTCATCTGCTCGAACACCACCACCGCCTGCTCGCCGAGCTCGGCGCGACCGACGCCCACCACGTGCAGGCGATGCACCGCGGACAGCAGGTGCTGGTCGCCGGCGTGCGGGCATCGACCCAGACGCCGCCGATCCCGTCCGGCAAGAGGGTCATCTTCGTGACCCTGGAGGACGGCTCCGGCCTCGTGGACCTCGCGTTCTTCGAGGACTCCCACGCCACCTGCGCGCACACGGTCTTCCACTCCGGCCTGCTCCTGGTCCGCGGAGTCGTCGAGGAACGCGGCCCCCGGCGTACCGTGGTCGGGCAGGCGGCCTGGGACCTCGAGGAAGTCGCCACCACCCGCCGCGACCTGGGCCCCGAAGCCGCTCTCGGCCTGCTCGGCCGCACCACACCCGCCCCCACGCCTGTCCGCGGTGACAGCACGCCGGGTGCGGGCCGGACCCTCGAAGACGGAACGGCCGGGGCGAAGCTCAACGCCTGGAGCGATCTGCGGCCCGCCGGGTCCGGCTCCGCCGACCTGCGGCGCCTGGGACACCGGTCTCCCGGCTCGGCGGGGTGAGCGCCATGACCACCCGAGCCCGGAGCATCCTGCGCATTCAGCTCCACGACCTCGGCCCGGCCGGCCAGGAGACGTACGAGCAGGCCCTCACGCTGCTGCGTGATCTCACCCCGCTGGTGCAGGCCCTCCCGCCGGACGCCGCCGACCTCGACGTCACCGGTGCCCTGCGGTTCTTCGACCGGGACACCGGTGGCCTGGCGGCCATGGCCGCACTCCGCCTGGCCGCACACCTCGGGCTACGGGCGACGATCGGCGCCGGCCCGAATCGGATGCTGGCCGCGATGGCGGCCGACACGACCGCTCCTGGTCAGGTCACCGTCGTCGCCCCGAGCCCCCGGGCAGTCGCCGAGTTCCTCCATCCCAAGCCTGTCGGCGCCCTCTACGGGGTCGGCCCGGCCACCGCCCGTACGCTCGGGGAGTACGGCCTCCACCGCATCGGCGACCTTCTCGACGTTCCGCTGCTGACGCTGCAGCGCATCCTCGGCAAGGCCACTGCCGTGACGCTGTCGCAACGGGCCCGCGGCCTGGACGCGCGCCCGGTCACCTCCGAGGCGGCGCCCAAGTCCACCGGTTGCTCCCACGAGTTCAGCCACGACGAGCTCGACCCCGCCGCACACCGCCGGGCCCTGCTCGACCTCTGTGAACGTCTCGGGCTCCGGCTGCGCACCACTGGCCAGGTCGCCGCGCGGCTCGCGCTGAGCATCTCGTACGCCGACGGCGCCACGACGCAGCGCTCGCGCACGCTGGAGGAGTACACCGCTCACACACCGGCACTCGGCGCTGCCGCGTACGACCTGTATTCCCGCTTCGGGCTGCAGCGCGCCCGTGTCCGCACGATCACCGTTCGCGCGGACCTCACCGATGCCCAGTACGCCGTCCAGCAGTTGCTCCTGGACCCGGCGGACGGCAAACGGCGCCGCATCGAGCAAGCCGCCGACCGGGCGCGGGCCCGCTTCGGCGATCAGGCGATCCGCCCGGGCACCCTCGCCCGGCCGCGGTGGTGACCGAGGCCTCCAGCTGATCGTGTGGGCCGAAGGGAAACCGGCCGCCCACCTGGACGACGGCCGGGTGGAGGCGATCACCGTGGCCGCCCCCGTTCCCCGGCGCCACGTCGGCCGGCGCCCAAGCATCTGACGGTGCTGGAGCACCCGCCGGACGCACGGAACGCGCTTTTCCGTTCATGATCATCAGATGTGGTGAACCTCCCGGCTCCCAGGGGTGATACGCCCCTCTCGCCCACCATGATGAGGTCGTCCCGCCCACCAACTCTCTCAGGAGTACGACGATGTCAGAGACGTCCGAGCCTAATGTCGGTGCCTTCACCCTCGGCGGCCCGCTCACCGCTGAACCGGCCGGGACCGTCGAGGTACCGGAGCACGAGGAATGGCCCCTGCCGAACGGCTTCGCCTGGGTCTTCCCCGGCGAGGGCAACCAGGGCGGCCTCGTCCGGCCCGTGATCATGGCCGACGGCTTCAACCTCGGCCGGAGCAAGCTCGACGTGCTCTACCACGGGCTGGAGAGCGGCAGCTTCCCGTTCATCAGCGAGCTGCGCCGTCGCGGCAGGGACGTGATCCTCCTCGGCTTCGAGGAGCGCAGCGCGTCGATCCTGGACAACGCGGAGGCGGCGGTGGCCGCCATCCTGCGGGCGACGGCCGAGCAGGTGGGCGACACCCGTCTCGTCGTCGGCGGATTCAGCATGGGAGGCATCGTCACCCGCTACGCACTCGCCAAGCTCGAAACGCAGCGGATGGATCACAGGACCGCGCTGTACTTCTCCTACGACAGCCCGCACCGCGGCGCTTCCATCCCCGTCGGCGTGCAGGCGTTCTCCCACTTCATCCCCTTCCCGAACGACTTCGCGCGGCAGATGAACAGCCCGGCCGCGCGGCAGATGCTGTGGCAGCACTACGACAAGGACACCGAGAAGATCACGGTCGCCCCGGAGCGCACGGAGTTCCTCGACGCCCTGGACCGGGTCGGCGGCTGGCCGCAGATCCCGATGAAGATCGCCGTGGCCAACGGCCGCGCCGACGGCATCGGTCTGCCGGACGTGAAGCCCGGCGAGGTCGCGCTGCGCATCGACCGGATCTACCCCGGCACCACCTTCTACACCCAGGCCCAGGGCGACGACGTGACGGCCGCGTACCTGAACCGCAGGTTCCCCAAGGCCGAGCAGACCGTCACGACCAACGGCTTCCCGGAACTGGACGGCGCGCCGGGCGGAACCCTGCACACGTACAAGATCCTCTCCGGGGCGATGGAGAAGCTCGGCGGCAAGATCGACCTGCGCCACGAGGACGTCTGCTTCGTCCCCACGGTCAGCGCGGTCGCGATCCGCGACATCGAGAAGCAGGACGACCTGTACGCGAACGTCGGTGACCTGGACCCGCAGGAGAGCGAACTCGACGACTTCCTCTGCTCGTCCACGACCACCGCGCACACGGGCATCACCGAGGAGCTGTGCACCTGGATCCTGGACCGGCTCCCCAGCTGATCCTCCTCCCGCGTCCGGCGGGCTGACGGGTGTTGAGCAAGCGCCGTGCCGGGCGGCGCTTCCTCAGCCGCCGAGGTGTTCGGCCCGGTGTGCCGCCCAACGCTGCATCATCGACCCGAGTTCCTCCTCCAGGAACCGGAAGAACTCCAGGGTGTCGCTGATCCGGCGTCCCTGCGGGGTGTCGAGGCCGAACTGGTCAACGCCCTCCTGCATCGTGGCCTGCCAGTTCTTCAGGATGGTGTCCCGATTCAGCAACGCCACGTACCACTGGTCGCCCTGCACGCGATAGCGCTCACGCCGGGACCCGGGCTCCCGCTCGCGGCTGACCATGTTGACCTGGGCGAGATAGCGGACGGCTCCCGACACGGCCGCCGGGCTGATCTTCAGCTGCTCGCTCAGCTCCGCGGAGGTGAGCACTCCCCGCTCCGACGAGAGCAGGGCGGCGAAGACCCTGGCCGGCATGCGCGCCATGCCCGCCTGGACCAGCTGGGCGGCGAAGTGCTCCACGAACCGGGAGACCGCCGTCTCGTCGTCGCCGTCCACGCGGCTCTCTTTCCGCCGCTCATCCATGCTCCGACCCCGGTCCCTGTGGTTCCTGACGCTCGTGTGCGCCCGCGTGCTCGGCCACTCTATCCAGCGATTCATACGGTTTCTTAACTTCACAGACTTCTGAAAGAAGCGTACTTTCGGAATATGAAGAAGGCCATCACCGTCGCCGGGCTGCACAAGTCGTTCGGCCGGACGCACGCCCTCGCCGGCCTCGACCTCTCCGTCGAAGCGGGCGAGGTCCACGGCTTCCTCGGACCCAACGGGGCCGGCAAGTCCACGACGATCCGCATCCTGCTGGGGCTGCTGCGCGCCGACTCCGGCGGGGCCCAACTCCTCGGCAAGGACCCGTGGAAGGACGCGGTCGAGCTGCACCGGCGCCTCGCCTACGTCCCCGGGGACGTGGAGCTGTGGCCGGGCCTCACCGGAGGAGAGGCCATCGACCTGCTGGCGAAGCTGCGCGGCGGCCTCGACCGGCGGCGGCGCGACGAACTCATCAAACGGTTCGACCTCGATCCGGTCAAGAAGGGCCGCGCCTACTCCAAGGGCAACCGGCAGAAGGTCGCCATCGTCGCCGCGCTCGCCTCCGACGCCGAACTGCTCCTCCTCGACGAGCCCACGGCCGGCCTCGACCCCCTGATGGAGGTCGTCTTCCAGGACGTCATCCTCCAGGCGAAGGCGGCGGGGAAGACCGTGCTGCTCTCCAGCCACATCCTGGCCCAGGTCGAGAAGCTCTGCGACCGCGTCAGCATCGTCCGCCGGGGCCGCACCGTACAGTCGGGCACGCTCGGCGAGATGCGCCACCTCACGCGTACGACCGTCGAGGCCGAGACCGAGCGCCCGGCCACCGGACTCGACGCCCTGCCCGGTGTGCACGGACTGAGAGTGCTGGACCGGAGAGTGAACTTCGCCGTGGACGGAGCACACCTCGACGCCACGCTCCGCAGGCTCGGAGAGTTCGGCATCCGGAGCCTGACCAGCCACCCGCCGACGCTCGAAGAGCTGATGCTGCGTCACTACGGCGACGAGCTCGCGTCCAACGGACGTACGGGGACCGGCGAACCCACCCCCTCCGACGGGCCCCCCTCCACCTCCACCGGCGGAAAGGGCGGCGTCCCCCGATGACCAGCACCGTCGCGCCGCTCGACGCCCCCGGAAGGCCCGCGCCCACCAGGGCCGCCTCCGTCGCCTTCACCGGTACCGGGACCCTGGTCCGGTTCGGACTGCGCCGTGACCGCGTCCGCATGTCCGTATGGCTGCTCGCCCTCACCCTGGGCACGCTGGCCACGGCGTCCCAGTACAAGGCGCTGTACTCCACTCCCGAAGAACGCGCCACCGCCGTCGGCTCCATGGACAGCCCGGCCGCGCTCGCCATGACCGGCCCTCGTCATTATCTCTCCGACTACACCGCCGGAGCGATGCTCGGCCACCAGCTGCTCGGCTTCATGGCCGTCCTGGTGGGTCTGATGAGCATCCTGATCGTCACCCGCCACACCCGCGACGAGGAGGAGACCGGCCGCGCCGAACTGGTCCGCTCCACCGTCGTCGGGCACCACGCTCACCTCGCCTCCGCACTGGCGCTCGCCGTCGTGGCCAACCTCGCGCTCGCCCTGCTGCTGGCCCTGGGTCTCACCGCGTCGGGCATCGACGGAATCGGCCCCGGCGGGGCGCTGCTGTACGGCTTCACCCACGCCGCGATCGGGCTCGTCTTCGCCGGGACCGCCGCGATCACCGCACAGATCACGGCGCACACCCGGGGCGCCTCGGGCATGGCGCTCGCGGCGATCGGCGCCGCCTACGTGCTGCGGGCCTCCGGCGACGTGGGCAACGACGCCCTGTCCTGGCTGAGCCCGATCGGCTGGACCCAGCGCACCTACGTCTTCGTCGACGACCGGTGGTGGCCGTTGGCGCTCTGCCTGTCCCTCGCCGCGCTGACCGCGGCGTACGGATTCGTCCTGAGCACCCGACGCGATGTCGGCGCGGGCCTGCGCGCCGCGCGGCTCGGCCGGCGCACGGCGTCCGACGCCCTCACCCGGCCCTTCGGCTTCGCCCTGCGGCTGCACCGGGCGACCCTGCTGGGTTTCGGCGCCGGGCTGTGCCTGATGGGCGTCATGTACGGCTCGATCCTCGGCGAGGCGGCCGACATGGTGAAGGACATCGAACAGGTCCAGGAGGCGCTGGCGGAGATCGGCGGCAGCACCGTGGCCGAGTCGTTCGCGTCCATGGTGATGGTGGTCGTCGCGGTGGTCGCCGCCGTGTACGTGGTGATGGCCGCGCTGCGACCGCGCGCCGAGGAGAGCGCCGGCCGCGCCGAACCGCTCCTGGCCACCGGCCTCTCCCGGAACCGCTGGCTCGGAAGCCACGTGGCCGTCGCGCTGGCCGGCGGCACCGCGCTGCTGGTCATCGCCGGGCTGGGCTTCGGCCTCTCGGGCGCGGCGTCGGCGGGGGACGGGGGCCTGGTCCTCGACCTGGTCCAAGCGGCCGCCGCGTACGCCCCCGCCCTCTGGGTGACCGTCGGCGTGGCCGTCCTGCTCTTCGGCTGGTTCCCGCGTGCGGGGGCGGCGGCGTGGATCGTGCCCGTGTACGCGTTCCTCGTCGGGTACCTGGGGCCGATCCTCCAGCTCCCGGGCTGGATGGAGAACCTGTCGCCCTTCGGCCATGTGCCGCGACTCCCGGCCGCCGGGATGAGCTGGACCCCACTGCTCGCGCTGACCGCCGTCGCCGCCGGACTGATCCTGCTGGGGCTGATGGGTTTCCGCCGCCGGGACCTGGAGACCAAGTGACGCACCCGGGGGGCGTGCTGACGTCACGTCACCATCCGGTCCACAGCAGGTGGTTGATCAGCAGGGTCGGAATCGCCGACGCGGCAAGCCACCACCGCACACTCGGGCGGGGGAGCAGCGCCGTCGCCGGCAGCAGCCACAGCAGGAACGGCTGCCAGATGCGCTCGGTCTCCGCCTTGCTCATGCCGGAGAGGTCCGCGGCGAGCAGCGCCGCCAGCGCCGCCAGGACGAGCAGCGCCAGCCTCGCTTCCGGGGAGGCCGCCGCGGAGCCGCCCCGCAGTGCCCGTACGGCGCCGGGCGCGGCCACCGCGCTCCGGCGCAGCCCGGCGACGGCGGCGAGCCCGGCCGCGAGGGTCGCGCAGGCCAGGTTGGCCCAGACCCAGTAGCCGTACGGGCGGACGCCGCCCGCGCCCTGGTAGTAGCGCTCGACCAGCAGGTGGTAGGCGGTCCACCAGTTGAACCCGGCGAGCGTGAAGGCCACCGGGACCACGAGGGCGCCGAGCAGGAACAACGGCACCGGGCGGGCGGTCCGGGTGAGCACCAGCACCGCCAGCAGGACGGCCGCCATCAGCCCCAGCCCGTAACTGAGGTAGCAGGTCCACCCGAACAGCAGACCCCCGCCGGCCGCCGCCACGGCCGGGAAGCGGACCCGGCGGGTGGCGGCCAGCGCGAGCAGCGCCACCGACCAGGCGGCCACCGCCGTGAAGTAGCCGTCGGCGGAGACGCCCGCCCAGACGGCGGCCGGGGCGAGGACGAGGAAGGGCGCGGCACGCCGGGCCAGGCGCTCCTCGGCCAGCACGCGCACGGTGATCAGGGCGGCCAGCACCCCCGAGGTGCCCACCACGACGCAGAAGACGGCCGCCCAGGCGCCGCCACCGAGACCGATGCGGTCCAGCCACACGAAGGTCAGCGTCGCCCCCGGCGGGTGCCCGGCGATATGCGCGGGCCAGTTGCCGGGCTCGCCGATCACGATGTGGTTCGTGAAGTCGCGCAGGGTGGCGGGAATGTCCTCGAAGCGGTCGATGACCCGCAGGTACTCGTGCTTCGTGGTGAGCCGCTTCGCGACGCCCCGGTGCCAGCCGTCGATCAGCGCCATCGAGAAGACCCAGGCCATCGACCCGGCCCAGGCCGCGGCCAGCAGCCCGCGCCAGGGCAGCCGGGCGGCGAGCGCCGGGCCGTGGACGACCACCAGGACCGCCGTGACCAGAGCGGCCGGCGTGCCCGGCCCCAGGTGCGGGTCCCAGGAAGCCAGCAGCGGCGGCCACTGGGCGCGCAGACTCCCGTCCCGGTTCTGGATGACATGGCCGACGACCACAGCGGCCGTGACCAGCAGCACGCCCGCGGCGGCGGCGACCAGGTCGGCCCGCCCCGCGCGCCGGGCGCGGTCGTGGTCCGGTGGTGCGGGCGGGCCGTGCCCTGTGCCGCCGGCGGTATTCGTGGGGGTGGCGTTCTCGGTCTTCACGCTGGCACGCTATGCACACCGGGGGGCGATCGGGCGGTACGGCAGGGCCGCGTCACCGAACCGTCAGATCCGCCTTCCAGCGGCGACGACCGTTGCGGCGATGCCCGCCTCCCCGCCCTGCCGGCACGACGTCAGAATTTTGTCAGGAGTCGCGTCCGCCCGTCGGCGCCGATCCCCGCCTAGCGTCGGCGTCATGCCCGAACGCCGTCGCATCCGCTCCCTGGCCGACCCCTTCCGCGCCCCGCGCACCCCTGCCGACCCGGCATTCTGGCGCAGCCCCGTGCGGGGAGTGCGCTTCACCGCCGTGCTCGGCGTCATCCTGCTCGCCGGACTCACCCTGCTGTTCGTCACCGGTCTGCTCTCGTACGCGGCCTACAACCCCGACCTGAACCGGGTCAACGACAAGACCCCGGGCAAGGGGTGGCTCGGCTTCTACCTGTTCTCCTGGCCGACCGGCCCGCACTGGCTCTACCGGCTGACCCAGGGCCTGCACGTCACCGTCGGCATCGTGCTCGTGCCCGTCCTGCTCGCCAAGCTCTGGTCCGTGGTCCCCCGGCTCTTCGCGCTGCCGCCCGCCCGCTCCGTGGGCCATGCCCTGGAGCGGATCTCGCTGCTGCTGCTCGTGGGCGGGGCGCTGTTCGAGTTCCTCACCGGACTGCTCAACATCCAGCTGGACTACCTCTTCCCCGGGTCGTTCTACACCCTGCACTTCTACGGGGCCTGGGTCTTCCTCGCCGGGTTCGTCACCCATGTGGCGCTCAAGACGCCCCAGGCCGTACGGGTGTTGCGAGGCGGCATCCCGCGCGGCGGACCGGACACCCTCGCCGCCCCCGACCCGCTGCCCGCCACCCTGTCCCGGCGCGGCGCACTGGCCCTCGTGGGGGCCGGTTCGCTCCTTCTGCTGGTCACCTCGGCCGGTCGCAGTTTCGACGGGCCGCTGCGCCGCATCGCGCTCCTCACCCCGCGCGGCGGCACCGACCCGGGGGCCGGCCCGAACGCCTTCCAGATCAACAAGACCGCCGCCGCCGTACGGATCAGGCCCGCCGACACCGGTGAGCGCTGGCGGCTGACGGTACGGGGGCCGGCCGGGGAGTTCCGCTTCTCCCGGGCCGAGCTGCTGGCCATGGAACAGCACGGCGCCGCGCTCCCGATCGCCTGCGTGGAGGGCTGGTCGACCTCGGACCAGCGGTGGCGCGGAGTGCGGCTCTCCGACCTGGCGGCGCTCGCCGGATACCCGGGCCGGCCGCCGGGCGTGTTCGTCGAGTCGCTCCAGCGCAGCGGCTCGTTCCGCAAGGCCGCACTCCGCGACAACCAGGTCCGCGACGGCCGCTCGCTGCTGGCGCTGGAGGTGAACGGCGCACCGCTGTCGCCCGACCACGGCTACCCGGCCAGGATCATCGTCCCCGCCGTGCCCGGGGTGCTGAACACCAAGTGGGTCGAGACCCTGACGTTCGGAGAGCTGTGATGTCCACCCGAGCCGTACCGCCCGCGTCCGCCGGCCCCCGCCGTCCGCGTTTCTCGCCGCGCCGCCCGTACGGCGAGGGCCCCCTCCACCTGCTGCTGCTCACCGCCACGTTCTGCCTGGCCGGCTACGCGGGCGTACGGCTGCTGGACGGGGACACCGTCGGCGTGCTGCTCTGGTTCGCGGGGTCGGCCGTCCTGCACGACCTGGTGCTGCTGCCGGTGTACGCGGGGGCCGACCGGGCGCTGCGCGCCGCGTTCGGCCCCCGGCCGGCCCTGGTGAACTTCGTCCGGGTGCCGGCGTTCCTCTCCGGACTGCTCCTGCTGATCTGGTTCCCGCTGATCGCCCGGCGCACCGAACGGCGGTACGAGGCCGCCGCCGGCACCTCCCCGGACGTCTACTTCGGCAACTGGCTGCTGATCACCGGCGCGCTGTTCGCGCTCTCCGCGCTCTGGCTGCTGGCCCGGGCGCTCCGCTCCCGTACGGGCCGGCGCAGCGAGACGAAGGTCCGCCCCTCCGCGCCCCACTGATCGGCCGTGAGCCAGCCGCCGGCCCGGGCGTGCCGCAGCAGGGCAGGCGTCCCGATCCGCGCCCACGGGAACGGCTCGGCGTCGCGCGCGGAGGCGGGGGCGGTCCTTCCGTCCGTTCCGTCCCGGCCGTCGTCGAGACGGACCCGGACCCGTTCGTCCACGTCGACGGGGGCGGTCTCGGCGATCAACAGCCCGCCGACGCCGAGCAGATCGGCCGCCCGGTCCAGCAGGGCGGCCGGATCGCCCCCGATGCCGATGTTGCCGTCGAGGAGCAGAAGGGTGCCCCAACAGCCCTCCCCGGGCAGCGGGTCGAACACGCTGCGGAGCAGAGCGGCGCCGCCCAGCCCGCGCGTGCGGGCCACCGCCGCTTCGCTGACATCGATGCCCAGCGCCCGGTGTCCGAGCGAGGCCAGCTCCGCCACCAGCCGCCCCGGCCCGCAGCCGATGTCCAGCACCGGCCCCTCGCACCGGTGCAGCGCGGACAGGTCGGCGGAGCCCGCGTCGGAGCACCAGCGCTCGACGTCCAGCGGCAGCAGCCAGCCGTCGTTGCGGCGCAGGAACAGCGGACCGCGGCCGGTGCGCAGGGCGTTGGCGTACGGGTCGGCGCCCCACGGAGCGGTGCGGACCGGGGCGGCGCCGGGGGCATCCGTGGAGCCGAAGGCCGCTCCGTGGGCGTGGGCGTCCGGGGCCTCGACGCGGTCGGCCGGGGCCGGGGAGGCGAGCCCGGACGAGGGCACGGTCGTACTCATCGCACCCCCGCCCCGGTCAGCCGGCCGAGCGCCGCGGCGAACCGGCCGCCCGGCGCCGCCGACGCGACCCGGTGGGCGTCGGCAGCGGTGTCCACGTCGACCAGTACCGGCAGATCGCGCACGGCGAGCCCCGCCTCCACCAGTCTGCGCCGCTGCACCGCACCCGTATCCGGGACGGACATCGGCACCCCGCGCAACAGGGCCGGATCGGGATCCGCCAGGCCCAGGGCCCAGAAGCCGCCGTCCTCGGCCGGACCGAACCAGGCCCCGACGTCATCCCAGCCGCCCGGGGCGAGAGCGGGGGCGAGCAGATCGGACGTGATCTGCGGGGTGTCCATGCCGACCAGGAGGGCCGGCCCCGTACACCCGCCGAAGGCCGCGGCGAGACGCTCGTCGAGACCGCCCGCGCTCTGCGGCACCACCTCGAAGCCCGGGGGCACCCAGGGGCCCGGCCGCCCGTCGAGGACCAGGACACGCCGCCGGGCGGGCAGGGCGAGCACGGCGTCCAGGGTGTCCGCGAGTGCCGCGGCGGCGAGCTCGGCGGCCTCGGCGGGGGAGAAGGGTGGGCAGAGCCGGGTCTTGACCCGCCCCGCCACCGGCTCTTTCGCGATGACCAGGAGCTCCGTGGGCCCGTACGCGCTCATCGAACCGCCTCCGTCCCCGCGCGCCGGGCCCGGTCGGATGGCCGGTCCGCCGGTGGCTCCCGCAGCACGCCGCGCATGTCGCGCACCGCCTGCCAGGTTCCGCGCCAGGTGCCGGTCACCTTCGACTTCCCGGTGCGCGGCCGGTAGGGGACGTCGCTCTCGGCGACCCGCAGTCCGGCGTCCGAGGCCCGGACCACCATCTGGAGCGGATAGCCGCTGCGCCGGTCGGTGAGGTCCAGGGCGAGCAGATCGCTCCGGCGGGCCGCCCGCAGCGGGCCGAGGTCGTGCAGGCGCAGACCGGTGCGGCGGCGCAGCATCCGGGCCAGTGCCAGATTGCCGGCGCGGGCGTGCGGCGGCCAGGCGCCCCGGCCCTCGGGGCGGCGGCGGCCGAGCAGCAGATCGCAGTCGCCGTCCGCGATCCGCCGCACGAAGCCGGTCAGCAGCGCGGGGTCCAGCGAGCCGTCGCAGTCGCAGAAGCAGACGAACTCGGCCTCGGCGGCGAGCAGCCCGGCGTGGCAGGCCGCGCCGAACCCGCGCCGTTCCTCCGTGACGACGTGCGCGCCGAGGGAGCGGGCGAGCTCGGCCGAACCGTCGGTCGAGCCGTTGTCGACCACGATCGCGCGCCAGCCGGCGGGGACGCGATCGAGCACCCAGGGCAGCGCGGCCGCCTCGTCGAGGCAGGGCAGCACGAGGTCGGCCCTGGGGAGGCCGGTGTGCGGGGCGGGCGGGAACGGAAGAGCGGCAGAAGAATCGGTCACCCGCATCACCCTACGGAGACAAGTCCGGCATTCAGGGCATCAGGTTCTTACGAAACATGGACATCGGCCGGATGGGGGGCGGTCGGCCCCGGAAGTCCCGGGGCGAGGGTGCCACAGTGGACGCCATGGAGAACACCCCGCCCGCCCGGCATCCGGCGCCCGTCCCGCAGGGGGCGCGCGGCCGGGTCCTCGTCGTGGACGACGACCCCACCGTCGCCGAGGTCGTCGTCGGCTATCTGCACCGCGCCGGCTACACCGTCGAGCAGGCCGGCGACGGTCCCACCGCGCTGGCACGGTTCGCGGCACACCGGCCCGACCTCGTCGTCCTGGACCTGATGCTCCCCGCCATGGGCGGGTTCGAGGTCTGCCGCCGGATGCGTGAGCAGGGGCCGGTCCCCGTCATCATGCTCACCGCCCGGGGCGACGAGGAGGACCGCATCCTCGGACTGGAGACCGGCGCCGACGACTACGTCACCAAGCCGTTCAGCCCGCGCGAACTCGTCCTGCGGGTCGACTCCGTGCTGCGCCGCGCCCGGGCCGCCGTACCGGCGGACGGGGCCGGCCCGCTCTCCGGAGGCGGGCTGAGCCTCGACCCGGCGGCCCGGCAGGCCTACCGCGACGGGCGCGGACTGGCCCTGACACTGCGGGAGTTCGACCTGCTCGCCTTCCTCCTCCGGCACCCCGGGAAGGCGTTCGGGCGGGAGGAGCTGATGCGGGAGGTCTGGGGGTGGGACTTCGGCGATCTGTCGACGGTCACCGTCCACATCCGCAGACTGCGCGGCAAGGTCGAGACGGATCCCGCCCGCCCCCGGCTGATCCGCACCGTGTGGGGCGTGGGCTACCGCCTGGACGCCGAAGCGGACCGTACGGAGGAGGGTGTGGCCGCCGCCCCCGCGCCGCCGGCCGGGGGCCCTTCGCGGTGAAGAACGTCCTGCTCGTCGCGGACCGGTCGGTGAGCACGGAGTGCGGCTGACCGGCGACCGGATCGACGAGGGGCCGGTGGAGGCGGACGGTGAGGAGAGGGGCCGGTGGAGGCGGACGGCGAGGAGAAGGGCCGGGTCCTGGGCGATCTCCTGATCAACGCCATCCGCCCCACCCCGCCCGCCCCACCCCGCCCGCCCCACCCCGCCCGACGCACCGCGGCCGTCGAGGCGCACGCCGGGCGCGCCGAGGTGCGCAACGTACAGGGCGGCTGCCGCCTCTCCGTCACGCTCCCGACAGCGTGACGGCGCTCTCCTCCCGGCTGCCCGCCGAACCCCGCAGCGGAGCCGCCGCGAAGTCCCGCATCCCCTCGGCGAAGGAGACCCGGGGCCGCCAGCCCAGCTCCTCGCGCAGCGCCCGCGAGTCCGCCGTGACATGGCGGACGTCCCCCAGGCGGTATTCCCCGGTCACCACCGGGTCCGGCCCGCCGTGCGCGCCGGCCAGCGCGGCGGCCATCTCCCCGATGGTGTGCGGGTCGCCGCTGCCGGTGTTGTACGCGGCGAAGGACGCGGGCCGCCGCTCCCGTACCGCCTCCAGGGCCACCGCGTTCGCCGCCGCCACGTCATGGACGTGGACGAAGTCGCGCCGCTGGCCCCCGTCCTCGTAGACCCGGGGGGCCTCGCCACGCGCCAGGGCCGAGCGGAAGAACGAGGCGACACCGGCGTACGGGGTGTCGCGCGGCATCCCCGGCCCGTACACGTTGTGGTAGCGCAGCGACACCGCCCGGCCGCCCGTCGCCCGTGCCCACGCGGCGGCGAGGTGCTCCTGGGCCAGCTTCGTCGACGCGTACACGTTGCGCGGGTCCGCGGGCGCGTCCTCGGCCACCAGACCGGGCGTCAGTTCCGCCCCGCAGTCCGGGCAGTGCGGCTCGAAGTCCCCCGCCCGCAGATCGGCCTCCGCGCGCGGTCCGGGGCGGACCGTGCCGTGCCGGGGGCAGGCGTAGCGGCCCTCGCCGTAGACGACCATCGACCCGGCCAGCACCAGGTCCCGGACCCCGGCAGCGGCCATCTCCGCCAGCAGCACCGCCGTACCGAGGTCGTTGCACCCCACGTACAGCGGGGCGTCCGCGAAGTCCTTGCCGAGGCCGACCATGGCCGCCTGGTGGCACACGGCGTCCACCCCGACCAGCGCGTCCGCCACCACTCCCCGGTCCCGGACGTCGCCCACGAGCACCCGGTCGCCCGGCGGCACCGGCGGCGCGCCGCCGGGGTGGGCCGAGGGCAGCAGGGCGTCCAGCACCACGCTCTCGTGCCCGGCCGCGGCGAGTGCGGCGACGACATGTGACCCGATGAACCCGGCTCCGCCGGTGACCAGTACGCGCATGACCGCCACGCTAGGGCCCGGCGAGCCGTCGGGCCGGGCGCGGCGCGCACCCGTCACGGGTCCGTAAGGAGGTGTCCGACGTCCCGGTCAGCGCACCCGCTGGCCGGGGGCCGCGTCGAGCCGCACGAAGGGGATGGCGCGGCCGGCCCGCCGGTAGGCGTCCGCGCTGCCGTCGGCGACGTCGAACCCCAGGAAGGCGCACAGCCGACGGGCGGTGCGGGGGTGGGCGGGGGCGTAGCGGGCCATGATCTCGCCGCCCTCGTCCGCGCTCGGGAAATGGGCGGTGACGGCGTAGTGGCGGTTGCCGACCTGGATCGTGGTCTTCGGCGAGGCACGCAGGTTGCGGTACCAGGCGGCCTGGGGGCCGAAACCGGAGGCCAGAAACCAGGTTCCCTCCCCGCGGTCGTGCGCAACGACCTCCAGGGCCACCCGTCGGTCCAGGCCGCTGTTCCGGCCGGTGTGGTGCAGGAGCAGCAAGCGCCGGCCGAAGACCGGGCCGAGGCCCACGCGGTAGAAGGCGATGGGCAGGCGGGCGAGGCGTCGCCGCCAGCCGCGCGGCAGGGGCGGACGGCTGGGGCCGGTGTGTTGTCGTGGCGTCATCACAACGCCTCCTCTGGACGCGAACGGGAGTCGGCGGCACAGCGGGCCCCGGCTCGACTCTTAGCCTGTGCAATCTTTGCACAGTCTAAATCCAGGAGACGTGGAAGACCGAGGGGCGGTCCACGCCCTGCCGGGAGCAGGGTAGAAAGGTGCCATGGCCAGGAAGCCGGCTCCTGCGGAGCGCATGGACGATGTGGACGCCGTGACCGGGGCGGTGCTGACGGCATCCCGGCTGCTGGTCGCGGTGTCGGCGCGCTCGCTGGCGGACGTCGAGGAGCGGGTGACGCTGCCGCAGTTCCGGATGCTGGTGGTGCTGTCCTCGCGGGGTGACACCAAGCTCGTGGCGCTGGCGGAGCTGCTGGGAGTGGCGCCGTCGACGGCGATGCGCATGGTCGACCGGCTGATCGCGGCGGGCCTCGCGGACCGGCAGACCAATCCGGACAACCGCCGGGAGACGCTGCTCCGGCTCACGGAGGAGGGGCGTCGCACGGTCGAGAACGTCACCGCGCGTCGACGTCAGGAGATCGCGTCGATCGTCGAGCGCCTGGCTCCGCACCAGCGGACGGCGCTCGTCGAAGCGCTCACCGACTTCAACCGGGCGGGAGGCGAGCCGCCGGCCCCGCTGCCGGACGAAGGCGCCGGACCGCACCCCCTGGGCTGGGGCGACGCGACGACGGCGGGCTGACCGGCCGGCCGCGATCCGTCGGCGCCCTGCCCCGCGGGCGGGCGGTGGTCCTTCCGGACGTGCTCGCCACGGACATCACCCATATGGTTGCACCTTGAACAATTCATGTCGTGAGAGAGGAGCGTTCCCTTGAGCGATCGGCCGGTGGGCGACATGGCGGGCGAGCGGCCGGATGCCTGGGATGGCGCTGGACGCCATCCTGGACGGCGTGCCGTTCGTCGCGGTGGGTGCTCTGGTGGGCGCGAAGCGGGACGCCTTCTACCGCCTGAGGCGAGGCAACCTCCGGCTCGGCGCGCTCTTCGGCGCGGCGCAGAGCGCGCGCCGCCGGACCATGGCGCCGGGCCGGAAGAAGAAGGCGGAGCTCAAGGGGTATCGGCTGGTCCGCATCGATGCCCCGCCGGCGCCGGGCGCCGACCCGGTCCGCTGAGCGGGCGCCGGGCGGCAGCCCGCCCGGATCAGGGGCGGCCGGTGAGGTAGCCGCCCATCGAGGTGAAGTACTCGGTCGCGGGCAGTTCGCGGCCGTCCTCGGTCCGTACGCGCGTGATCGCGAGGCCGTGATTGCGGCCGGTGCGGGCGTCGGCCCCGGCGACGATCACCACGCCCTCGCCCTCCCGGTAGAACACCCGGCCGGGTGTGCCGCCGTAGCGGTTCTGCGACACGACGGCGGAGAGGACCTCCAGCCGCCGGCCCCGGTGGAAGGTGAAGGCGCTGGGGTAAGGGGCGGACTGGGCGCGGATCAGCCGTTCGAGATCCTCGGCGGGCCAGTTCCAGTCGATGCGGATGTCCTCGGCGGCCCGCTTGTGGAAGAAGGTCGCCTTCGACCGGTCCTGCGGGGTGAACTCGGTCTGTCCGGAGGCGATGAGGGCGAGTGCGCCGATGGTGACCGGGGCAATGAGATCGACGGTGCGGTGGAAGAGGTCGGTGGCGGTGTCCGTCGGGCCGACCGCTATCGCCTCCTGGCGGACGATGTCGCCGGCGTCGAGTTCGTCGTCCATCAGGTGCGCGGTGACGCCGACTTCGCTCTCGCCGTTGATCAGCGCCCAGATCAGGGGCGAGAATCCCGCGTACTTCGGCAGCAGCGAGTCGTGGACGTTCAGCGTGCCGTGGCGGGGGAGGCCGAAGATGCGCGGCGGTATCCAGGTCCGCCAGTTGTTGGCCACGATGATGTCCGCGTCCGCCTCCTTGAGGCGCTCGAACAGCTCCTCGTCGTCCGGGCGTTCGCGGATCAGGACGGGAACCCCGTGCTCCTCGGCGAGATCGGCGACGGAGTCGCTCCAGATCTTCTCGTACGCGTGCTCACTCCTGGGGTGCGTCACGACCAGCACCACCGAGTGCTCGGATGCGAGGAGGGCCTGCAGGGTGCGGTGCCCCCAGGTCTGGTAACCGAACATGACGACCCGCATGGGTTCCTCCTCGGGGCAGGGATGGGCCGGGCAAGTAAAGCAAGCCTCACCTGAGTCGGCAACACGGCATGCTGTCGTCCGTGCTTGACGGACCGTCAGGGCGCCCTCACCCCATTTGCCCTATCGACAAGGCGTGTTAGTCAGCTTAGGCTCGCCTAAGTTGAGGTGGGCGGTTCCGTCGGCCTGCCCGCCTTTCGCCACCAACCCCCACGCCTGACAGGCGACTTTCCCAGACGAATGGGAGTGACATGTCACAGGTTCTTCCTGGCGACACACCACTGGTCCACGACCTCATCGGCATCGGCTTCGGCCCGTCGAATGTGGCCATGGCGATCGCGCTCAGCGAGCACAACAGCAAAGTCGGCAGGCAGGATTCGGTCACCGCCCACTTCTTCGAGCAGCAGTCGAGCTTCGGCTGGCACCGCGGCATGCTCATCGACGACGCCACCATGCAGGTCTCCTTCCTCAAGGACCTGGTGACACTGCGGAACCCGGCCAGCGAATTCAGCTTCCTGTGCTACCTGCAGAGCAAGGGCCGGCTGATCGACTTCATCAACCACAAGAACCTCTTCCCGCTGCGGGTGGAGTTCCACGACTACTTCGAGTGGGCCGCGGCCAAGGTCGACGACCTCGTCTCCTACGGCCACGAGGTCGTCGCCGTCACACCGTTCGTGTACGACGGGACGGTGGAGTACCTCGACGTGACCGTCCGGTCCGCGGAGGGGCCGACGGTCCACCGGGCCCGCAACCTCGTCATCGGAACCGGGCTGCGCCCCCTCATGCCCAAGGGTGTGGAACGCGGCGAACGCGTCTGGCACAACTCCGACCTGCTGCGGAAGGTCGACGGCCTCGAGAACGCCTCGCCCTCGCGGTTCGTCGTCGTCGGCGCCGGCCAGAGCGCCGCCGAGAACGTCGCCTATCTGCACCGCCGTTTCCCGGACGCCGAGGTCTGCGCGGTCTTCTCCCGCTACGGCTACAGCCCCGCCGACGACAGCAGCTTCGCCAACAGGATCTTCGACCCCGGCGCGGTCGACGACTACTTCGCCGCCCCCGAGGAGGTCAAGAGCCGGCTGATGGCCTACCACGGCAACACCAACTACTCCGTGGTGGACATCGATCTGATCGACGACCTCTACCGCCAGATGTACCGCGAGAAGGTGCTGGGCACCGAACGGCTGCGCTTCCTCAACGTGTCCCGGGTCACCGGAGTCGAGGAGAGGGCCGACGGGGTCCGGGCGACCGTGAAATCCCTGGTGACCGACGAGGAGTCGGAACTGGACGCCGACGTCGTGGTGTTCGCCACCGGATACAGCCCCGCCGACCCGCTCGGCGTCCTCGGCGAGGTCGGAGAACGCTGCCGGCGCGACGATGCCGGCCGCGTACGGGTCGAGCGCGACTACCGGATCGTGACCGACCCCGGCCTGCGCTGCGGCATCTACCTCCAGGGCGGTACGGAGCACACGCACGGCATCACCACCTCGCTGCTCTCCAACACCGCGATACGGGTCGGCGAGATCCTGGACTCGCTGCTCGACCGCCGGGTCAAGTCCACCTCCGACGAGTCCCGGCCGGTGCCGGAGGGGACCGGCGCCGCCACCCCGCGCTGAGCGCTGTCCGTCGAACTGCCGTCGTCGCCCGCCCGGCGACCTGCCGGGTGGGCCCCGCGGGACCGCTCCGATCAAAGGGATATCGTTCCTCGACATGTTCACGACTGAGGTGGAGCGCCCCGTGCCCGGGGGGACGGCCGACACCCGCCGACGGCGGGTCGTCGGGCTGGGCGTCCTCACGGTGGCCCTGGTGATCGCGGCGGCGGTGTCCTTGGCCGTCGGGGCGCGCGCGTTGAGTCCCGCCGAGGTCTGGCACGGGCTGCTCGCGGACCCCGGGCCCGACCAGAAGCTCACCGAGATCCGGCTCATCGTGCAGACCGTGCGTGTGCCCCGCACGGTCCTGGCGATCGTGGCGGGCCTGGCCCTGGGCGTGGGCGGCGCGCTGATCCAGGGGTACACGCGCAATCCGATCGCCGACACGGGACTGCTGGGCGTGAACGCCGGAGCCTCCTTCGCCGTGGTGTCGGTCATCGCCCTGTTCGGGTTCACCGACCCGTTCCAGTACGTCTGGTTCGCCTTCGTGGGCGCGGGGATCGCCGGCGTCGTCGTCTTCGGCCTGGCCAGCATCGGCAGGGGCGCGGGCAACCCCCTGACCCTCGCTCTGGCCGGACAGGGCGTCACGGTGTTCCTCGCGGCGATGACCACGGCGGTGGCCCTGTCCGACCAGAAGTCGCTGAACGCGCTGCGGTTCTGGAACGCGGGCTCCGTCGCCGGCGTCGGCTTCGACGTCATCTGGCCGGTGACGGGGTTCATCGCCGTCGGGCTGCTCCTGGCGCTGATCACGCTGCCCGCCCTCAACCTGCTCAACCTGGGCGACGATGTGGCCCGCGGCCTGGGAGTGAACATCGCGGTGAGCCGGACGATCGGCATCGTCGCCATCACGCTGCTGGCGGGGGCCGCGACGGCGGCCAGTGGCCCCATCGCCTTCCTCGGGCTCATGGTGGCCCACGTGGCCCGTTATCTGACCGGCCCCGACTACCGCTGGCTGGTGCCGTACGCGGGGCTGCTCGGCGCCGGCGTGCTGTTGGTCTGCGACATCGTGGGCCGCCTGGTCGTGCGGCCGGGGGAGCTGGAGTCGGGCGTCGTCGTCGCCCTTCTCGGAGCCCCGTTCTTCGCGCTCCTGGTGTGGCGAGGAAAGTTCAGGAGCGCATGAGGCGGGTTCACGAGCACATGAGGGAAGTCCAGGAGCCCATGAGCGGAGCCGAAGTGCGGGCGTCGATGCCGCCGGGCGTACGGCTCGGCCAGGTGTCGTTCGTCTGGCGTCCCTGGCTCGTACTGGTCACGCTGGTCCTCGGGGCGGCGGCCTTCCTGGTCTTCTGCCTCTCCATCGCCGTCGGCGACTTTCCCATCGGCCTCTCCCGGGTCATCGCCACCCTCTTCGGCCGGGGCGAACAGGTCGACGCGTTCGTGGTCATGGACCTCCGGATGCCCCGGGCGCTGGCCGGTCTCATCGTGGGCATCGCCCTGGGCCTCTCCGGGGCCATCACCCAGTCCGTGGCGCGCAATCCGCTCGCCAGCCCGGACATCCTGGGGATCACCACCGGCGCCGGCGCCGTCGCGGTGTTCCTGGTGACGACGACGGGAGGGACCGCTGCGGCGATCGCCGGTTCGGTCGGGCTCTCCTCGGCGGCCCTCCTGGGCGGCCTCGGCACGGGGCTGCTGGTGTACTTCCTCGCCTGGCGGCGCGGGATCGACGGCTTCCGGCTCATCCTCATCGGCATCTCCGTCACCGCGGCGATGCAGGCCATCACGGTGTGGCTGCTGGCCTCCGCCGACATCCGGGACGTGGCGCGCGCCCAGGTGTGGCTGATCGGCTCGCTGGACAACCGGAGCTGGGACGAGGTCCGGGTGGCGTTCTGGTGCAGCCTCGTCCTGCTCGTCGTCGTGGCCGCGGTGGCCTTCCCGTTCAAGCCCATGCACCTCGGCGACGACGTCGCCGCCGGGCTGGGCGTACGGTTCACGCGGGTTCGGGCCGTCCTGCTGCTCTGCGCCGTCCTGCTGGCCGCGGTGGGGGTGAGCGCGGCGGGTCCGGTGCCGTTCGTCGCCCTGGTGGCACCGCAGGTGGCGATGCGTCTGGCGCGTCGGCCCACGCCGCCGTTGATCGCCTCCGGGCTGGTGGGCGCGCTGCTGCTGATCGGCTCGGACCTTCTCGCCCGCGCGGCGCTGCCGATCGGTCTGCCGGTCGGGGTGGTCACCGCGGTGATCGGGGGGCCGTTCCTCGTCTACCTGCTGGTACGGGCGAACCTCCGATAGATGGTAGAAGTAAGGCTAACCTCAACAAGGGGGGCTTGTGGCCGCTCAGTTCACCGCCCGGACCGAAGCCGGCGTCGAGGACGTCCCACGGCTGGCAGCCAGGGGCATCACCGTCGGATACGGCGACCGCACGGTCATCGACAAGCTCGACGTAACCGTTCCACCGGGGGTGATCACCACGATCATCGGCCCCAACGGGTGCGGGAAGTCCACCCTGCTGCGGACCCTGAGCCGGCTGCTCAAACCGGCCGGCGGTTCCGTCGTGCTGGACGGCGAGGACATCGGCAGGCTCCGTACCAGGGACGTGGCGAAGAAGCTCGGACTGCTGCCGCAGGCGCCGGTTGCGCCGGAAGGGCTGACCGTCGCCGACCTCGTAGCCCGCGGACGCCACCCGCACCAGAGCTGGCTGCGGCAGTGGTCCTCCGACGACGCCGACGTCGTGCGGCGCGCGCTGGCCATGACCGGCGTGGCGGACCTGGCCGACCGGCCCGTCGACTCGCTCTCCGGCGGCCAGCGCCAGCGCGTGTGGATATCGATGACCCTGGCTCAGGGCACCGACCTGCTGTTGCTGGACGAGCCGACCACCTACCTCGACCTGGCCCACGCGATCGACGTACTCGACCTGGTCGACGATCTGCACGAGTCGGGCCGCACCGTGGTCATGGTCCTGCACGACCTCAACCTGGCCACGCGCTACAGCGACAACCTCGTCGTCATGCGGGCGGGAGCCGTCCTGGCGCAGGGACACCCCCGGGACGTGATCACCGCCGAGCTGCTCCACGAGGCGTTCGGGCTGCGCGCCGAGGTGATCGACGATCCGGTGGGCGACCGGCCGCTCATCGTGCCGATCGGCCGCACACACGTCCGGCGCGAACCGTGGAACGGGCCTGCCCCGGAGGGCCGCTGACCTCCCGGCGGATCCAACTCCTCGTGACCGGCGGAAAGTTGCCCAGTTAGGCTAGGCTGACCTCACTTGGTCGGGATACAGTCTGGCTGCCCTCGTACCGGGGCGCAGTGGACAGCGCGAAAGCAAGGGATTCTGGATGTCTCTCCATCGAACGACGCTTGTGAAGCCGTGGCAGCGGCTGGCCGCGGCCGTGTCCGCCGCGACCCTCGGCGTCGGTCTCCTCGCGGGATGCGGTACCGATGCGGCGGACGAGAAGAACGACGACGCCCCTGCCGCCGCCGGGGGCGCGTTCCCCGTCACGGTGGAGCACGCGTTCGGATCCACCGAGGTCAGCAAGGCTCCCCAGCGGGTCGTCACCGTCGGCTACACCGACGACCAGGCCGTCCTGGCGTTGGGCGTCAAGCCGGTCGGCATGGTCGACCAGTACCCGAACCCGGCCGGGCAGACGCCCGACATCAACACGCAGTGGCCCTGGGTGAAGGACCAGTGGGGTGACACCCGCCCCGAGGTCGTCATGAAGAACGGTGACGCGGGCCCCAACTTCGAGAAGATCGCTTCCCTCCGGCCGGACCTGATCATCGCGGTCTACTCCGAGGTCGACAAGGCGGCCTACGAGAAGCTTGCCAAGATCGCCCCGACCGTGGGCCGCACCAAGGGCGAGAAGGAGCTCTTCAGCGCCCCGTGGCAGGACAACGCGGTGCACATCGCCAAGGCGCTCGGCAAGGAGAAGGAGGGCGCCGAACTGGTCAAGGGCATCCAGACCAAGCTGGACGCGGCCAAGAAGGCGCACCCCGAGTTCGGCGGACAGAAGGCCGTCGCCCTGTCCTGGTACAAGGACTCGATCTCGGCGTTCACCTCCACGGACGTGCGCGGCCGCCTCGTCACGGGCACCGGATTCGGCTACCAGACCGAGATCGACAAGATCGCGGACGGCGGCTTCTCCGCCGAGCTCTCGCCCGAGCGCATCGACCTCGTCGACGTCGACCGGATCTTCGTCATCAACGACAAGGCCGACACGGAAGCGCTGAAGAAGTTCGAGCTGTTCACCAACCTCCCGGCCGTCAAGAACGGCAAGGTCTCCTACCTGCTGGACAGCGAGGGACCGGCGATCGGCGCGGCGATGTCGCAGGGCACCCTGCTCTCCCTGCCGTACGCGATCGACGAGCTCGTCGCGTCGGCCAAGTAACGATGACGATCCGACGCTCCCTCCCTCGGCTCCCTCGGCTCCCTCGGCGAGAACCGGTCTCCGTGTGACTACGACCAGAACCACCCCCCTCGCCGGGACGACCCTGCGCACGGCCACCGGACGCGAGGCCACCCGCTGGGTGGCCGAGCACTGCCGGCGGGCACGGTGGCTGACCGCCTCCACGGTGCTCACCACGGTCGCCGGGGCCGCGCTCCAGGTGCTCCCGGTGCTGCTCCTCGGCCGGGTCGTCGACGGGGTGGTCGGGGGCGAGTCGCGCTCGATACTGCTCACCGTCGGGGTGCTGATGGTGGGTGCGGCGCTCCTCGGCGCGGCGGCCTCCGCGGCCTCCACGTACCTGATCGGGAGACTCGGCGCCGAACTGCTCGCACGGCTCCGCGAGGAAGCCGTGCGAGCGGTTCTGGGGATGCCGAGCGCACGCGTGGAGCAGGTGGGGCGGGGGGATGTGCTGTCCCGCGTCGGCGACGACGTGGCCGTGCTCTCCAAGGGCATCCGTACGGCCATCCCCACCGTGTTCTCGGCCGGAGTCCTGGTGGCCATCGCGACGATCGGCATGTTCGGTCTCGACTGGCGGCTCGGCCTGGCGGGAGCCGGCGCCCTGCCCGCCTACGCGCTGGCGCTCCGCTGGTACCTGCCCCGCTCGGCGCCGCTCTACCGCGAGCAGCGGGTGGCCCAGGCCGATCGCGCGCAGGCTCTGATCAGTGGACTGAACGGCATCGACACGGTCCGCGCCTACCGTATGGAGGACTCCGTACGGGAGAAGGTGACCAGCGAGTCGTGGCGGGTGCGGAACCTCGGCGTCGAGGTGTTCCGCTTCTTCGGACGGTTCGTCGGCCGGGAGAACCGGGCCGAGTTCATCGGCCTCGTCCTGATCCTGGTCGTCGGGTACGCCCTGCTGGAGGCGGACGCCGCCACCCTGGGCGAGGTGTCGGCCGCCCCGCTGATGTTCCACCGCCTGTTCACCCCGCTCGGCGCCATCATGTTCACCTTCGACGAGGCGCAGAAGTCCGGCGCGAGCCTCACCCGGCTGGTCGGCGTGTTCTCGGAGCCCGCCGAGAAGCGGCTGGTGGGCGACGGCTCGGTGGCCGCGGCCGGCGACGCGCCCTACCCCGTCACCGTACGGGACCTGACGTTCACCTATCCCGGGGCCGAGGACCCGGTCCTGCGGGGCGTGTCCCTGTCCATCCCGGCCGGGGGCTCCCTCGCCCTGGTCGGGGCGACGGGCGCCGGCAAGTCGACCCTGGCCGCGCTGATCGCCGGGATCGGGAGACCGCAGGCCGGGTCGGTGCGCATCGGGACGCACGACCTCGCGGGGACGGACGAGGCCGGCGCGCGCGCCCTGGTGAGCATCCTGACCCAGGAGACCCATGTGTTCTCCGGCCCGCTCGCCGACGACCTGCGGCTCGCCGCTCCCGACGCGAGCGATGACGAGCTGAGGGACGCGCTGCGCACGGTCGGCGCCGGGGGATGGCTCGACCTGCTCCCCGACGGTCTGGACACCACGGTCGGCGAGGGCGGCGAACGCCTGGACGTCACCAAGGTCGCCCAGATCGCCCTGGCCCGGCTGGTGCTCGGCCGGTCACCCGTGGTCGTACTCGACGAGTCGACCGCGGAGGCGGGCAGTGAGGGCGCGGCCGAGTTGGAACGCGCCGTGCTGGCCGCCTGTTCCGGCCGGACCACGCTGTTCGTGGCCCACCGGCTGACCCAGGCGATGGCGGCGGACCGGATCGCCGTGCTGGACGCGGGGCGCGTGGTGGAGGAGGGGACGCACAGCGAACTGGTCGAGCTGGGCGGCCAGTACGCCCGGCTGTGGCGTGCGTGGCGAGAGGGCAGTTGAGCGCATTCCGGCCGAGAGCCGGGTCGATTCGCATACCGCGGAAGGGTGCTGAGACTTCGATGTCCGAACCGAACGGTTCTCGCCTGGAGCTTTCCCCCACTCGGCTGGCCGCCGTACGCCGGCGGCTCGGCGACCACAGCGACCGGACCATCGTCGAAGCGTGCTCCGTCGCCCTCGCGTACTGGGCGACCGGCATCGCCCCGGACGGCATGGAGCTGACACCCGCCACGCCCTTTCCCGACGTCCTCGGACGGATCCACAACGGAAGCGGTGGCCACAACAGAACCGGTGGTCCCGGCGGAGCCGGTGGTCCCGACGGCCGGCCGGCCGACGCCGAGTGCCTCGCCGTCGCCGTCCCGGCCGGGACCGACCCGGCCGACGCCCAGCAGGCCCTCGACGACTTGGCCGACTTCCCCGACCGGCCTCTCGGCACCATAGGCCCGTCCGGTCCCCGTGCCCGGGCCGAGGAACTGGCCCGGTGGAACGACACCCGGGCGGACCGGGCCCGCCCGACCGTCATGGAGCTGTTCCGCGAACAGGCGCGCCTGAGGCCCGACGCCGTCGCGATCGTCGACGAGCACCGGTCGCTGACCTACCGCGAAGCGGCACGGCTGTCCGCACAGTTGGCGCACCACCTGATCGAACGGGGCCTCGGCGCGGAACAGGTCGTCGGAATCTCGCTCGGCCGCTCCGCAGAGATGGTCGTCGGCCTCCTCGCTGTGCTCCAGGCCCACGGCGCGTTCGTCCCCCTGGACCCCCAGTGGCCCGCCACCCGCAGGAACGCCGTCGTCGAGGACGCCACGGTCGTGCTGCAGCTCAACTCCACGGGCAAGGCAGACGCGGGGGAACCGGACGCCGTCCCCGTCGACCTCGGTGACTGGAAGTACGGGGCCCACCCCGGGGACGCACCCGACGTGAGCGTCCCCGGCGCCTCCCTGGCCTATGTGATCTTCACGTCCGGCTCCACCGGACGGCCCAAGGGCGCCATGATCCGACACGAGGCGATCAGCGAACGCCTGTTGTGGCAGTCCGCCGAGATCCTCCGCTTCGGCCATGACGACGCGTCGCTCTTCAAGGCCCCGCTCTCCTTCGACATCTCCGTCAACGAGATCTTCCTGCCGCTGGTCACCGGCGGCCGTCTCGTGATCCTGCGGCCCGGCGGCGAACGCGACCCGCACCACCTGCTCGCCGTCATCGCCGAGCAACGCGTCACCTTCACCTACCTGGTCTCGTCCATGCTGGACGTCCTCCTGGAGATCGCGGGCGACTCCGGCCGCCTCGACAGCCTGCGGCACGTCTGGTGCGGCGGCGAGGTCCTCACCCCGGAGCTGTACGAGCGGTTCCGCGACCGCCTGGACATCCCCCTCTACCACGGCTACGGCCCCGCCGAGACGACCATCGGCGTCTCCCACGTCATCTACCGGGGAGCCGCGGAACGGCTGTCGACCTCCATCGGCAGGGCCAACCCCAACACCCAGCTCTACGTGCTCGACGACGAGCTGCGGCCCGTGCCGGTCGGCGTCGGCGGCGAGCTGTACGTAGGCGGATTCCTCCTGGGCCGCGGATACGTGGGCGCGCCGGGCCTCACCGCCTCCCGCTTCGTGGCCAACCCCTTCGCCTCGGACGGTTCCCGGCTGTACCGGACGGGCGACCTGGCGCGGTACGCCCCCGACGGTTCGCTGGACTTCCTGGGCCGCGCGGACAACCAGGTCAAGATCCGCGGCATGCGGCTGGAGATCGAGGACGTCGAGGCCTCCCTCGCCGAGCACCCCGGTGTACGGCACACCTGTGTCGTCGCGAGGAAGAACACGGTGGGCGGCACCTACCTGATCGGATACGTCATCCCGTCCGGCGGCCACCAGGACCTGAGCGCGGACGAGGTCAAGGCGTGGGCCACGGCCAACATGGTCGAGTACGCGGTCCCCGCCCACCTCGTCGTACTGACGGAGTTCCCGCTCACCGCGAACGGCAAGATCGACCGGAAGGCGCTGCCGGAACCCGCCGTGGGCGCCGCAGTCCCCGTGGCGCCCGCCACCGAGAACGAGCGCCTGGTCTGCGAAGCCGTCGCGCGGGTGCTGCGGCTGGACGACGTCGGCGCGGACGACGACTTCTTCCAGCTCGGCGGAGACAGCATCCTGGCGATCTCCCTCCTCAGCGCCCTGCGCGAGGCCGGTCTCCACGTGAGCGCCCGGCAGATCTTCACCCACACGGTCGTCGGGGCGCTGGCGGCGGTGGCGAGCGCCGAGTCCGTCGCCGCCGTCGACCACGCTGACGTCGCGACCGGCACCGTCGTCGGTTCGCCCATCGTGCAGTGGCTGGGCGAGACCACGGACGCGATCGACGGCTTCGTGCAGTCGGTCGTCCTCAACACCCCGGCGGAGCTGACCGCCGACGCCCTCGACGCCATGCTCGCCGCCGTGCTCACCCGGCACGACATGCTCCGCGCCAAGCTCGTACGCGGCGAGCGCTGGGGCTTCGACATCCCGCCGGCCGGGAAGACCGCACCCTGCTGGGAGGAGAGCGACGCCCCGCCGGCGGAGTGCGTCGCCCTCGCCACCGACGCGCTCGACCCGGACAACGGCGTCATGCTCCGCGCCGTCTGGCGCCGCGAGGCACGCCAACTCGTGCTGGTCGCCCACCACGTGGTGATCGACGGCGTGTCCTGGCGCATCCTGATGGACGACCTGGCCACGGCCTGGCGTCAGCACTCCACCGGCGCCCCCGTCGATCTGCCCCCGGTCGGCACCTCCTTCCGGCGCTGGACCCAGCTGCTGGGCCGCGCGTCGTTCGACACCGACCGCGGGCACTACGCCACGCGACTGCCCGCCCCCGACGCACCCATCGGCAGGCGTGCGCTCACCGCGGCCGACACCGTGGCACGGGAGCGGACCCGCACCGTCTCCGTCGGGCCCGACACCACGGCCGCACTGCTGGGCGAGATCCCCGCGAAGTTCCACGCCGGCGTCAACGACGTCCTGCTGACCGCCCTCGCCGTCGCCCTCGCCCGCCTGCGCCACGACCGGGGGCAGGACCAGACGTTCGCCCACATCGAGCTGGAAGGGCACGGGCGCGAGGGGCGCTTCGTGGCGGCCACGGCCGGGTTCGACCCGGAACTGTCGCGCACCGTCGGCTGGTTCACCACCCTGTTCCCGGTTGTCGTGGATCCCGGGACGGCACCCGATCCCACCGCGCCCGCCTACCTCGCCGCCGCCCTCAAGGCGGTCAAGGAGGACCTCGCCCGCGTACCGAGCAACGGAATCTCCTACGGCGCCCTGCGCCACCTGGCCGGTGACGGACCGGCCGGCCCGGCGCCGCAGATCCTCTTCAACTACCTGGGCCGCTTCGACGCCGGCACCTCCGGTGACTGGCAACTCGGCGTCACGACAGGCCAGTTGGGTGAGAAGCGCGACCCGTCGATGCGGCTGCCGCGCGCCCTGGAGTTCAACGCGATCGCCGAACCCGACGCGAGCGGCGCGTACGAACTGGTCACCACCATCTCCTGGCCCGAGGGCGTCTTCACCGAGGACGACATCACCGCCCTCGGCGACCACTTCCGCTCCGCCCTCACCTCACTCGCCGCGCTCGACGACGGCGGCCACACGCCCAGCGACTTCCCGCTGGTGCCGCTGACCCAGGCCGACGTCGACGCACTGGACGGCCCGGCGCTCCACGACATCCTGCCGCTGACCCCGTTGCAGGAGGGCTTCTACTTCCACACCGTCTACGACGACGACGCCACCGGCGCCTACGTCGAGCAGCAGGTGCTGACCCTGGACGGCGACGTGGACGCCGACCGCCTCGCCGAGGCCGCCACCCGGCTGCTCACCCTCTATCCCAACCTGGCCGCCCGTTTCACGGCCCTCGCCGACGGCAGGGTCGTCTCCGTCGTCGAGCGTGGCAGGACCGCGCCCTTCGTCACCCTGGACCGCCCCGCCCTCACCGACGAGGAGATCCGCGACCTGGCCGAGCAGGACCGCAGGGCCGGGTTCGACCTCGCCGCCGGGCCGCTGATGCGGTACACGCTCGTCCGCGCCGGCGCCCGGCGCCCCGTCCTGGTGCAGACCGTGCACCACATCATCGCCGACGGCTGGTCGGTGCCGCCGATGCTCCGCACCCTGCTGGCCGAGTACCACGCGCCCGGATCGGTGTACCCGATCGGCGGCTACCGCGACTACGTCGACTGGCTCTCCGGACGCGACCACGGCGAGAGCGACCGGGTGTGGCGCGAGGAGCTCGCCGGACTGCCGGGTCCCTCCCTCGTCGCCGAGGGGCACACCCCCTCCCAGCGGTTCGCCGACGTCTCGGCCGAACCCGCCGACGACATCGACGCGGCCGCACGCTCGGCCGGAGTGCCCCTGAGCGTGGCGGTGCACAGTGCCTGGGCGGCGACCCTCGGACCCATCCTGCACAGCAGGGACGTCGTCTTCGGCTCCACCGTCTCCGGACGGGACGCCGAGCTCCCCGGCATCCGGGACATGGTCGGCCTCTTCATCAACACCATTCCCGTGCGGGCCCGTTGGACAGCGAACGACACGGCGTACGACCTGCTCGACGCCGTGAAGCGACACCAGGGCGCCGTCCTGGCACACCAGCACGTCTCCCTCGCCCGGATCGGCCGGCTGCACGGCACGGGCTCGCTCTTCGACACCCTGGTCGTCTTCGACATCGCGACCGACGTGACCGCCCTGCGCCGACCGGACGACACCCTCACCATCGCCGCCATCCTCAACGAGGGCGCACCGCACTACCCGTTGACGCTCGTCGTGGAACGCGCACAGGACGGCCGCTCGCGCTTCAACCTGATCTACGACGGCGACCTCCTGCGTCCCGAAGGCGCCGGGGCGATCCTCGACACGTTCACCCGGAACCTCACCGGACTGCTCGGCCGCCCGGACGACCCCGTCGACCTGCTGGTCGCCCCTCCCGACAGCACCCCGGCACGCGAGGCGCCGACGACCCTGGTCGAGCTGTTCGACGCCGCCGCGCTCGGAGACCCGGCGGCCACCGCCGTCACCCAGTGCGCGCTGGACGGCACCACCCGCTCCCTCACCTACGGCGAACTCGCTCACGCCAAACAGGAGTTGGCTGCCGCAACGCGCGCGGCCGGGGTCGGGCCGGGGCAGCGGGTCGCCGTCGCCGTCCCGCGATCGCTGGAACAGGTCGTCGCCCTCGTCGCCGTCGTCACCGCCGGAGGCGCCTACGTACCGCTGGACCTGGCCTATCCGGACGAGCGGCTGGAGTACATCCTCGCCGACGCCGCCCCGCAGGTCGTCCTCGTGGACCGGGAGCAGCAGGACCGCTTCACCGGGTTGCTGGACCGGGCGGGCGTGCGGGCCCGGGTGCTCGTCCTGGGCGACGAACACCCCCTGGACACCGACCTCCCGGCCGTCGCGCCCCGGGACTCCGCCTACGTCATCTACACCTCCGGCTCGACCGGGCGGCCCAAGGGAGTCGTCGTCCCGCACTCCGCGGTGACGACGCTCCTCGCCAACACGCGCAACGACGTGGACTTTGGACCGGACGACGTCGGGGTCCAGTTCCACTCCTTCTCCTTCGACTTCGCCGTCTGGGAGCTGTGGGGCACTCTCGTGCACGGCGGCGAACTGCTGGTCCCGGAGTACGCACTGACCCGCTCGCCGGTCGACTTCCACCGGCTGGTCCGGGAACGCGGCGTGACCGTACTCAACCAGACCCCCTCCGCCTTCCACCGGTTCATCGAGGCGGACCTGCACGCGGAGGAGCCGGTCACGGCGCTGCGCCGCGTCATCTTCGGCGGTGAGGCGCTCGACCTCGGACGGCTGCGCGGATGGGTGGGGCGGCACGGTACGGGCTCCCCCGAACTGGTCAACATGTACGGCATCACCGAGACCACCGTCCACGTCACCCACCGGGTGCTGACCGACGAGGACTTCGCCCGGGGCGCCGACGCCGGCCCCATCGGCGCGCCGATCCCCGGACTGACCACCCATCTCCTCGACGACCGGCTGCGACCGGTGCCGCCGGGCCGGGTCGGCGCCATCTACGTCGCGGGCGACCAGCTGTCCCTCGGCTATCTGGGGCGCCCCGGGCTCACCGCCGCGCGGTTCGTGGCGAACCCGTTCGCCACCGACGGCTCCCGCATGTACCACACGGGCGACCTGGCCCGCCGGACGCTCGACGGCGAGCTGGAGTTCGCCGGACGCGCCGACGACCAGGTGCAGGTGAAGGGATTCCGGATCGAGCCGGGCGAAGTGGAGAGCGCGATCCGGGAACTCGACGGCGTCCTCGACGCGGCCGTCACCGTGGCGGACGGCGGCGACCACCTGGTCGCCCATGTCGTCGGCGAGCCGCCCGCGGACCTCACCGGCCTGCTCGCCGCCAAACTGCCCGCGCACCTGGTGCCGGGCCGGGTGCTGCCGGTGGACTCCCTGCCGCTGACCGTCAACGGCAAACTGGACCGCAAGGCGCTGACGAAACGGGCCGCACAGCACACCGACCCGCCGCAGGAGATCCCGCAGCCCCCCGGCGACTCCGCGCTCACCACCCTGACCCGCATCTTCGCCGAAACGCTCCCCGGTGCCACCGTGGAGGCCGACACCGACTTCTTCGGCGCCGGGGGCGACAGCATCGTCGCCATCACCGTGATCAACCGGGCCCGGGCGCTCGGCCTGTCGATCGCACCCCGGGACGTCTTCCTCTTCAGGACGCCTCGCGCCCTCGCCGGCCACCTGGCCGAGCGCACCCCGCAGGCCGTGCCGACGCCGACGTCCCGCCGCACGGACGGACCGCTTCCGCTCACACCGATCATCCTGCGCCGACGGGAGCTGGCCGGGTCGCTCCGCGGCTTCGCCCAGGCCCGGTCGGTGACCGTCCCCGAAGGCACCCGCCTCGACGACATCCGGCGCGCGGGGAACGCCCTCGTCGCCGCACACCCGGCCCTGCGCCTGCGCCTGCGCGTCGAGCACGGGGTGTGGGCCCTGCGCACCGAACCCGCCCGCGAGGTCCGCGTCGACACCCCGGACGCTGCCGACGCCACCACAGCGGCGAACGAGGCCGCCGGCCGGCTCGACCCGGAGACCGGGGACGTCGTCGCGTTCTCCTGGCTGGCGGCGCACCGCACCCTGGTCGTCACCGTCCACCACTTCGCCGTGGACACGGTGTCCTGGCTGATCCTCCTCGACGACCTGGCCACCGCCCTGACCGGGGCGGCCCTGCCGGAGCCGACCACCTCCTACGCCGCCTACGCCGAAGCGCTCGCCGTGCGGACCGCCGAGCAGACCGACGACCCCGGCCACTGGATCACCACCCTCCGGGCCCCGGCCCTGCTGCGCACCGTCCAGGGCCACCGCGACAGGACGGCCGTCCTCCCGCCCGGAGCGAGCGACCGGGTGACCCGCGGTGCACCCGGCGCACTCGGGCTCGGACTCACCGAACTGCTGGGCGGAGCCCTGCGCACCGCGCTGACCCGGATCCAGACCGCGCCCACCGACCTCGCCGTCGAGCTGGAGCGACACGGCCGGGTCCCGGCCGCCGAGCACCACGACTACTCCCGTACGGTCGGCTGGTTCACCTCCATCGCCCCCCTACGCCTCACCGCCCACACCGACCCCGTCGCCTCGGCGCGCGAGATCGCCGAACGCCAGCCGGACGAGGACGGGCACGTCGCCTACGGCCGCCTCAGGTACCTCAATCCGCAGACGGCCCCCCTGCTCACCGCGCAACCGCAGGTCCTGTTCAACTACCTCGGCCGGGGCGCCGAGTCGGACGCCCTGCCGATCACCACGGGCGACCGGAACAGCCCGTACGCCGTCGAGGTCAACGCCTGGACCGATGAGGCCACCGGCTGCCTCCACGCGGCCTTCACCCTCGCCGAGGGCATACCCGACGCGATCACCGGGCACTGGCTCGCCGCCCTGGAAGAGATCGGAAACGCCTCCGAGACGGCCGAGCGCACCGCACCGGTCACCCCGCTCCAGCGGGGCCTGTTCTTCCAGGCCCAGCTGGCGGGCGCGGCGGGGCACTACGTCGCACAGAGCTACTTCACCTTCGACCGGCGTCTGGACGCCGACGCGCTGGCCGAGGCGCTGGCGTACGTGATCGCGCGCCACCCCGTCGTCGGCGCCGGTTTCACCACGGACGACGACGGCAATCCGGTCCAGGTCCTCAAGACCGGCCGGCGGGTCCCCGTCCGCACCCTCGCCCTGACGACGGAGGCCGAGGTCGAGGCCCTGCGCACCCGGGACCGCGAGCAGGGCTTCGACCCGGGCGAGCCGCCGCTCGTCCGGCTGACCGTCGTCACGATGCCCGACGGCCGCGACGGCCTGCTGCTCAGCTACCACCTGCTGCTCTGGGACGGCTGGTCCCGCGAGATCCTGCTGCGCGACCTGTTCGACGCGTACGAGGCCGTCGTGGCGGGCCGGCCGTGGGACACGACGCCGGCCGTGCCGGGCTTCGAGGAGTACGCCCGGACGCTCGCCGCGAAGGACCCGGCCGCCTCCGAGCGCTTCTGGGCCGAACACCTCGCGGCACTGCCGGGACCGACGCTGCTCGCCGGACCGGCCCCGGACCTCATCGAGGAGCTGCCGCGACCGCTCGTGCACGCCCTCTCCGCCGAGCTGTCGGAGCTGCTGCGCGAAACGGCGCGGGCCCGGGGCGTCACACTGAACTCGGTGCTGACCGGCGCCTTCGGCCTCTTCCTCGGAGCCCGTACGGGCCGCGGCGACGCGGTCTTCGGCGTGACCGTCTCGGGCCGCGAGGGCGAGGGACACGGCGACATCGTCGGCGTCCTGCTCAACACCGTCCCTCTGTGGACCCGGGCCCGGCCCGACGAGACGGTCGACGCGTACCTCTCGTCCGTGCAGGCGGCGCGCGTGGCGGCGATGGACCACGAGCACCTGGGGCTCGGCGAGATCCAGCGGGCCGGCGGGCACGACACCCTGTTCGACAACCTGTTCGTGCTCCAGAACTTCCTGGACCCGGACGCCTTCGCGGAGATGAACGCCCGCCACGGCATCACCTCCGTCCGGGCCGACGACTCCACGCACTACCCGTACACCTGGGTCGTCACACCCGGCGACCGGCTCACGGTCAAGCTGGAGCACCGCCACGGAGACCCCGACAGCGCCCGCCGTCTCCTGGCGGACTACCTGCGCGTCCTGGAGGACGTCGCGCGGGCCACCGGACCGATGGGCGCGCTGCGCGGCCTGGGCCCGGACCCCGAACCCGCCGGGCGCACCGAGGTCGGCACGGACACCGTCGTCGACCGCTTCGACCTGGCGGCCGAGCGCGATCCGGGGCGCATCGCGCTCGTCGCCGACGGCGCCACGATGACCTTCGCCGAACTCCAGGAGCGCAGCCGGGCCGTGGCGGGCGTCCTCGCCCTGCGCGGCATCGGACCCGAGACGACCGTGGGACTGGCGATCCCGCGCTCCCTCGACTGGATCGCGGCACTCTTCGCGGTGCTGCGCGTCGGGGCCGCGTACGTGCCGCTGGAGCTTGACCACCCGGACGAGCGGATCGCGGCCATCGTCGCGGACGCCCGCCCCGAGGTGATCCTCACCGTGAGCGCCGTGTCGCCCCGGCTGAACGGCGAACTGATCGAACTGGACCGCCCGTTGCCGGAGGCCGAGCCGTACACGACGTTCGCGCCGGACGACCCGGACCGTCTGCGCCACCCCGCGTACACGATCTACACCTCCGGCTCGACCGGGAAGCCCAAGGGCGTCGTGACCGAATATGCGGGGCTCACCAACATGCTGATCAACCATCAGCGCCGGATCTTCGAGCCCGTCCTCGCCGAACACGATCATCGGGTCTTCCGGATCGCGCACACCGTCTCCTTCGCTTTCGACATGTCGTGGGAGGAGCTGCTGTGGCTCGCCGACGGCCATGAAGTCCACATCTGCGACGAGGAGTTGCGTCGTGACGCCCCCCGGCTGGTCGCGTACTGCGTCGAGCACGGCATCGACGTCGTCAACGTGACGCCCACCTACGCCCAGCAGTTGATCGCCGAGGGGCTGCTGGAGGACCCCGAGAGGCGGCCCGCACTGGTGCTGCTGGGCGGCGAGGCCGTCTCCCCGACGTTGTGGCAACGGCTCGCGGAGACCGAGGGCACGGTCGGCTACAACCTGTACGGGCCCACCGAGTACACCATCAACACCCTCGGCGTCGGCACCTTCGAATGCCAGGAGCCGGTGGTCGGCGTGGCCATCGACAACACCGACGTGTACGTCCTCGACCCATGGCTGCGTCCGCTGCCCGCCGGAGTGCCCGGCGAGCTCTACGTGGCGGGCATCGGCATCGCCCGCGGCTACCTGGGTCAGAGCGCCCAGACCGCCCACCGCTTCGTCGCCTGCCCCTTCGGCCGCCCCGGGGAGCGCATGTACCGCACCGGGGACCTGGTGATCCGCCGGCCCGACGGGAACATCTCCTACCTGGGCCGCACCGACCAGCAGGTCAAGATCCGCGGCCACCGGGTCGAACTGGGCGAGGTCGAGGCCGTGTTCGCGGCCCACCCGGAGGTCCGCTTCGTCGCGGCCCTCGCCCAGCCCGACCCGCAGGTGGACGGCGCCCACCGACTGGCCGCCTATCTGGTCCTCGCCGGCTCCGCGGACCTGGCGCAGGTCGCCGACGAGGCGGGTGCCGGACTGCCGGACTTCCTGCGCCCCACGCACTTCGCCCAAGTCGACAGCATCCCGCTGACGGTGAACGGGAAGGCCGACACCAAGGCGCTGCCCGAGGCCAGGCCGCTGGGCGCGCTGACCACGGCGGGGGAGCGCGGCCCGGAGACCGGGACGGAGAGCACCGTCTGCGAGTTCTTCGCCGAGGCGCTCGACCTCGACGACGACGAGGTCAGCGCGGTCAGCGACTTCGTCTCCCTCGGCGGGCACTCCATGCTGGCGGTGCGGCTGATCGGGCTCCTCCGCCGCGAGTACGGTCCTGTCATCACCATGCGCGACCTGTTCGCCCTGCGAACCCCGGAAGCGATCGCCCGCCACCTCGATGAGAACTCTTGAACCTGATGAAATCTCCTGACACCGAGCACCCCCGCCCGGGCAGCGCCATCCTCCGGACGGCGCTGCGCCGCAACATCGGCGCCATGGTCGCGGGCACCGTCCTCATGGGCCTGTACCAGGCCGCCGAAACCGCGTTCCCCATCGCTCTCGGACTGATCGTCGAGCACACGATGCAGGACCGCAGCCTCGGCTCGCTCGGCGTCTCGATCGGCTCACTGGCCGTGATCATCACGACGGTGTCCCTGTCGTGGCGGTTCGGCATGCGCGTCCTGCAGAAGGCCAACACCACCGAGGCACACCGCTGGCGAGTACGGGTGGCCGCCTGCGGACTCCAGCCGGTGGCCAGGGACGTGGACCTCAAATCCGGCGAGATCCTGACCATCGCCACCGAGGACGCCGACCAGACCGCCGACATCATCGAGGTGGTGCCCCTGCTGATCAGCTCCCTGGTCGCCGTCGCGGTCGCGGCGGTCGCCCTGGGCCTGGCGGACCTCCGGCTGGGGCTGCTGGTGATCGCGGGGACCGTCACGATCCTGTCGGTCCTCGCCGTGATGTCCAAGCGGATCGGAGCCAGTACGCAGGAACAGCAGGCCCGGGTGGCCCGGGCGGGCGCCAAGGTCGCCGACCTCATCATCGGGCTGCGCCCGCTCCACGGCTTCGGCGGCAACCACGCCGCCTTCGGCTCCTACCGCAGGGTCAGCGCGGACGCGAAGCGCCAGGCGATCACCGTCGCCCGGGTGAACGGCGTCTACGCCGGCACCGCGCTCGCCCTCAACGCGCTCCTCGCCGCGGCCGTCTCGCTGACGGCGGGCTGGCTGGCCTTCGAGGGCCGGATCACCATCGGAGAACTCGTCATGGCCGTGGGCCTCGCGCAGTTCATCATGGAACCGCTGAAGTTGTTCTCCGAGATGCCCAAGTACGTGATGATCGCCCGTGCCTCGGCCGAGCGCATGGCTCTGGTGCTGACCGCGCCACCCGTGACGACACCGGGCCCCGAGCGCCCGGAGCCCGGCGGGGACCTGGAGGTCGACGGCCTGCACCATGGAACCCTCCGGGGAGTCGCCTTCACCGTCTCGGCAGGAGAGTTCGTGGCGATCGCGGCATACCAGCCGCGCGCGGCGGCCGACCTGGCCGCCGTCCTCGCGGTGAACGTCGCCCCCCACGCGTACGGGGGAGTGGTGCGGGTCGGCGGCCGGAAGATCGCGGACCTGTCGATCGAGGCGGTCCGCGAGCACCTGCTGGTGAATCCCTACGACGGCGAGATCTTCGCCGGCACGCTCCGGACGAACATCGACCCGTCGGGCAGCGGCCGGACGATCGAGGCGGCCGTCGAAGCCTCCATGCTCACCGACGTCGTCGCCCTCCACCGCGAGGGGCTCGACTACGCGATCCGCGACCGGGGCGCGAACCTCTCGGGAGGTCAGCGGCAACGGCTCGCCCTGGCCCGCGCGTTGGCCGCCGACACCGACGTGCTGGTCCTGCACGATCCGACGACGGCCGTCGACGCGGTGACGGAACAGCTCATCGCGCGCAACGTCGCGAAGCTGCGCAGGGGCCGGACCACGCTCGTGCTCACCAGCAGTCCGGCGCTCCTGGACGCCGCCGACCGGGTGCTCGTCCTGGACGAGGGCGTCATCACCGCCGAGGACACCCACCGCAATCTCCTCGCCGGCGACGCGGCCTACTGCCGGGCCGTGGCCAGGTGAACCACGGGGCGGTTCCCGGGGTGCGCCCGCGCACGCTCCGGGAACCTGTCAGCCGAGAGCCCAGGCGACGTCCCTGAGCAGGGCGTGCCGCCAGCCCGCCCGGTCGTGCCCGGACGCCGAACGCGATACCCGGACCGTGGCGCCGGCCCGCTCGGTCAGCTTCTCGGTCAGCTCGCAGTGCGGCAGCATCGGGCGCTCGTGCTCGCCCACGTCGAACGCGCACCGCAGCCCCGACAGGTCGGCACCCCGGCGTAGCCGCTCGGCGACGGCTCCGCCGAGGGCCCCGCCCAGCGGATCCGGCAACGCCTCAATGCCGGGGGCCCACCAGAAGGACCCCGACTGGCAGGCGACCCGCGAGACCAGGTCCGGCAACTCCAGAGCCGCGTACAGGGCGCTCAGACCGCCCAGGCTCTGCCCGGCGACCACGAGCCGGTCCAGGCGGGCCGGCGCGCCGGACTCGGCTACCAGCGGCAGCAGTTCGTCCCGGACCGCCTCCCACAGCTCGGGGCGGCAGGCGAACTCGGCTTCGCGGTCCTTGGCCGGCAGAAACACGAGCGTCACCGGAGGCATGTCACCCGCGGCGACGGCCGCGTCGAACGCGGTCACGGCCGGGTGCAGATACAGCCAGTCGTCCCCGTCGAGCAGCAGCACCACCGGACCGCCTCCGCCCGCCGGGTGGACGCGCACGGTCCGCCGTCCGCCGAGCCGGTCGCTGCTCCAGCGGATCCGGGTGCGGGGGAGGGGGAGTACGTCGTCCGCGCCGAGAGCGGGCCAGTGCGGCTGGGCAGGGGCGTCCGGAGTCGCGGCGACCGAACGGTCCACCCCGGCGCCGACCGGGTTGAGCGGGTCGGCGTGGGCCGCCTCCCCGGCGATGACGCGGTAGGTCACCCGTAGCCGCGCGGGCATCCGCACTTCGGCGTACCAGCAATCCGTACCGCCCCAGCGGCGCAACGGGAGAGGCGGTGACCAGCTCTCGAAGTCGAGCACGGGCCCGTCGCCGTGCACCGCCTCGGAACCACGCCACAGGAAGAGGGTCCGCCATCCCCCGTCGGCGGGGATCGACGCGGGCGTACGAGCCGCTGCCCAGAACGCGTCGCTGCCCGGGCGGCCCGGGAGACCGAAGGCGGCGAACGGATTCTCGTCGGTCACCGGACGCATGTGCGTCTCCTTGTGAGAGCGGAAGAGGCAAGGCTGGGCTCCCCCTGGATAAGGTGAGCCTAACCCAGCGTCCCCGAAGGGGCGTTGGCGATCCGGTCCCCGAAGGCCGACGGTCAGCCGGAGGCGGCCGCGCGCACCATCCGGAGCTGCCCGATCTCCGCGACGTTCTTCATCAGCTCGGCGTTCACCCACGCGGCCATGTGCGCCATGGTGTAGTCCGGCCCCTGTTCCCAGGGAGACGGGGCGGCAGCGTCGAGAGCCGCGTCGTCAAGTCCGTCCAGCACCCCCAGCCAGGCCTCCCGGAGCTCACGCAGCCAGCCGATCGCCCCCTCGGCGTCGCCCGGCCACGCGACGTCCTCGCGGTCCCGGGGCTCGCGGCCCAGGGACCGCTCGATCGTCGTGCTCCACCACCAGCCGATGTGCCAGCTGAGCCAGCCGATCGTCGGCACCGGAACGGGGTCCGGCTCCGTCTCCGCCCAGTCCGGCATCCACCGGCCGTCGGCCCGCAGGTGCACTGTCCAGCACAACGACGTCGGCTCCCAGAGGAAGTCCTCGGTGTCGAGCCGCTCCAGGTGGTACTCGAACAGCGACCAGGTCAGATCGAACTGGCGGCGCAGAAGGTCACATCGCGAAGCGTTCACCGGGCGACCCTGACACACCCGTACGCCCCCGGCAACGCGCTTTTCCCGCAGTCCGGGCCTGGACGGCGGGCCCTGGTTCCAGGGCGTGTACGGAGTTGTGGCTGGGCGTTTCAGGTGGCCGGTCGGCGATTATGAGCATCATCGCGGTTGGCGGGTGCGGCTCGACGAACGTGCGTTCCGCGTCCGGTAGTTGCACCTGTGGCGTATGCAACGATCTACCTGGACGCCCCGTACGGCATAGGCCCTGTTCTCGTATAGCTACCGCCAGGTGGAGTGTAGCGCTGAGTAACTATCCGGGACTGCGGTCGTGCTGCCGGAGGGCGGCGAAGTCGGGGTGTGCTGCGGTGACGGCATCTGGATACGCCTTCTGCTTCTCGTGCTCGGCAAGAGCTCGGTAGATGCTGGAGAGGCTGGGGCTTTGCCCCTTACGGCGGCCGGGGGGATGATCAGGTCGGGCTGGATCTGCTCGACCGTCTCGCCGCCCGCGCGGCGACGCAAAACGGTGTGCAGCATGTCGTCGGTGATTACCGGGGGCCGGCCGCCGTGCTTCCCCTTGCGGCCGCGGTGTCGAGCCCTTCCAGCGTGGCGCTTCCGCCGACCGCTCTCGATCTTGCTCCGGGAAAGGGTCGTTTGTGGGAGATGCTGACCGAGCCCCCTTCGTGTACTCGACCTCGGCCATGATGATCGTGTCAGATTCCTCAGCCCTCTCTACTTGTCGCCCCGTCAGGGCGTTCCGGATTGCGATCGTCATCGATGCCGACAGAGAACTCAGCAGCGAACATCTCTGTGCCCAGCATTGCGAGGGCCTTGGTTGTGATGCGTTCGACATCGCCGCGCTCGGCCTCCGGGAGCGCGGCGCCCGAGGACTCCCGGGCCCGGGCAGCTGTGCCCAGGAGGCGGGCGGCCTGCACGGGTTGGTCCGCGAGGGCGTATGCCCCGGCGAGGCCCTCGTGGGCGAGAGCCAGAGCCCGGGGGTCGCCGCTGTCACGGGCGACGGAGAGGCCCTGGTGGTGCAGGGACAGGGCCGCAGATGCGTCACCGCGTTGTTCGGCGAGGAAGCCGAGTTCGGCGAGGAGGAGTGCGGGGCCGGGGCCGAAGTCGACTTCGCGGTGCCATGCGAGGGTTTTGCGGAGGTACTTCTCGGCGCGGTCGAAGTCGCCCTCGCGTCGGGCTGTGAGGGCGAGGCCGATTTCGGCGTGGATCTCGCCCGCTGCGTAGCCGTGTTCGGCAGCCAAGGCCATCGCCTTGCGGTGGAGCTCGGTGGCCCGAGGGAAGTCACCGGTCAGGAGGGCGACCCTGCCCAGCCCGGTGAGCCGGTCGGCGGCATCCGGCCAGAAGCCCAGATCCTCGGCCAGGCGGAGACCCTCCTGGTGCAGGCGTGCGGCGCGCGTGTAGTCGCCGGTGATCGCGGCCAGTGCTGCCAGTGGATAGGTGGTCTGCAACTGTCCCCAGCGATCGCCGAGTTCCGCGAAGAGCGCGTGGCTGCCCTCGGCACTGCGGCGCAGTGCGGCAAGGTCGCCGCGCAGCAGGGCCTGGGTGGCCCGGGTGCTCTGTGCTGCGGCGATGCCCCAGCGGTCGTCTGCTGTGCGGAAGTCGGTCAGGGCGTGGTCCACCAGAGTCTCGCTGCGGGCCAGATCGTCACCCGCGTTGAGTGCGGCGTAGCCGAGAAACCATGCCGCACGTGCGCCACCGGCCTCGCCGTCGGCTGTTCCGTCGGGCGGATGGACCGCATTGTTCTGTTCCTCCCCGGTCAGCAGGGTGAATCCGGCGCACCAGACAGCAGCTTGGGAACGGAGGGTCGGGTGCGTGTCGCCGCTGATGTGCAGGGCTTCCCGCAGTGATCGCCGGGCCTCGCTCAGCCGGCCGCGCAGGAACCAGTACCAGGTCGAGGCGAGTGCCATGCGTAGGGCCCCGGTGGCCTCCTTCCGCTGCACGGCGCGTTCCAGGGCCGTGCGCAGGTTGGCGCTTTCGTGGTCGAGGCGCGACAGCCAGCTCTGTTGCTCAGGGCCGCAGAGCCTGGCTGCAGCCTGCTCGGCGAGCTCGGTGTAGTAGGTCTGGTGGTGCAGTTCGAGGGCCCTGGACTCGCCTGCTTCCGTCAGGCGTTCATGGGCGTAGGCCGCGATCGATTCCGGCAGCCGGTAGCGAAGGCCGTCGGTCACGGTGACGAGTGAGCGATCCACCAGGCGGATCAGGGGGCCGAGGACGTCCTGGTCATCGCCGGCGCACACCGCCTCGGCCGCTTCGAGAGTGCAGCCATCGGCGAAGACGGCCAGCCGGCGCAGGAGAATCCGCTCGTCGTCGCTGAGCAGCTCCCAGCTCCAGTCGATCACCGCTCGGAGGGTGCGTTGGCGCGGTGGCACGCCTCGTCGGCCGCCGGCGAGGAGACGGAACCTGTCGTCGAGGCGGGAGCACAGTTCGTGCACTCCCAACGCATGGACGCGGGTGGCGGCCAGTTCCAGGGCCAGGGGTATGCGGTCGAGGCGGCGGCAGATCGTCGCGATGGCCTCCGCGTTCTCCTCGGTGACGGCGAATCCGGGTGCATGGGCTGCGGCCCGCGCGGCGAACAGCTCTGCGGCGTCGGCCTGCGGCAGGGGTGGCACAGTCCACACCATCTCTGCGGCCAGGCCGAGAGGTTCCCTGCTGGTGGCCAGGACGCCAAGCCCGGGTGCGGCGGCCAGGACCCGGCGTACGACGTCGGCCGCCGAGTCAATCACGTGCTCGCAGTTGTCGAGGAGCAGGAGGATGCGCCTGGAACGCAGTGCATCCTCCAGCCCTACCGTCCCCTCTTCCCGTACGCCCAGGGCGGCGCTGAGCTGCTCGGCCACCTCGGTGGATCCGGCGAGCCCGACCATCCGTACGCCGTCGGGGTAGGCGCCGGCGGCAAGGCCGGCCGCTTCCTCCGCCAGGCGGGTCTTGCCCACCCCGCCGGGGCCGGTGAGTGTCACCAGTCGGTGGGCGGCGAGAAGTTCACCCAGTGCGGACAGCGCCTCCTTCCTGCCGACGAGTTCGGTGAGCGGAGCCGGCAGGTCGCCGTACCTCCTCTTCGGGGAGGCCGGGGGCGGCTGAAGGGCCACATCGTGTTCGAGGATCGACTGGTGCACGGCGGCCAGTTCCGGCCCGGGGTCCACGCCCAGTTCGTCGGCCAGCTGCTTGCGCAGTTCGTCGTACACGGACAGCGCTTCGGACTGCCGCCCAGCCCGGTACAGCGCACGCAATTGGACGGCGCGCAGCCGCTCCCGCAACGGATGACGGGCCGAAAGCTCCCCCAGCTCGCCGATCAGTGCGTGGTGTTGACCCAGTTCAAGACGGGTCTCGGCGAGCGCCTCCTGGGCGGTGAGGCGCTGCTCGTCAAGGCGTCCGGCCGCAGCGCGCAGGAACTTCAGGTCGCCCAGGCCGGCGAAGGCTTCCCCCATCCACAACTCCAGCGCTTCGGTCAGCAGATCCGCCCTGGTGCGCGGGTCCTCGGTGCCGTACGCCGTCGCGGTCAGGTCGGTGAACCGGTGGGAGTCCACATCTCCGGGGCCGGTACGCAGCAGATATCCCGCGGGCCTCGACTCCACCAGTGTCTCGGCCCCGGGTTCGGCCCGCGCCAGGGCGCGGCGCAGCCGCGAGATTTTCGTCTGCAGCGCACCGGCAGGATTTCCGGGCAGCCGCTCGCCCCACAGATCGTCCACGAGCCGGTCGGCCGAGACCGGCTGTCCCGCGTGGACGAGCAGAGCGGCCAGCAAGGCGCGCACCTTCGCCTCAGGCACGTCGACCGCCTGGCCGTCAGTTGTCCGGGCAGCGAGCGGGCCGAGCACCGAGAAGTACATGGCTGCACGGTATCCGGCCGGCTGACAGCCGCCGTCCGGGGACCGACAGCGCACCGACAGAGCCCCGCCAGCACCGGTCGGCACAGTGAGGACACACCGAACGAACCGTCCGGTGCCCCCAGCCGAAGAAGCAAGGAACCAGGAGACACTTCATGTCGGAGAACGAGAACCACGAGCAGTCCACGGTGTCCGTGATCGGCCTGGGACAGATGGGGACCCGGCTCGCCCAGGCATTCCTCACCGCCGGCTACGCCACGACCGTATGGAACCGCTCCGCCGCGAAGGCCGACGCACTCGTCGCCCAGGGCGCCGTCCATGCGACGACCGTGGATGAGGCGGTCGCCGCGAGTCCCCTGGTCGTGGTCAGTCTGCCGGACTACACCACCGTGAGCGATCTGCTCGGGCCAGTGGCGCCGCGACTGCGCGGCCGGGTCCTGGTGAACCTGACCTCCGGCACTCCGGAGGACGCCGCAGGGATGGCCGACTGGGCGGCCGGGCACGGCGCCGGCTACCTCGACGGCGCTGCCATGAGCGGCACCCGCCTTGTCGGGCGGCCCGAGGCGCTGTTCGTCTTCAGCGGTTCCCCACAGGCTTTCGCTACCCACCGGACGGTGTTGGCGAGCCTGGGCAACTCCGTCCACCTCGGTGCCGATCCGGCGCTGGCCCCGGTGTACGACACGGCGCTCTTCGGTCTGGCCTGGGGTGCGCTTGCGGGCTTCTACCACGCCGTCGCCCTGGCGGGCGTGGCGGGCGTCGACCCGGCCGCCTTCGCGGCGGTGGCGACGGGGCACATGCCGTTCGTCACCTCGCTGATGTCCGACCACGCCCGCCAGATCGAGAACGGGGACTTCCCGGACGACGACGGCACGGTGGAGGTGCACGCGGCAGCGATGGAGCACCTCTTGGACACCAGCCGGGCCGCGGGCCTCGGCACCGACGTTCCGGAGCTGATCGGGAGCCTGCTGGAACGGGCGGCGGCCACCGGACACGGCTCCAGCGGCATCGCCAGCGTCATCGAGACGATCACGAAGGGCGAGCGGAATGCCTGAACCGACCAAGCCCCACGTCACGGTCCTGGGCCTCGGCCGCATGGGCGCTCCGATCGCCTCCGCATTCCTCGACGCCGGCTACCCGACCACCGTATGGAACCGCACCGCCGCCAAGGCCGATGCGCTCGTCGCACGAGGCGCGATCCGCGCGACCACTACGGCCGAGGCGGTCGCGGCCGGCTCACTGGTGATCGCCCCGCTCCTCGACCACGCCGCGGTCCGACAGGCCCTCGGTCCCGCCGCCTCCACCTTGCGGGGCCGCACCCTGGTCAACCTCGCCAACAGCACCCCCGACCACGCCCGTGACCTGGCCGCCTGGACCGCCGGGCACGGCGCCGACTACCTCGACGGCGCCATGATGGCCCTCCCTGAGACGGTCGCCACTCCGGAGGGCTTCTTCCTCTACAGCGGTTCCCGGCGTGCCTACACCACGTACCGGCGCGAGCTGGAGGTGATGGCGCCGGCCCACTACTTCGGCATCGACCCCGGTTCTGCGGAGATCCACGACTTGGCCCTGCTGGGTACGGGGTACGCGGCCCTCACCGGGTTTCTGCACGCCGCAGCACTGCTCGAACAGGCCGGTACCACCCCTGAGGTGTTCGCCCCGCTGGCGGCCCGATGGCTGTACGGGATGGCCGAGTTCCTGCCCGAACTGGCGCGCGAGGCAGGTAAATCGGCGTATGCAGGCGGGGTCTCCACGGTCGACCTCAACCGTGCCGGGGTCGACAGCCTCATCCAGTTCAGCAGAGCCAGGGGCATTGCCACCGACGTCCATGAGCCGTTGAAGGCCCTGCTCGACAGACGGGCGGCCGACGGCCACGGGCAGGACAGCTTCTCCAGCGTGTTCGAGCTGCTGAAAGCACGAGGTACTGCGGCGCAATGAACGCAGAGCGCGGGACGACTGAGCTTGGTCTTTATCTTCCGGGTCGGCCGATGGCCTTGAGGGTTTCTGGACGATTGACGGGCTTGCCCACGTCGTAGCGGGGTGCCGGGCGTCGGTTCTTGGCGGACCCGGGCCGGGGTGAGCCGTGCAGGTTCGGCCGGTTTCTCCCAGGGTCGGCGGAGGTCGGCCGCCGGCGGGCGGGCAAGCCTGAGCTGAGTGTGCGCGACGACCAGGAGCCAGGTCCACCGATCCGCCGCCTCGGGAGTACGGAGTTTCGGGGTGGTCCAGGTGGACCCGGTCCCACGCCTGGGCTTCGGCCTTGCCGTAGTTGGTGGTGGCGGTGGCCGTGCTCACGGAGGGTTCGGGCCACGTCTCGGGCTTGGTGAAGCGGAACTCCGGCCCGTGCGTTGGCGGGCGGCCGCCCTTGGGGTCGTAGCGGGGCGGCTTCGGCAGGCGCATCACCCGGTCGCCGCGGATCCGGCCGACCAACTCGACGGGAAGATCCCGCAGCACACCCAGGCCAGGCGGTGACGTCGTAGCCGGCGTCCATGACGATCGTGATGTCCGGGGCCCCGGGCTGCCACCGGCCGGCCGCGACGAGCCGTTCCACCACGGCCCTCAGCCGGGCGGCAGTGACCGCGGTCGCGTCGTCGGCGGGCCCGAGCCGGACCACGTCCAAGATCCCGGTCCACGACGTGGCGCCGGGCTCCAGGACGGCGACGAACGAGTAGAGCCAGCCCGGGATGAGCTGCGACGCGGACTTCGCCCACCCTTGGACCCGTAGACATGACAGAACAATCGATCCGCCGAGCACGGCGCGTCCGAACGCAGCCACGGGCTGACGTCGACCGCCAGGACCAGGCGCCCCCCTCGAAACGTGACAGCGGCAACCCGGCCAGCACCGTCCGCAGACGGTCGACGTCAATCCCGCCGCGGTTGAGAGCGCCGTACAACGCGCTGTGACCACCGCGGTGTTCAGGCAGCCTGGTCAGGCCCACCCGAGAGATGACCGGCCCGTCGGCGCCAGCATCGCGTCGCAGGAGTCGAACAGTTCTTCACGCAGGGCGGCCAGACATGCGTAGAAGTTGCCCCGGAAGCGTCACGCCTCCGCGAACGCTTCCCGCCGGACATCGTGACGCAGCAGACTCAGCTCTGGCGGCCTTGGACGGCGTCTTGCGACGTGGTGAAACTCGCACTCTGGTCAGCACGAAGGATCACGCCAAGGCCGTCCCCGTATCCGCCGGACCCCCGCCTGGGTGAACAAAGTCGGGACGCCGTTCGAAGCCAGAAGATCAAGAACAAGCTCAGCCTTGAAGGAACTCAATGAGCTTCGGCGCGAGTTTCTTGGGCGCCATGACCACCGCTCCGTGATTGAGGCCCTGGAGCGTGTGATGGTCGGCGTCGGGCAGCACCTCCGTGACCGCTCGCGCGGCGCTCTGGAAGCCGTCTGGGCTCTTGGAGCCGGTCATGACGAGGGTCGGTGCAGTCGCGGGCGACCACACCTCGGCGGTGAGGGGTTTGCCCTGCTGGGTGTCGCCCATGACCGCGATGTCGTAGGGCAGGGTGTGGGCCATTGCCTTGAGGTTCGACCACACTCCGGGCATCAGCCGCATCGATCCGACCATAAACGCGGGCATACCCTGGGCCTTGGTCATGAAGGTCTTGACCGCCTCGCTGCGCCGGTCCTCGGCGATCAGACCGTCGATGTGCCGTGCGAAGTCCTTCGGCGGTCCGAAGTCGCTGGGGGCGACGGCGAAGGGCGGCTCGTAGAGCGCGAGCCGGTTGATGTTCAGGCCGGCCGCGGCGGCGCGCAGGGCGAGTACCGCACCGGACGAACTGCCGAACACCGAGGCAAAACCGCCTGCATGCTCGATCAGCGCCGCGATGTCGTCGATCTCGCGCCGCACTGTGTAGTCGGCGCTGTTGCCGCTGGCGCCCCGGCCGCGGCGGTCGTAGTTGACGACAGTGAAGTGCGGGGCGAGGAGGCCGGCGAGCTTCTTGGTGTCGGAGCGGTCGGCCAGCGCCGAGGACACCAGGATTACCGTAGGCCCGCTGCCGGACTGCTCAAACGCGATGGGGGTTCCGTCGCTCGAGAAAACCGTCGACTTCACCGTGGCCGCCGACTCGCGAGTTGCTGACATGCTTTTCTCTCCGCTTCACGTGGAGGTGCCGTCCTCCTGATGCAGATGTGACAGCGGCTCGGCGGAAAACTCATCGGTCCCGCAGCTTCGCATTCTGAACCTCGTGCGCCGAGCGGCCGTGGCCCCCGTCATCGTGGCCATCCGCCCGTACCCGTCGCATCTTCTCGTTTGACCGCCTTGCCCACGTCGTAACAGGGGGCGCCCTGCTGCGGCAGAACTGGTCCCCGAAGTCCTTGACCGCCTTGCCCACCAGCCGCCGGACCCGCCCCGGGGCCGGCGGCTCGATGTGGTCGTTACGGCACCGGGCCACCACAGCCTCCGCCAGCCGATCCCGCGACAGCTCCAGCGGACACAGTTCAGCGGCCAGCCACTCGCCCAGCCGCTCCTGGTCCTCCTCGGTGTTCGCCCTAAACCCGTACGCCTCCCGGATCTCCTTGCGGTGCCGCTTGATCCGGTCACCCTGCCAGTCGTAGTCCGCCCACGCCCCGGCGGGAACTTTCACCTGCTGGGCCACGTAGTTCACCGCCGCCGCGGGCATCTCCTTGGCGGACTCCGGGAATCGGGCCTCCACCTCGAAAAACTTGAGTGACAACGCGAAGCCCAACCGAGTCGCCCCCGATTTGTTCCGTACCTTCTTCCTGTCGTCTTCGAGCAGCGTCCAGACCTCGATCAGGTCTTCCGGCTCCCAGTCCTGCCGCATCCATCCACCCCTCGCTGTCACTCGTTCAGCTCAACGAGGCGGTCAGCGCGGGGAAACGAGGGCTATGGCGGTTACTCAGCGCTACACGCCACCTGGCGGTAGCTATACGAGAACAGGGCCGCATAGGCAAGTCCCGCAGATTGATCACGACGCGATACGCGCCCTAGTACGCGGCGAGCCGTTCCATCAGGGCGGCGCAGCGCGCGAGCGTCTCCTGCTCGTCCTCGTCGAGTTCGAGGTCGATGGCCCGCGCGAGCCAGTCGGCGCGGCGGTCGCGCTCCGCGTCCAGCGCCGCCCGCCCCACGTCGGAGAGGTCGACGAGGGACTTGCGGCCGTCCGTCGGGTGCGCCCGGCGGACGACGAGACCCTGGTCCATGAGGAGTCCGACGGCGCGGGCCATCGACTGGGGGCGCACGCGCTGGTCCGCCGCGAGGTCGCTGGTGGTCATGGCCCCGTCCCGGTCGAGGACGCCCAGAACGGCGACCTGACCGTGCGGGATCCGGTCCTCCTGCTTCACGCGCCGCGCGAGTCTGCCCATGGCGACGCGCAGATCGGCGGCGACGGTGGCGGGTTCCGGGGTCGGCATAGGGCACTTTAACCCGTGATCGGCAGTGGGTCCTCGCGGGTGGCCTGCGGAGCGGAGCCGGTCAGTACAGGGGAACAGCAAGACCCAACAGCCAACCTGAACAGCACATCTGAACAGCCTTGCTGTAGAGTTCTGTCGTCGCGGCTCGCGCCGGCGTTGTCGCAAGAGTGCCGCGGCGTGTGACTTCGGAAGGACCTCGCATGGCCCCCAAGGCAGTTGAGCCCACCGTCATCCAGTCCGTCACCGCCCGCCGGATCATCGACAGCCGGGGCAACCCCACCGTCGAGGCCGACGTCCGCCTCGCCGACGGGTCCCTCGGCCGCGCCGCGGTCCCGTCCGGCGCGTCCACCGGCGCGCGGGAGGCCCTGGAACTGCGCGACGGCGACCCCGGGCAGTGGCACGGCAAGGGCGTCGACCGTGCGGTCGCCCACGTCAACGAGGAGATCGCCGCCGCGGTCGTGGGCCGCGACGCGGACGACCAGGCCGGCCTGGACGCCGCGCTCGTCGCGCTCGACGGCACCCCCGACAAGTCCCGGCTCGGAGCGAACGCGATCCTCGGGGTCTCCCTCGCCGCCGCGAAGGCCGCCGCGGCGGCCCACCGCCAGCCGCTCTACCGCTACCTCGGCGGCGCCGACGCCCGTCTTCTCCCGCTGCCGATGATGAACATCATCAACGGCGGCGCGCACGCCGACAATCCGCTGGACTTCCAGGAGTTCATGATCGCGCCGGTGGGCGCGCAGACCTTCGCGGAAGCCGTCCGCATGGGCTCCGAGATCTTCCACACCCTGCGACGCGACCTGCTCGCCGCCGGGCACGCCACCGGCGTCGGCGACGAAGGCGGCTTCGCGCCCGCGCTGCGCACGGCGGAGGAGGCGCTCGACTTCGTGATGAGCGCCGTCGAGCGCGCCGGGTACCGTCCCGGTGCGGACATCGGTCTGATCATGGATCCGGCCTCGTCGGAGTTCTTCCGCGACGGCGCGTACGTGTACGCGGGCGAGGGTGTGCGCCGCACCCCCTCCGAGCAGGTCGACTACCTGGCCAAGCTGATCGACGCGTACCCGGTCGTCTCCATCGAGGACCCGATGGCCGAGGACGACATGGACGGCTGGCGCGAGCTGACCACCCGCGTCGGCGACCGCTGCCAGCTCACCGGCGACGACGTGTTCTGCACCGACGAGGCGCAGGTGCGCGAGGGAATCCGGACCGGCGTCGGCAACTCGGTCCTGGTGAAGGTCAACCAGATCGGCACCCTGACCGAAGCCCTCGCCACGGTCGCCACCGCCCGCCGTGCGGGCTGGAGCGCCGTGATGTCCCACCGCTCCGGCGAGACGGAGGACACCACGATCGCGGACCTGGCGGTCGCGACCGGCTGCGGCCAGATCAAGACCGGCTCGCTGTCCCGCTCCGACCGCACGGCCAAGTACAACCAACTCATCCGGATCGAAGAGGAGTTGGGGCAGTCGGCCCAGTACGCGGGCGGGACACTGCTGTCCCGCTCCCGGTAGCCGGGCGCGGAGACCCCGGGCCGTGGGGCCGACCCCGCCGACCCCGCCGCCCGGGGTGCCCCTGCGGGCGCTTCGCAGAGCCGCCGCTCAGGCGCCCCCGCGCGGCGCGTACAGGATCCACAGCGGCCCTTCGGCGAGATCGACGCGCTGTCCGTCGGGGGTGGTGTACACGGTGTCCGCGTCGGCCGCGCTCCGCGTCCACCGGGCTTCGTACGCCCGGCCGTCCCGCAGGACGACCGCGTCTCCCGAGCCCACGGTCTCGGTGAACGGGCTGCTGTTCCCGGACCGGTCGCGGAAGTCCGACGGCCGTACGGTCACGTCCTGGACGACGACCGTCCCGGCTCCGAGCCGGTCGTCCTCGGTGGTGCGGGCGGGGGAGCCGTCCAGGGAGACGAGCCACCGCTCGCGTTCGGCGGACCAGGTGAACGTCACGGACGCGGACGGATAGCGAACCGTACGGCTGTCCTCCCGCTCCCCGCCGCGGGGCGGCGCGCCGACCTCCAGCCCCAGCTCCCCGACGGCGTTCACCCCGGAGGCCTCGAACGGGATCCGCTGCGGCCGCAGATAGAGATTGTGCGGCGCGGGCCGGTCCGGACCCCGGAAGTACGCCCCGGGCGCCTCCGAGGGCGGCACGGGGTCCAGCGGCGCTCGGTCGATGACCGGCAGCAGCCTGCTCTGGGCCCCCGAGAAGGCCAGCGCCGGCCGGTCGAACTGCCGCAGCAGCTCGAGATCGGTCTCCCGCGCGCTGCGCACCGGGCCGATGACCGGCGGCAGGGCGGAGGAGTACACGGCGAGGATCCGGCTCAGGCCGGCCTCCACCTGCTCGACGTAGACGATGTCGGCCCGCTCCAGACCGGTGTGGGGGCGTGCGGGCCCCACATTGTCGATCTTCACGGCGAGTACGGCCCGGCCCGCCCCGGAGGGAGAGCTGCTGCGGGGCGAGGTGGAGGAACCGTCCCCGCCCGTGCACGCGGCCGTGACGGCCAGCAGGAGCGCGGTGAACAGCACTGCGGCCGAAGTCCTGATCTCGGCTGCGGACATGGCGACCGCCCTTCCGGGGCGTCGGCCGGCGGTGTCGGCGCAACGCCGTCGTGTCGCGGCCCCTCATCCATCATCACGCATCGGGCGTCGGCATGGTTGTACGACCGCCGGCAGGCGCGCAGACGGTGGCCCGGTTCCTGGCGCGGGGCGAGGACGTCGACGCGATCGACGCGGAGTTGGAGGAGTCCCGCGAGGAACTGCTCGCGGCAGCCGGAACGGCGACGAGGACGGTGTCGCGGACGTCGCCGCAGAGTGGCGGAGAGGCTCCGCCGGGCCCTGCGCGACAACCCCGAGGCCGCGGAGGAACTGCGCGGTCTGCTCGACGAGCCGGCGCCCCGGCAGCCCGCCGGTACCACCGTGTCGATGAACCACACCACCATCAACGACGGCACCTACCACGGACCCGTGATCATGGCCCATTCGCTCCACGACGGCGTGCGCACGGTGCCCCGCCAGGAACGGGGCGCCAGGTGACGGCACCGGGTCAGGTCACGCCCCCGCAGTGAGCTCCCCCCGGCACACCGGGCACCGCTCCTTGCCGTCCCAGGCGTCCCACCCGAAGGACGCGGGCGAGAACGTCCGGTCCTTCAGCTCGCCGCGCACCGCCACCCGGTAGGCCCACACCATGTCGAGGTAGGGGTGGTAGGCGTCGTGGAAGGCCGACGAGGTGTGCGTGGCGCCCGTGGCCACGACGCGCTGGACGGCGCGCAGCTGCTGGAACATCGCCTGCCCGGCGCCGGCCACGTCGGCGGAGGCGTCGATGAAGAACCGCTCGCGGACCTCGTGGACGGCCGCCTCGTCGAGGGCCGCTCGGGCGGCCAGGTCCGGGTCGACCGCCGGATCCTGCGCCTGGGCTATGCCGCGCAGCCGGGTGTGGCATCTCCCGACGGCGGCGATGAACTCGATGTAGACCGCGCGCCGCCGCTCCTCCGCCCCGCGGTCCTTCTCATGGCGCTGGCGCAGGCGGTCGGCCAGCACGGTGCCCGATATGGCGATGAAACCGCCGCTCACCGTCGCCACGAGCGTGCCCCAGTCCATGATTCTTCCCCCCGGAAACGATCACGGTCCTACAGCCCCGAATCTATCCCCGCCGGAGCCCCGCCACCGGGTTTCCCGGAAGCGGGCTCGCGGGCGGCCCATGGCGGCGGGGCCGGCTCGGGCGGACGGCCTGGTCCAGACCTCTTGACCGAAGGTCTGGACCATTCTACGATTTGACAGGGTCACGACACAGGGCGGGACGGGGCGAACCTTTCGTCCCGTCGGCGGCGGGCCCGGGCTGGAAGGACATACGGATCATGGGGCGTACATCACGACTGCTGGGCCTCGGCCTGGCCGCGGCACTCGTCGTACCGATGTTGGTCGGAGCCGCGCCGCCGAAGTCCGCGGAGACGAACATCGCGGCTGCCGAGACCTGCGCGGTCAAGTCGAAGCCCACGGGCAAGGTGCTTCAGGGGTACTGGGAGAACTGGGACGGGGCGGCTAACGGCGTGCACCCGCCGCTCGGCTGGATCCCGATTACGGACTCCCGCATCGCCCAGCACGGCTACAACGTCATCAACGCGGCCTTCCCCGTCATCCGCTCCGACGGCACCGTCCTCTGGGAGGACGGCATGGACCGCACCGTCAAGGTCGCCACCCCCGCCGAGATGTGTCAGGCCAAGGCCGCCGGCCTCACCACCCTGATGTCGATCGGCGGAGCCGCGGCTGGGATCGATCTCAGCTCCAGCAGGGTGGCCGACCGGTTCGTCGAGACGATCGTCCCGATCCTGAAGAAGTACAACTTCGACGGCATCGACATCGACATCGAGACCGGCCTCGTCGGCAGCGGCAACATCAACCAGCTGTCCGCGTCGCAGTCCAACCTCATCCGCATCATCGACGGCGTCCTCGCCGCGATGCCGCCGAACTTCGGTCTCACCATGGCCCCCGAGACGGCGTACGTCACCGGCGGCAGCGTCGTCTACGGCTCGATCTGGGGCTCGTACCTGCCCATCATCAAGAAGTACGCCGACAGCGGCCGCCTCTGGTGGCTGAACATGCAGTACTACAACGGCAGCATGTACGGCTGCTCCGGCGACTCCTACTCCGCCGGCACCGTCGCGGGCTTCACCGCCCAGACCGACTGCCTGAACAAGGGGCTGGTCATCCAGGGCACCACCATCAAGGTGCCCTACGACAAGCAGGTCCCCGGCCTCCCCGCCCAGCCCGGCGCCGGCGGCGGCCACATGTCCACCGGGCTCGTCTCGCAGGCCTGGAACCACTACAACGGCTCCCTCAAGGGGCTGATGACCTGGTCCCTGAACTGGGACGGCTCCAAGAACTGGACCTTCGGCGACAACGTGAGGTCCCTCCAGGGCCGTTGAGTCCCCGCCCGTACGCTTCAGCGCCCCCGGTCCGCTCCGGACCGGGGGCGCGGTGCCGCTCCGGCCGGGGAGCGACACGAGGAAGGCGTGAACCGGTCGCGCACCGGAGCGGCCGGGGGAGCAGAATCGGGTACGGACCGGGGTGATCGTTTCCCGGTGCGCCGGGCCCGTCTCCCCGCGGGCCGGCCGACGACGAAGACGTATGAGGAGCCCTGATGGTGCACGAACGGGCCGGTCACCCGGCGCAGCCCGCAGATCTGGTCGACGTGGCACGGCTGGTGACGGCCTATTACGCCCTCCACCCCGATCCCGCCGAGCCCGCCCAGCGGGTGGCCTTCGGGACCTCCGGCCACCGCGGCTCCGCGTTCGCCGCCGCGTTCAACGAGGACCACATCGCCGCGACCACTCAGGCGATCTGCGACTACCGCGCCCGCCAGGGCACCGACGGGCCCCTGTTCCTCGGCGCGGACACCCACGCGCTGTCCGAACCCGCCCGGGTCACCGCCCTGGAGGTGCTCGCCGCCAACGGGGCCACCGTCCTCATCGACAGCGAGGACGGCTACACCCCGACCCCCGCCGTCTCCCACGCCATCCTCAGGTACAACCACGGCCGCACCGAGCACCTGGCCGACGGCATCGTGGTCACCCCCTCGCACAACCCGCCCGCCGACGGCGGCTTCAAGTACAACCCGCCGAACGGGGGACCGGCCGCCTCCGACGCCACCTCCTGGATCCAGGACCGGGCCAACGCCCTGATCAAGGCCGGACTCGGAGTGGTCCGCCGGACGCCGTACGCCCAGGCGCTGGCCGCCGACACCACCCACCGGTACGACTTCCTGACCGCGTACGTCGACGACCTGCCCTCCGCCCTCGACCTCGACGCCGTACGGGACGCGGGCATCCGCATCGGCGCCGACCCCCTCGGCGGCGCGTCCGTCGCCTACTGGGGGCGGATCGCGGAACGCCACCGGATCGACCTCACCGTCGTCAACCCGCTCGCCGACCCCACCTGGCGGTTCATGACGCTGGACTGGGACGGCAGGATCCGCATGGACTGCTCGTCCCCGCACGCCATGGCCTCGCTGATCGCCCAGCGCGACGCGTACGCCATCGCCACCGGGAACGACGCCGACGCCGACCGGCACGGGATCGTCACCCCCGACGGCGGCCTGATGAACCCCAACCACTACCTGGCCGTCGCCATCGACTACCTCTACACCCACCGCGACGGCTGGGCCGCCGGGACCGGCATCGGCAAGACGCTGGTCTCCTCGTCCATGATCGACCGGGTCGCCCACGACCTCGGCCGCACCCTGGTGGAGGTCCCGGTCGGCTTCAAGTGGTTCGTCGACGGCCTCTACGACGGCAGCCTCGGCTTCGGCGGCGAGGAGTCCGCCGGGGCTTCCTTCCTGCGCCGCGACGGCCGGGTCTGGACCACGGACAAGGACGGCATCCTGCTGGCCCTCCTCGCCTCCGAGATCACCGCCGTCACCGGCTCCACCCCCTCCCAGCACTACGCGCGGCTCACCGGCCGCTTCGGCGACCCGGCGTACGCCCGCGTCGACGCACCCGCCACCCGTGAGGAGAAGGCCGTCCTGGCCCGGCTCTCCCCGCAGCAGGTCAAGGCCGACACCCTGGCCGGAGAGCCCGTCACCGCCGTCCTCACCGAGGCCCCCGGCAACGGAGCGGCGATCGGCGGCCTCAAGGTCTGCACCGACAGCGCCTGGTTCGCCGCCCGCCCCTCGGGCACCGAGGACGTCTACAAGGTGTACGCGGAGAGCTTCCAGGGGCCCGGCCACCTCGCCCGGGTCCAGGAGGAGGCCCGGGCGCTGGTCTCCGAAGCACTCGGCGACGCCTGAGCCCTTCGTCCGGATCCGGCACGCCGACCGGTGCCGGGCGCGCTCAGGCGTCCGGCACCGTCGGCTGCACCTGCCGCAGGAAGGCCGCGTTGTCCGGGGTGCGCCGGACCCTGTCGAGCAGCACCTGAAGGGCGCCCTGGCCGTCCCGCGTGCTCAGGGCGCGGCGCAGGGCCCTCACGGCCGCCAACTCGCCCTGACCGAAGAGAAGGTCCTCACGACGGGTGCCGGAGCGGGTGACGTCGACGGCCGGGAAGATCCGCGCTTCGGCGGCGGAGCGGTCCAGGCGCAGCTCCATGTTGCCGGTGCCCTTCAGCTCCTCGAAGAAGAAGTCGTCGGCCCGCGAACCCGTCTCCACGAGGGCCGTCGCCAGGATGGTCAGCGAACCGCCCTCCTCGGCACAACGGGCCGCGCCGAACAGCTTCTTGGGGCCGGACAGGGCCGCCGCGTCGACGCCACCGCTGAGAGTCCGGCCGCCCGCGCGGGCCGCGTTGTTGTGGGCCCGGCACAGCCGGGTGAGGGAGTCCAGCAGGATCACCACGTCCCGGCCCTGCTCGACGAGGCGACGGCCGCGCTCGACGGCGAGTTCGGCCAGGGCGATGTGCTCCCGCGCGGGCCGGTCGAAGGTCGACGCGTACACCTCGCCGCGTACGGAGCGGCGCATGTCCGTGACCTCCTCGGGCCGCTCGTCGAGCAGCACCACCATCAGGTGGGCCCCCGGGTGGTTGGTGGCGACGGCGGCGGCCAACTGCTGCAGCAGCACGGTCTTCCCCGTCCGGGGCGGTGCGACGATGAGGCCGCGCTGGCCCTTGCCGACGGGGGAGACGAGATCGACGACGCGCGGTGCGGGCCCGCCGTGCGGCGTTTCCAGGCGCAGCCGCTCGCGGGGGTGCACCGGCGTCAGATCGCGGAAGCTGGCGCGGCCCCGCAGGTCCTGCGGGGCGAGTCCGTTCACAAGGTCGACCGAGGACAGGACGCGCGGCCGGTCGCAGTCGCCCTCGACGGCGTCGCCCTTGCGCAGCCCGAGGCGGCGGATCAGGGCGGACGATACCTGGATGTCGTCGGGGGAGGGGTGGCCGCCGTGGACACGGAGCATGCCGTGGCCGTCGTCGGCGGTGTCGAGAAGGCCGGCGACCCGGACGGGGCGCTGCTTCCCGGTCACGGGGCGTTCGAGTGTGGTGGTCATGGGAGGGGTCCTTTCGCGGACAGGCGAATGAGGGGACCGGCGTACGGAGGGGCGGCGGACATCACGCCACGCACCGGGGGCACGGAAGCCCTGGGCCGGAGAGACAGCGAAGAAGCTGGATCGCCGGTCGGAAAGGACGGGCGCGACAGCGATGGAGAGGAATCAGCACCGGTGCCCGATGAGAAGGGGCATGCACACGTGCTTATCGCACTGTACCACTGTGCGCCGGGAGCGCGACGGTACATCCGTCGGCACATCGGTACGGCATCGAGGCGGAGATCCTCACCGCGACCTCCGACGGGGCGCCCGTCGTCGTGCCGACCGTCCGCGTGCCGGCTGTCGGCGTCCGAGCCGCGTCTGAGTCGGCCTAATCGGTTGTCGCTGCCGCCGGGGCGAGGGCCTTGGGGGCGGACGGCTGCTCGGGGGCGATCGGCGTGCGGTAGGCGCGAAGGGGCTTGTTGGTCGCGTACACGGCGGCGATCGCCAGGACGGCGGCCAGTCCTCCGGAGACCAGCGAGAAGGAGGCCGAGGTGGCCGACGCCACCAGGCCGCCGCGGAAGTTGCCGAGTTCGGGGCCCGCGACGCCGATGACGTGCTCCACCGAGGAGACCCGCCCCCGACAGGCGTCCGGGGTCTCCAACTGGATCAGCGCACTGCGGGTGACGACGGAAACGGTGTCGGCTGCGCCCGCCACCGCCAGACAGCACAGCGCCAGCCACAAGGGCCCCGCCAGGCCGAAACAGGCCAGTGCCAGCCCCCAGATCCCTGCCGCGTACAGCTGCACGAGACCGGCGCGGCGCCGGCGCGTCACCGTGCCGGAGAGCAGGCCGGCCGTGATTCCTCCGACCGCGACGGCGGAGAGGAACAGGCCGAGGGTCCGCGGGTCTCCGCCGAAGCGGATCTCGTTGACCAGGGGGAAGAGTGCGATGGGCATGGCCAGCAGCGTCGCGGACAGGTCGGTGGCCATCGAGCCCCACAGCGTCGGGCGGCGCAGCACGATCAGCCAGCCGCCGCGCTCCGTCCGGGGTTTGGCGTCTGCCGCGTCGGTGCCCTCGGGGCGCATGGCGGGCAGGCGGACCACCGCGAGCAGCGCGACCGTCATGGCCACGGCCTGGGCCGCGTACGCGGCGGGGAAGCCCCAGCCGGCGATGATCAGCCCCGCCAGCGCGGGGCCGGCCAGCATCGCCGTCTGGAAGGAGACGTTGGTCAACGCGAGCCCGGCCGCCACCTGGTCGCCCGGCAGGAGCCGGACCGGGAGGGTGCGTCGGGCGGGTGCGCCGAGCGCGCCGCAACTCGTTCCCACGGCAACCAGGGCGAGCAGCACCAGGACGCTGCGGTTGTCCGCCAGGGCCTGGGCGCAGAGCCCCGCGGCGGCCAGTACCTGTCCCGCGGTGGTGGCCCGGACCACCGTACGGCGGTCATAGGCGTCGGCCAGGGACCCGCCGAGCAGGCCGAACAGCACCATCGGCAGACCGGTGGCGAGCCCGATGGCGCCCGTGCCCACCGGGCTGCCCGTCAACTCCCAGACCTGGGCCAGCACCGCCACGTTGGCTGTCTGACCGCCGAGTTGGGAGGCGGAGGTGCCGATCCACAGGTCGCGGAACGGCTGATTGCCCCGGAGCGGGCGGGTGTCGAGGAACGGGCCGCCGACACGCCGCTTCATCGGGATGGCTCGGTCAGGTGGTGGAGGATCCGCTGCCGCATAGACCTGCGCTCCAGGGCCCGCCGCACCTCCTCGACGACGGCGGTCATCGCGTACGGGACCTCGCCGTCCAGCTCGGCGACCGTACTGTGGGTGGCGCGCCACTCCGCCTCCAGGAACGGCACCAGCGACCGGCCGCGGTCGGTGAGGTCGATCCGCCGGGTGCGGGCGTCGGGGCCGGGCTCGGAGGTGACGAGCCCCGCGTTGCGCATGGCGGCGACGGTCTGGCTGATCGCGGAGTGCGAGCGCCCCAGGGACTCCGCCAGCTCGCGGATGGTCAGCGGTCCGGTGTGCGCGAGCCGGATCAACGGATAGACGAATCGGGGCCGTACGCCCTCGATGCCCCGCTCGACGTAGACCTGCTCGATCTCGGCGTCCATGGCTGCCAGAAGTTCGTGGAGGGAGTGCCAGGGGTCGGGGCGCACTGTGGGATCGGAATGTGTCACAGCGCTAATATAACAGCGCTGTGGTAATTTTCCCGCGTTCCGTCCAGCGGCACGGGAGCGGTGGCGGGCCCGTGAACGGCCGCCCCGCGTCTCCACCCGCCCGGCACGCCGAGAGCGCGCACCTGACCCGCGGGGCCGCCCTCCGGGCGACGACGGGAGTCTGACGACAGGACCCAGGCCACCCGTCCGGCCCGATCCCCACCCCACCGGGCCCTCGCCCACCGACATCCGGAACACCGACATCCGGAACACCGGCATCCGGAAGCCGAGGGCCCCGTGGTGGACCTTGGATGCCAGGGGCCCTCGGTGCGCACCCGCCTCGGCGAGCGACGGCGATGCCTTCAGCCGGACTCTTCCGCGCCGCCCTCGCGACGCGCTCCGCCCGCACGGAACTCGCCCGCACCGAACTCGCCCGCGCGGAACACCGCGAGGATCTCCTCGGCGGCCAGCGTCGCCGTCAACGTGCCCTCCCGGACCCGCTGTTCGAGCTCGGGTGCGAGCTTCCGCACCGCCGGGTGGCTGTGCAGGCTGTCCAGCAACGCGTCGCGGACCATCGTCCACGTCCAGTCCACCTGCTGGTCGCGGCGCTTGGCCGCCAGCCGGCCGGTCGACTCCAGGAGCGTCCGGTGCTGCTCCAGCCGTTCCCACAGGGTGTCGAGACCGCTCGACTCACGCGCGCTGCACGTGAGCACCGGGGGCGTCCAGGCCGCGTCCGCCGGATGCATCAGCCGTAGCGCGCCCGCCAGTTCGCGCGCGGCCGAGCGGGCGTCACGCTCGTGCGGACCGTCGGCCTTGTTGACCGCGATGGCGTCCGCCAGCTCCAGGACGCCCTTCTTGATGCCCTGCAACTGGTCGCCGGTACGGGCCAGCGTCAGCAGCAGGAAGGTGTCGACCATGTTGGCGACGGCCGTCTCCGACTGCCCGACGCCCACCGTCTCCACCAGCACCACGTCGTAACCCGCCGCCTCCATCACCACGATGGACTCCCGGGTCGCCTTGGCCACCCCGCCCAGCGTGCCCGCCGTGGGGGAGGGGCGGACGAAGGCGGCCGGGTCCACCGCGAGGCGTTCCATCCGGGTCTTGTCGCCCAGGATGGAGCCGCCCGTACGGCTGGAGGACGGGTCGACCGCCAGCACCGCCACCCGGTGCCCGAGCCCCGTGAGCATCGTGCCGAGCGCGTCGATGAACGTGGACTTGCCCACGCCCGGCACTCCGCTGATCCCGATCCGCCGGGCCGCCCCCGCGTGCGGCAGCAGCCGGCTCAGCAACTGCTGGGCCAGCACCCGGTGTTCGGCTCGCGTCGACTCGACGAGCGTGATCGCGCGCGCCACGAACGCCCGCTTCCCGTCGAGCACTCCCCGCACATAACCGTCGATGTCGATCTTCGCAGCCATCCGGTCAGCGGCTCACAGCTCGTGGCCGAGCGCGGCGCCGAGCCGCGTCACCAGGTCGTGGGCCGCGTCCGGGATCACCGTCCCCGGGGGGAAGACCGAGGCGGCGCCCGCCTCGTGCAGCGCCTCGATGTCCTGCGGCGGAATCACCCCGCCCACCACGATCATGATGTCCTCACGCCCCTCGGCGGCCAACTCCTCGCGCAGCGCGGGCACGAGCGTGAGGTGTCCGGCCGCCAGCGAGGAGACGCCCACGATGTGCACGTCTGCCTCGACGGCCTGCCGCGCCACCTCGCCGGGCGTCTGGAACAGCGGGCCGACGTCCACGTCGAAGCCCAGGTCGGCGAAGGCCGTGGCGATCACCTTCTGGCCCCGGTCGTGCCCGTCCTGCCCCATCTTGGCGACGAGGATGCGCGGACGGCGGCCCTCCGCCTCCTCGAAGGCCTCGACCAGTGCGCGGGTGCGGTCCACCGAAGGGGACTCTCCTGCCTCGTTGCGGTACACACCGGAGATCGTACGGATCTGTCCGGCGTGCCGCCCGTACACCTTCTCCAGCGCGTCCGAGATCTCCCCGACCGTGGCCATCGCCCGCGCCGCGTCGACCGCCAGCGCCAGCAGGTTGCCCTCCAGTCCCGGGCCCGGGTCACGCTCGGCGGCGGCCGTCAGCGCGCGCAGCGCCTCCTGGCACGCCACCTCGTCGCGCTCCTCGCGCAGCCGGCGCAGCTTCTCGATCTGCTGGGTGCGCACCGAGGAGTTGTCGACCTTGAGGACGTCGATCTTCTCGTCGGTCTCCACCCGGTACTTGTTCACCCCGATCACCGGCTGCCGCCCGGAGTCGATCCGCGCCTGCGTGCGCGCGGCGGCCTCCTCCACCCGGAGCTTGGGGATGCCCGCGTCGATGGCCTTCGCCATCCCGCCGGCCGCCTCGACCTCCTCGATGTGCTGCCAGGCCCGGTCCGCCAGGTCCCGCGTCAGCTTCTCCACGTACGCGCTGCCGCCCCACGGGTCGATGACCCGGCAGGTGCCGGACTCCTGCTGGAGCAGGAGCTGCGTGTTACGGGCGATCCGCGCCGAGAAGTCGGTGGGCAGCGCCAACGCTTCGTCCAGCGCGTTGGTGTGCAGCGACTGGGTGTGCCCCTGCGTCGCGGCCATCGCCTCCACGCACGTACGCGTCACGTTGTTGAACACGTCCTGCGCGGTCAGCGACCAGCCGGACGTCTGCGAATGGGTGCGCAGGGAGAGAGACTTGGGGTTCTTCGGGTCGAACTGCCGCACCAGACGCGCCCACAAAAGCCGGGCCGCCCGCAGCTTCGCGACCTCCATGAAGAAGTTCATGCCGATCGCCCAGAAGAACGAGAGCCGCGGCGCGAACGCGTCGACGTCCAGCCCGGCTTCACGACCGGCGCGCAGATACTCCACCCCGTCGGCCAGCGTGTACGCCAGCTCCAGATCGGCCGTCGCCCCGGCCTCCTGGATGTGATAGCCGGAGATCGAGATGGAGTTGTAGCGCGGCATCTTCCTCGAGGTGAAGGCGAAGATGTCGGAGATGATCCGCATCGAGGGCGTCGGCGGATAGATGTAGGTGTTGCGGACCATGAACTCCTTCAGAATGTCGTTCTGAATGGTCCCGGCCAACTTCTCGGGCGGCACGCCCTGTTCCTCGGCTGCCACGATGTACAGCGCCAGCACCGGAAGCACCGCGCCGTTCATCGTCATCGACACCGACATCCGGTCCAGCGGGATGCCGTCGAAGAGCTGGCGCATGTCGTAGATCGAGTCGATCGCCACCCCGGCCATGCCGACGTCACCGGTCACCCGGGGGTGGTCGCTGTCGTAGCCCCGGTGGGTCGGCAGGTCGAAGGCGACGGACAGGCCCTTCTGGC